>JAPUIA010000132.1 GCA_027297435.1 Gammaproteobacteria bacterium | reverse complement strand
GTCACGTGCGGCCAGCCGGGGCGACCAGATCGAGAACGCCACCTTCGCGGAACGTGCCGGATACAGCCGCGTGCTCGAGGAAGCCGTGCTCGATGCCGACAGACTGGTACGCGCGGTCTCGGAGATGTTGAGTCAGAAGGTTGAGTGGACCCAGAAAGTAGCGCGCTTCGAGGCGTTGCCGAGCGTCGACCTGTTGGTCGATGCTTTGTACAAGGTATGTGAAACGAACAGGTAGGAGGCCAACGCCCTACCCGAAGTAAGAAGCGATATACAGTCCCAACATCCGCCGCATCTCGGTGAAGGTTCGCTCCGGGTCCTCGGCGTTTGCCAGTAGATGCTTGGCCGTCTCGAGCGTCGTCGCCAGGCAGCGTTCGCGGTCCTCTACCGATACTTCCGGGAAGGCGACGCGTAGGGCGGCGTTCATCCCGTCAAACACCTCGCGTTGCAATCTTTGTGCCTGGCTTTTCAGGGGGCCATCCTCGAAGTTGCCTGCCCAGATACCCCCGAAGCCGGGCAGATCCCGGTAGATCTCGGCCAGCCCGACGATCATGTTTTCGACATCGTCGCTGTTGAGCCCACCATCCGCCGCTCGGGCAACGCTTTGCCCTAGGAAATCTCGGATACGGGAGCGGTAGCCCTGCACCAAGGCGTTGACGGCAGCTTCCTTGTTGGAGAAGAACTGATAGAAAGAGCCAATGGCGCTGTCCGCCCGCGCTGCGATGGCCTTGGTGGTCAGGGCCTCGTAGCCCTGCTCCTCCATCAGGCTTGCAGTCGCGGCCAACAGCGCCTCGTACTTCTGCCGGCCGCGTGCTTGGCTGGGCTGTTTGCGGCCAGGATGCTGATTTTGTAACGGTAGGCTCATATTTTGCCCGTCGGCCGAGAGAAACTTGAGTTCTGGTTCTCGAATTCTCACATTCTAACGCCGACGGCACGTGGGGGAAAACCCCCGACAGCAACGTTGTCCGAAGTCCAAAAGCCGCTTTTCGAGAAGCAGGTGAGCGCGTAAGCTTACCGGTCCTTCGGGCGGGGGCACGCATACGTCCTCGCTTTGACTCGGCCTTAGCCACCTAGGCAACAAAAGACAGATGTACAAGATACGCACCTTCAATCAGATTTCGGATCGAGGGCTCGACCGCTTTGCTCCCGATCGGTATTCAGTTGGCAGTGAAATTGCCGATCCGCACGGCATCTTGCTGAGAAGCCATGAACTGGCTACGTCGGAACTCGCCGCGAGCGTACGCGCCGTTGCGCGTGCGGGTGCGGGCGTCAACAACGTTCCGGTCGAAGCCTGCACGCAGAGGGGCGTGGTGGTGTTCAACACGCCCGGTGCCAACGCCAATTCGGTCAAGGAACTCGTGTTGGTCGCCTTGTTGATCGCGGCGCGCGATGTGGTGGGCGGCATTCAGTACGTGACGACGCTGGCCGATGTGAAGGACGAAGCGGAGCTCAACCGGTTGATCGAGGCCGAGAAGCAGCGGTTCAAAGGCCGCGAGCTATATGGCAAGTCGTTGGGCGTCGTCGGTCTGGGAGCCATTGGCTCGCTGGTTGCGCGCGCGGCCCTCGACCTGGGGATGGACGTAATAGGTTTTGACCCGGCGATCTCGGTCGACGCGGCTTGGCGGCTGCCGAGCGAAGTGCAGCGCATGGAAAACCTACCAAGCCTGTTTGCGCGGGCAGATTTTGTCACGTTGCATGTACCGCTGCTTGCGGAGACGCAGGGCTTGATCAACGACGCGAGCTTGCGTTCGTTTCGGCCGGGCAGCGTGTTGCTGAATTTTGCTCGTCAACCGATCGTCGACACCGCTGCGCTGAAGCGCGCCTTGGACGATGGCACGGTCTCCCGTTACATCGCCGACTTCCCGGTGCCGGGGCTCACCAACGATCCGAGGGTGCACCTGACACCGCACTTAGGCGCAAGCACGGATGAGGCCGAAGAGAACTGTGCGGTGATGGCAGCCAATCAACTGATCAGTTTCTTGGAGACCGGCAACATCACCAATTCCGTGAATTTCCCTAAGGTCAGTTTGGAGCCCTCCGGCGGCTATCGACTGGCGGTGACCAATCGGAATGTGCCCGGTATGTTGGGCCAGATGACGTCGGTACTCGCGGAGCGCGGAATCAACGTGATCGACATGCTCAACAAAAGTCGCGATGACGTCGCCTACAACCTGCTGGACGTTGCCTCGGAGCCGGTACCCGAGCTCATCGAAGAGTTGTGTGCCATCGACAGTGTGATCAACGTGCGGGTGCTGAACGACATTTCGTGACGGCCGGGCCGAACCTTTTCACTCGAAACCGAGTTCGCCGATATGCAACGTCGTTTGTCGTACCGCTGCCTGGTTGAGCTTCTCTTGCAGGTTGGCGGGATTCAGGAATACCCGTTTGACCTCCTCGACCGCGTCGGCTGCGTGGTAGATGTCTTCGAACGTTGTCGAGTAGGGTTGGCCGCCGCGCCAAGTGAGGCAGGCAGGCTCTATCACGATTCGATCGGACGCTCCGGATCGACAATCCATTCGCTCCACGAACCGGGGTAAAGGGCAGGTTCCGGCCATCCCGCAACACGCATCGCGAGTACGTTGTGAGCGGCGGTGACGCCGGATCCACAGTAACAGACCGGGTTCGTGCCGAGACCGCGGAAACGCTTGCCGAGAGCCGTGGCATCCAGGAAGCGGCCGCTTGCGTCGAGGTTGCCTTGAAACGGCCGGCAATGGGCAGTCGGGATATGCCCGGCAACCGGATCGATGGGTTCTTCGACACCGTCGAAACGCACCTGGGCGCGTGCATCGATAAGCGTGAATTGGCCGATGTTGGCGAGAACGTCGCTCGCCTGCACCGTTTGTGTCAATGCCGGCCGTCGCGTGAAATCGCCGGGTGTTGGATGTTGGAGGTCGGTGATCAGTGTTCCCGGCCAGGTCGCCAGACCGCCGTCGAGCAAGGCGACCGCCGGGTGCCCGAGCCAGCGGGCAAGCCACCAGGCTCTCGCAGCGAATGCGCCGCCGGCATCGTCGTAGACCACGATCTGATCGTCATCGTTGATGCCCCAACGTCGAAACGTCGCGCAAAGAGCCTCTGCATCAGGCAGTGGGTGGCGCCCCCCAGTCCCGGGAGCGCCAGCTAGGTCGCGTTGCAGATCCGCATGCAAGGCACCTTCAATATGGCCCTCTGCATGAACCCTTTTGCCGTACTCCGGGTCGCCCAACGCTGCGCGGCAGTCCAAGATGCGGAACGTGGAAAGTTCGCCCGCTAGGTCGTTGGGGCTGATGAGAGTGGTAAACATGATGCGGTTCTCACATTGTATGACTTCAGCATGATGGAGTTCTCAAGCCTCGAATCTGCCATTTTCCGGGGCCTGCGGGTTGACACCTAGGGGCATATACTGATGCTTGGCGGATTTGCAAGCTGGTATTGTGCTTGGGTTGTTGGCACAATCCGCCGCCAAATTGCCGCAGCGCAATTACAGGCAACCCGGACACGCTAAACTAAAGAAATGGAAGGTTATACGTTGAGCATATTGGACTGGCTTAGTACCGGACTTTGGGACCTGTCGGCCTGGGGCGTGGTCGCCTATGTGGCGGTCGTTACCCACATCACCATCGTCACGGTAACGGTGTACTTGCATCGTTTTTCGGCGCATCGAGCCGTCGATTTGCATCCGGGGCTGCAGCACTTCTTCCGGTTCTGGTCCTGGATGACCACCGGTATGATTACTAAGGAATGGACCGCCATCCACCGCAAGCACCATGTGACCTGCGAGACCGAGGAAGATCCACACAGCCCTCAGATACAAGGCCTGAGCAAAATATTGTGGCAAGGCGCCGACGTCTATCGAGATGCCGCCGCTAAGCCTGAGATCATGGAACGCTATGGCTCCGGCTGCCCGGAGGATTGGCTGGAACACAACCTCTACGGCCGCTTCAACTACGTAGGCGTAGCGATTCTGCTCATCATCAACGTGGTTCTGTTTGGTGCGATCGGGTTGTCCATTTGGGCGCTGCAGATGGTGTGGATACCGTTTTTCGGCGCCGGTGTGATCAACGGGATCGGCCACTACTGGGGTTACCGTAACTACGAGTGCCCGGACGCGGCCACCAATATCGTCCCGTGGGGCATCTTCATCGGCGGTGAAGAGTTGCACAACAACCACCACACCTACCCGAATTCTGCCAAGTTCTCGCAGAAGTGGTGGGAGTTCGACCTGGGCTGGATGTGGTTGCGCATTTTCCAGGTTTTGCGGCTCGCAAAACCGAAGAGCACCGGCCCGATCGTCGAGAAGGTGCCCGGCAAGAGCACCCTCGACATCGATACCGCGTGGGCGGTTCTGAACGATCGTTTCCGCCTCATGGCGAAGTACCGTGACGACGTGGTCAAGCCCTTGATCAAACAGGAATACGAAAAGGCCGATCACGCGACTCGCGACCTGCTGCGGCGCGGCAGATCGATATTGTGTCGCCACGATTCGCTCGTCGATGCAGCCGGCCGCGAAAAAATTAACCGAATCGTCGCATCAAGCCACGATATCAAGGTCATCTACGAGATGCGTGTGCGCCTCCAGGAAGTCTGGGCCAAGCGCGGCGGCAACGCAGACGAGTTGTTGAACGCGTTGGTGCAGTGGTGTCGGGATGCGGAAGCGACCGGCATGCAGACGTTGCGCGATTTCGTGGACGAACTGAAGTCCTATTCGATCCCACAACTCGCCAAGGCCTAACTTCCAGTACCTCGGATGCGACCATTTCGCGTAGCGAGAGGGTCTTCGCCTTCGCGCAGAAAGGCGCCTACATGCGGTCGAGGGTTTCGATACCGAGCAGGTTCAATCCCTGTTTGAGCGTGCGCGCAGTTCGTCGTGAGAAACGCAAACGGTTCTGCTTGGCCTCACCCTCGGCCGTCAAAATTGGGCACTGCTCGTAGAAGCGGGTGAACTTGGTCGCGAGTTCGTAGAGGTAGCCACACAACAGGTGGGGTAAGCCTTCCGCTGCGACCTGTTCCAACACCTCCTGAAATCGCAATAGCACGACGGCAAGATCGCGCTCGACGTCGGCCACCGGCATGGCTTTGCCGGTCAGGCGCTCAGCATCTATCTCGCCGCGACGGAATATGCTCTGTATGCGCGCGAACGCATACTGGAGATAGGGCGAGGTGTTGCCTTCGAAGGCCAGCATCAGATCCCAATCGAAGACGTAGTCGCTGGTGCGGTGCTTCGATAGATCGGCGTACTTCACCGCCCCAATGCCGACCGCCTTGGCGATGCGGGATGCTTCCGCGGTATCGATTTCGGGGTTTTTCTGCTCCACCAACGCGAGCGCGCGTTGTTCCGCTTCGTCCAAGAGTTCGGTCAGCTTGACGACGCTGCCCGCGCGCGTTTTGAACGGTTTGCCGTTCTTATCGAGCATGTTGCCGAATGGCATGTGTTCCAGGCTCATGCTCTGCGGTTTGAACCGGGCTTTTGCGGCAACGGCGAAGATCTGGCGAAAATGCAACGCTTGGCGCGCGTCGGTGAAGTACAGGACTCGATCGATGTCGAGTTGGTCGGCCCGGTAGCGAATGGCCGCGAGGTCGGTTGTCGAGTACAGGTAGCCGCCATCGGATTTTTGTACGATTACCGGTAGCGGCGTACCGTCCTTGCGCTTGAACTCGTCGAGAAAAACGCACTGCGCCCCGTCCGATTCGGTCAGCAGCCCGCGTGCCGCCAGTGCGTCCTTGATGCTGGGCAGCTCGTCGTTGTAGGCGCTCTCGGCGCGTACATCGGCAAGCGTCAGCGTCGTCCCCAATCGGTCGTAGACCGCCTGACAGTGCGCGAGCGAGATGTCGATGAAGTGTTGCCACTGAGTTCGGGCGTCGGCGTCTCCGCCTTGCAGTGCCACAACCATGGACCGGCTTCGCTGCGCGAACTCCGGGTCGTTGTCGAAGCGTTGCTTGGCCGCTCGGTAGAATTCTTCCAGGTCGCTCAGCAAGCTCGATTCGGCGCCGGATTCCCGAAGGTATGCCAACAGCATGCCGAACTGGGTGCCCCAATCGCCGACGTGGTTCTGGCGCACCACGGTATGGCCCAATGCTTCGAGAACGCGTGCGATGGCGTCACCAATGATGGTGCTGCGCAGGTGCCCCACGTGCATCTCTTTGGCCAGATTGGGGCTGGAATAGTCGACGACGACGCGCTGAACATCGGCATTTGGCTGCACGAGCGGCGCATCGACATCGAGATGCTCTGCCAGAAACGCATCGCTTAGCGTGATATTGATGAACCCGGGACCGGCGATCTCCACACCTTCAGCGATATCTGCTATGGCAAGCTGCCCGACTACCTTGGCCGCGAGGTCACGTGGATTGGTTCCCATGCGCTTTGCCGCCGCCATGATGCCGTTGGTTTGGTAGTGGCCAAACTCCGGCTTGCTCGCGGATTGCACCAAGGCAGGAGCGTCCGAGCCGCACGCCTCGAGGGCGGCTTCGAAGCGTTCGGTTAGCAAGGCTCTGGGATTCACGTTAGAGCGGTGCGACGTTCTCGGCTTGTAGCCCTTTGTCGCGTTCGGCGACTTCGAAGGACACTTTTTGGCCATCGCGCAGTACCGGACGTCGGTTGTCGTCGCGGTCACCTTGAATGGAACGTTGATGCACGAAAATCTCATCGCCCGACTCGCGGACGATGAAACCGAAGCCCTTCGTGCGATTGAACCACTTCACCGTACCCTCCTCCCGTTTGCCGCTAGACTTCTGTTTTGGGTGACTCGGTCTGCTCGATCGGCCGCGTGACCGGTTGGTCTGCGGGCGGCTGGGTTTGGCGGCAGGCGCCGGTGCGTGAGCGAGGCGCGCGTTGAACAGGCCATTGACGGTTAATGCCAGGAAGCAAAGCAGTAAGAGAGCGAGATAGCTCTCGGGCCATAGGCGATTGGTTAGCTCGGTCACGGCAGCAGCAAGTAAAAGCGCGCTGGCGATGACGATGACATAGGTGCGCATAGGTGACGTTTCCAATAGGGTAATGCGTAAAAAGCCGGGCATTCTACCATGCCCGGATTCGGGATCTTTAGGGCTGGATGCGGGCGGCTCGGTGAATGGTGATGGGCACCGTCGGCACCCCGGCCATACCCCCGGCTAGATGCGTGTTACTCAGTTCGATGTCGACGACCACGTCCATGCCGTCGATGACCTTGCCAAACACTGTGTAGCCGGGCCGTCCGGGCGTCGCGTCGAGCTGTCCGTTGTCGTTGACGTTGATGAAAAATTGCGCGTCCGCCGAGTCGGGGTCCGATAGCCTCGCCATGGCGATCGTGCCTTTGCTGTTGGTGCGCCCGTTGAACGATTCGTTCACCACGGTGCGAGGAGCATTGCGAGGGTTCAGCTTTGCATCATAGCCACCGGCTTGGATGACAAAGTTGGCGACGACGCGATGAAAGATCAAACTCGCATAAAAGTTGTCGTCCACGAGCCGCAGAAAATTAGCCACGGTTTGCGGCGCGTCGGCGGGATATAGCTCGATGTCGAAATCACCCACGCTCGTCTCGAAGCGCACTTTCGGCAGCGGGTCGGCAGGCGTCGCTGCTGCAGGGTACAACCCCAACGCGAGGACCGTGAGAAATAGGCACACACGTTTTGTCATGCCGTTCATTCTGGTTTAGCCAGCCAGCACTTTCAAGAATGCGCGCACGGTCTCACTCAATCCGCGTTCCAATGCCGTGGTGATTAGAGCGTGGCCGATCGAGACCTCGGAGACTTCGGTGATTTGCCGGAACAGTTTCAGGTTTTCGAGGTCCAGATCGTGTCCGGCGTTCACGCCAAGGCCCAATTGTGAAGCGTAGCGTGCGGCGTGGAGATACGTTTCGAGTGAAGCCACGCTGTCGTCATGATCGATACCGAGTGTCTTGACGGTGGCGGCGAACGGACCGGTATAGAGCTCGATACGGTCCGTGCCGATGTCTTTCGCCAAAGCGATCTGCTCGAGCGTAGGATCCATGAAGAGACTCACGCGGGCACCCAGGCCCTGGTAGCGAGCGATCTTCTCTGCAAGGGCCGCATTGTCGCCGGTCAAGTCGAAGCCGTGATCGGACGTCAGCTGATTGTCGTCGTCCGGCACCAGGGTCGCTTGGTGAGGCCGGGCGGTCTCGATCAGCGCGTCGAATCCGGGATAGCCGTTGTCGCGTGGTCCAGCGAACGGATTGCCTTCGATGTTGATTTCAATGCCCGGATAGCCGCGTAACAACGCCACCAAGCCGGTAACGTCCGAAGGTCGGATGTGACGTTGATCGGGACGCGGATGCACGGTGATGCCGTGGGCGCCGGCGGCGAGTACGGTTTCGGCCGCACGCACGACGCTCGGTGAGTCGCCTTCGCGGGAATTGCGTACCAAGGCAACCTTGTTGAGGTTGACGCTCAAGGCCATCACTAGTAGTGCCCTTACGTCCAGGCGCTGCGCCGGGGTCGTGCCTTGATGGCCACGCCCATCAACAGACCCAGCAATACCAGCCCGCCGCCGATCATCAGCCAACGCTGCTGCAGGTTGTCCTCCGTACGTTGGAGGGCCTCTGTCAGGTCGTCCAGTTCTTCACGTAGGCGCGCGTTCAAATCGGTCAACCGTAGGTTTGTCGAGTGCTCATCGATGGCGCCCTTGGAGATGCGTTTGATCTCGTCGAGTTCTTGCTGAAGGTCCTGCACCTGGCGGTTCAACGACGCATTGGTCTGTTCTGTGGCGCCTTTGCCTTGGGTGAGATCGTCGACCTCGTCGCGCTGCTGTTCGACGGTGTTTTCGAGTTCGCTGATCCGCGCGCGCGCCACTATCAACTGATCGCGGGCAATGGGTTGGGTGACGAGATATTGCGTGGGCACCCAACCTTCGGTATCGCGATCCGTACGAACTTGAGTAAAGCCGGATTCTTCGTCACGACCAATGACCTCTAACCGCGTGCCACTCGGTAAGCCGCGATGCAAGATACGATGCGCGTTGGACGGCCCGCTGCGTAGGGGTACCGTAAGAGTGTCCGAGACGTAGTTGGTCTCTGCCTCAACAGTTGTACTGCTCAGCAACCCGAGCGCGAGGACTAGCTTAGCGATGTTCTTCAACGTTACTCCCTTTCGTCGTGTCAACCCGTTCGTCGCCCAGGCTTGCTTCGAGTAGCCCCAGCTTGTGCAAGTACAGCGTGGTCAAGGCAATGTATGTGAACGTCAGGGCGAAGCCGCCGACAAGCTTGTAGGTGACCCAGAACTGCATGGAAAAGTTGTAGGCCACGACCAGGTTCAGGGCACCTGCCAAGAAGAACCCGGCCGACCAGCCCAGATTGATCCTCACCCAAACGGATGCGGGCAACCGCATCCTGCTACCGAGCAGCTTTTCGATCAGGTTCTTGCGCATGAAGTGGCTAGTGAGGAGAGACGCCGCCAACAACCAGTTGATGATGGTCGGTTTCCACTGGATGAAGGTTTCGTCCCGGTAAAACAGGGTCAGCCCGCCAAACACCATGCTGGCCCAGAAAGTGAGCTGTAACTCTCGACCGATGGGCCTGCCGCTGAGGCGATAGACGACGACTTGCAGGGTCACGGCGACCATCAACGCTCCGGTTGCCCAATAGATGTCCATCGTGAAGAACACCGCCACGAATACGACGATGGGCAGAAAATCCAGCAGTTGACTCATTGATTCCTTGGCAAACGGTTACGAGAGGTGCGATTGAGCACGGCGCAACATTAGCAACATTTTTCTGGTGAGGCGAACGAACGACAATATGCAGCCAAGAGGTTATAAAGGGTAAGTGAGTCAATATTTCGTCATGCACACGTCCCATCCGCAACCCCGTCTGCTGAAGCGGGCGGTTGATATCGTTCGCGACGGGGGATTGGTCGTGTACCCGACGGACACAACCTATGCGCTCGGTTGCCACATCGGCGACAAGGCAGCCCTCGACCGGATTCGTCAAATACGGCGGCTGGACAGACATCACCACTTTACGCTGACCTGCCGAGACTTGTCCGAGGTCTCGACCTATGCCCGGGTGGAAAAGGCCAGCTATCGAATACTGAAGCATTACACTCCGGGGCCGTTTACTTTTCTGCTGCCGGCGACCCGCGAAGTACCGCGTCGGCTCGTACATCCAAAACGCAAAACCATTGGCTTGCGGGTGCCGAGTAGTACCATCGCGCTGGCTCTGTTGGAGACGCTTGGCGAACCGATGATGACAACCACCATGCGTCTGCCGGAACATGAACAGCCTTTGACCGACGCGCAAGAGATTCGCGATGTCTTGGAGCACGTGGTCGACCTTGTCATCGAAGGTGGTCATTGCGGGGTCGAGGCGACGACTGTCGTCGACCTCACCTCGAGTCGGCCGACAGTGGTACGTCAGGGGTCGGGACAGTTCGAGTGAACAGTTGTTGTCCGACCTTTGCGCCGTATAATGCGAGCTTGTTGGTTCGATGAGGGCTCTCTTGAGCAGCAGTGAAACTCATCCTCCCTCTGGTTTCTCGCGGGAGGGAAGGGTGCCCGCTGGAAGAGCATCGTCGTGAACAGTAGCGATTCAAGCCGAAGGGTGCTCTCTGGTATGCGCCCGACCGGGCGTCTGCACCTAGGTCAATACCACGGCGTGATCAAGAACTGGGTGCAGTTGCAGCACGAATACGAGTGCTTCTTCTTCATTGCCGACTGGCACGCGCTGACCACGAACTACGATGACACGCGCGAGATCGAGCAGCACACCTTCGACATGGTCGTCGACTGGCTGGCAGCCGGCGTAAATCCGGGTGCGGCGACGATCTTCATCCAGTCCAAGGTGCCCGAGCATGCCGAGCTGCACCTGTTGTTGTCGATGATCACCCCGGTGAGTTGGCTCGAACGGGTACCGAGCTACAAGGATTTGCAGGTCAGACTCAACGACAAGGACCTGGCGACGTACGGGTTTCTAGGCTATCCGTTGCTGCAATCGGCCGACATCCTCATGTACCGTGCCGGCAAGGTACCGGTCGGCGCCGATCAAGTCGCACACGTCGAACTGACGCGGGAAATTGCCCGCCGCTTCAACCACGTGTTCGGTCGCGAACCCGGGTTTGAAGAGCAATCGCAGGCGGCCGTCAAGAAGATGGGGCGTAAGGCAGCGCGGATGTATGCGGACTTGCGCAAGCGCTACCTGGAGAAGGGCGATACCGAAGCGCTCGATCGGGCGCGCGCGCTGCTTGGGGAGCAGCAGAATTTGTCCATAGGCGATCGCGAACGGTTATTCGGATATCTCGAAGGCGGTGGGCGCATCATCCTGCCGGAACCGCAGTCCCTCTTGACGAAAGAAGCCAAGGTTCCTGGGTTGGACGGTGAAAAGATGTCCAAGTCGTACAACAACACGATCCAACTGCGCGAATCTCCCGACGTGGTCGACAAGAAGATTCGCAAGATGAAGACCGATCCTGCGAGAGTGCGGCGCAAGGACCCGGGAGATCCGAATAACTGTCCTGTTTTCACCCTGCACGAGATATACTCGGACGACGAAACCCTAGATTGGGCGGCGCGCGGGTGTCGCAGCGCCAGCATCGGCTGTCTCGACTGCAAAAAACCGCTCATCGAAGCCATCAACGAAGAACAATCAGTCATGATCGAACGGGCCAAGCAGTTCGAAGAACAACCGGACGTCGTACACGCGATTTTGCAAGAGGGCTCCGAGAAAGCCCGGGACGTTGCCAAGGAGACATTGGAAGACGTTCGCGCCAGCATTGGAATTTTGCATCGATGAGTGACGAGCGTCAGCCGCAACTATTGCGCTTGCGGGCTGTCGACGATGAGACGGTCGCCGTAGTGGAAGGCGAGGCGGTGCGTGAGGTGCCGACCGATCTCTACATTCCACCGGACGCCCTCGAGGTCTTCCTGGAGACGTTCGAAGGTCCCCTCGACCTGCTCCTATACCTCATTCGGCGGCAGAATCTGGACATACTCCAAGTGTCCGTCGCCGAGATTACCGAACAGTACATGCGCTACATCGATTTGATGAGTGCGCTGCAGTTCGAGTTGGCTGGCGAATACCTGGTCATGGCCGCGATGCTGGCCGAGATCAAATCGCGCTTGTTATTGCCACGCAGCGATGAGCTCGACAACGAAGACGACCCGCGTGCAGAACTGATTCGCCGGTTGCAGGAATACGAGCAGATCAAAACGGCTGCAGAAGACATCAGCGAGTTGCCGAGGTGGGAGCGGGATATCTTCGCCGCGCATGCCGAACGGCCCGAGCTCGTGAAACAGCACGCCGACCCGGTGGTGGACATGCAGGAAGTGTTGGTAGCCTTGGCCAATGTGTTGCACAGAGCGGAGCTTTTCCACCGCCACGCAGTGCAGCTGGAAACACTGTCGGTGCGTGAGCGCATGTCCGATATGCTGGCGACAGTCAGCGAAGCGCGAGATTTTGTGCTCTTTGTCGAATTGTTTCACGCCGAGGAGGGGCGGCGCGGTGTTGTCGTGACGTTCTTGGCGCTGACCGAATTGATACGCGAAGGGTTGATCGATTTTGTTCAGAACGAACCCTTTGCCCCCATCTATATACGCGCAGCGGGTGAGTAACCAGTGACAGGCAGTATCGACGACGACAGGGTCAAACAGATTGTTGAAGCTGCGTTGCTCGCAGCAGATGAACCGCTAACCGTCGAGCGCTTTGTCAAACTGTTCAAGCGCGGAGAACTTGGTGCAGAAGAAGGCCGCAAGGCCGTCCGCGAAGCCTTGCAGCGGCTGACAGACGAGGCCGAGGGTCGGGGTTATGAACTCAAGCGGGTCGCCTCGGGGTTCCGTTATCAGGTGCGCCAGGAACTCAGTCCTTGGGTGAGTCGTCTCTGGGAGGAGAAACCTCCACGCTATTCGCGCGCGCTGATGGAAACTCTGGCGCTCGTTGCTTACAAGCAACCGGTCACGCGGGGCGATATCGAACAGGTACGAGGTGTCAGCGTCAGTCAAAACATCATGCGCACCCTCCTCGAGCGAGGTTGGATACGCGTCGTTGGCCAGCGTGAGGTGCCTGGTCGTCCTAGCATGTATGCAACCACTCGCGCCTTCCTGGACTACTTCAATTTGACGAGCTTGCAGCAGTTGCCGCCGTTGGCCGAGATCAAGGCCATGATCGAACCGATCCTGGTGGACGAGCCGACGAATCCGCAGCCGCAGGTAGACCTGCCAGACGCGGCGGACTCGCAAGATCCAGTGGTCGCCGATGTGCCCTCCGATGACCATGAGCCCGAAGACGTCGAGACCCGCGCCGCTCTTGCCGAAGTCGTCCGCTTACCCACACCGTCGCACTAGCTCGAACCATGCAAACGCAGAAACTGCAGAAGGTCCTGGCGGACCTCGGCTACGGCTCGCGCCGAGAATTAGAAGGCTGGATAACCGCAGGGCGCGTTTCCGTCAACGGTGAGACGGCGCATTTGGGTCAGCGGGTCGGTACATCCGATGTCATTCATGTCGATGACCGGCGTGCGAAGAGCAAACAAAGCGACCACGCACGCGTGCTCGTGCTCAACAAATCAGCCGGGGTCGTGTGTAGTCGACGCGACCCCGAAGGACGGCGCACGATATTTGATGCATTGCCCAGGCTTAAAGGTGGACGATGGATATCCGTGGGGCGTTTGGACATTCAAACGACCGGCTTGCTGTTGCTGACCAATGATGGCGCGTTGGCGCATCGCCTGATGCATCCTTCCACGGGTCTCGATCGGGAATACGCGGTCCGAGTCGACGGTCGGTTGGACGAGGAAGTGTTGGCGGCGCTCAAGACCGGCGTCGTCATCGACGGTGAGACGCACCAATTCAGCGATGTGCAGTACTACAACGGTTCGGGACGCAACCATTGGTATCACGTTGTGTTGTTAGAAGGTAAGAACCGGGAAGTGCGCAAGCTGTTCGAGCATGTCGGTTTTACCGTCAGCCGCTTGAAACGGGTTCGTTACGGACCGGTGATACTGCCCTCCACGTTGTTGCGGGGTAAGTTGACCGAATTGTCGCGCGACGATCTCAAGGCCCTTTATCGGTTGTTGAAGCTACCGCTCAAGGCGAAGCCCAACCCGCAGCGGCGTGATCGCAAACGACCGTCGTTGTTGTTGCCGTATCCGGAGCTCGAACTCCTCGGCAAATTGAGGTAGGAGCGGCTTTAGCCGCGATCTTTTGTGTAAAATCGACGCTATATCGCGGCTAAAGCCGCTCCTACCCCGGTTTCAGGGTTGGGTTGAGTATTGCCATGTTCTGGCGTCGAACGCCTGCCCGGTGATGCCGATCGAGGCGTCGCTCATCAGGTAGAGGTATAGGTCCATATGAGACTCTGGCAGGGGTAGCATTTGTGGATCTTCCGACGGGTAGGCTTCGCGCCGCATCGCGGTGCGGGTACCGCCGGGGTTGAGGCTGTTCACACGCACCCGGCCCGCGTTCTCGAGCTCATCGGCGAGCACCTGCATGAGACCTTCCAAGGCGAATTTGGATACCGCATAGGCACCCCAGTAGGCGCGTCCTTGGCGTCCGACGGTCGATGAGGTCATTATGATGGAAGCGCCTTCGCCAGCCTGCATGAGGGGCAGCAAGGTATGGGTCAGCAGAAACGGTGCGTAGGCATTGACCTGCATCGCGTTCTGCCAGTGTTCCGGCGGATAGTGTTCGATCGGTACCTTGGGTCCTAGCAGGGATGCATTGTGGAGCACACCATCTAGGCGACCGTAGTCTTGGTCGATGGCGTCACGCAATCCGTTGGCACTCGACTCATCCATACCGAGTAGATCGCACGGTACGATCACCGGTTTGGTCTCGGTGTTTCCGGCGATCCAATCGAACACCGCTTCCAGCTTGCTGCGGGTTTTGCCGAGCAGCACAACGTGTGCGCCAAAGACGGCAAAGGTTTTTGCTGCAGCCCGGCCGATGCCGTCGCCGGCACCGGTAACGAGGATGACTTTGTTCGCAAGGCAACCGCCGTCGGGCGTGTAGCGCCAGGACCTTCGAGCAATTGTCAGCTCCGGATAGTCAAGCTTTGGTGGCATACAGTAGATAGTTGACGTCGACGTCTTTGGAGAGCTTGCAGACCCTGGAGAACGGGTTGTAAGCCATACCCACGATTTCTTGTACTTGTAATCCGGCGCTTCGAGCGGCCCGGGCCAACTCCGCGGGCCGGATGAATTTGGCGTAGTCGTGGGTACCTTTGGGTAACAAGTTCAGCACGTACTCGGCTCCCAACACCGTGAGTAGATATGCCTTTGGGTGTCGGTTGATCGTCGAGAAAAACAGCGCCGCACCGCTTTTTGCCATCTCACTGCACGCTTTGACCGTTGATGGGTAGTCGGGCACGTGCTCTAACATTTCCATGCACGTAACGGTGGTGAAGTTGTCGGCGCGCTCATTCGCCAGAGCCTCGGCAGTCGTCGCCAGGTATTCGACGTCGACACCGGTTTCCAACGCGTGCAATCGGGCGACGGCTAGCGGACTCTGTGCCATGTCGATGCCGGTCACCACCCCGCCGTTTGCGGCAAGCGCCTCTGCGAGAATACCGCCGCCGCAGCCGACATCCAACACCGGCCCCGCATCGATGTGCGCTTTGTCGAGAACGTAGTTCAGGCGCGTGGGATTGATATCGTGCAACGGTTTGAAGTCGCCCTCTGGGTCCCACCAGCGGTGGGCGAGGGCCTCGAACTTCTCGATCTCTGCGTAGTCGACGTTCATCGGTTGCTTCTGCGACCATCACGTATCCGCGACTGCCAATTGCGAACTCGTGATTTGAGATCATCAACCGCTAGCGTCGTGAAGGTCCTGTCGTCATAGAGGCACTGGCCGGCGACCCAGACATGGCTCACCGATGCACCCGCTGCGCCGTGGATGATTGCAGAAATGGGGTCGTACATCGGAAAGAACGCTGCATTATCGAGATCCACGGCGATGATGTCGGCCGACTTGCCCACTTCCAGAGATCCGGTTTCCGCATCCATGCCCAAGGCTTTCGCGCCCCCTAAAGTTGCCCTGTACAACAGCTGCTGAGACGACCCGGCACTGGCGTTGCCGGTCGTGTGCTTGGCCAACAACGCTGCCAAGCGCGCCTCGGCAAACAGGTCCAACGTGTTGTTGGATGCCGCACCATCGGTGCCGAGGGCTACGTTCACGCCGGCGGCGTGAAAATCCTCGGTCGGACAAATCCCGCAGGCGAGTTTGAGGTTCGAATGCGGGCATTGCACGACCTGAACGTCGTGTTCGGCAATGAGTTCGATCTCGGCTTCGGTGACCTGTGTCATGTGTACCGCTTGCAGGCTCGGGTTGAGCATGCCCCGCTCATGCAAGTGGGTTATCCACGAGTGCCCCAGCCGCTCGTGTGCCTCGGCGACCTCTGCTTGGTTTTCGTGTAGATGGGTCTGCACCAAAAGACCGAGCTCCTCCGAGTACATCAGCGTCCGTTCGAGATCTGCATCGGTAACCGTGTATGCCGAATGCGGTCCGAAGGCGATGGTGACTAACGGCTCGTTGCGAAAATCGTCGTGTAGAGCGAGTCCCTTGTGAAAACCCTCATCGGTGTCTTGGCACCAGGCGTTCGGGAATTTGATGACCGGGAAAGCGATTTGCGCGCGCATACCGACCTGTTTGGCACATCTCGCGACAACCTCAGGGAAAAAGTACATGTCGGAAAAACAGGTCGTGCCAAAGCTGATCATCTCGGCGAGCGCAAGTTCGGTCCCGGTCTGTACGAAATCCGGTGACACGTGCGCGGTCTCCAAGGGCCAGATGTCATCGGTCAACCAGGCCTGCAATGGCTTGTCCTCCGCCGACCCGCGCAGCAGCGTCATCGCCGCATGACCGTGCGCGTTGACGAGGCCGGGTAGCACAGCGTGATGACCAAGGTCAACGATACGGTTTGGCGCGAACCGCTCGAACAGCGCATCGATGGGCCCCACCGCGACGATGCGACCATTGTCGATGGCCACACCGGCATGCTCGACGGCTTCGTTGACCGGCGCGACCGGCAGCAACCAGCGGCAGTTTAGAATGAGCTCGACATGGGTCCCTGGCATCGACGCATTATACCCATCCGCGGCTCGTAGCGACGCCACGCCGCGCTATTTAGGGGCGCAAGTGCCGCCTTCCAGCCGCTAGTTGTGGTAAAATTTCAGTCTTTCTAGCACCTCCTCGTATGTCCGAATTGACCCCCGATCGAGGGCGGGAAATCGTTCCCGTCAACATCGAAGACGAGCTTAGGCAATCGTATTTAGATTACGCGATGAGCGTCATCGTCGGGCGGGCCTTGCCCGATGTGCGCGATGGTTTGAAGCCCGTGCATCGCCGAGTGTTGTTCACGATGAGCGAGTTGAACAACACCTACAACCGGCCCTATGTGAAGTCGGCGCGGGTCGTTGGTGACGTGATGGGCAAGTACCACCCCCATGGCGACGTCGCCATCTACGACACCGTGGTACGCATGGCACAAGACTTTGCCATGCGCTACATGCTGGTGGACGGCCAAGGCAACTTCGGTTCTATCGACGGAGATCCACCCGCGGCCATGCGCTATACCGAGGTGCGAATGGCGCGGTTGGCATCCGATTTGTTGGCGGATCTCGACAAAGAAACCGTCAGTTTCGTACCGAACTACGACAACACACTGACCATGCCGGACGTGTTGCCAACCCGAGTGCCCAACCTGCTCATCAACGGCAGCTCGGGCATTGCCGTCGGCATGGCGACCAACATTCCGCCGCACAACCTCAACGAGATCGTCGCCGGGGTGTTTGCGTTGATGGACGATCCCACGACGAGCATCGATCAGCTCATGGAGCACATCACCGGACCGGACTTCCCGACGGGTGGCATCATCAACGGACGCGCCGGCATCGTACAGGCATATCGAACCGGCCGCGGGCGCATCTATGTGCGTGCCAAGGCCGAGGTGTTGCACGATGAGAAGTCCGGCAAGGACACCATCATCATCAGCGAGATCCCGTACCAGCTAAACAAGTCTCGACTTCTCGAGAAGATCGCCGAGCTGGTCAAGAGCAAACGCGTCGAGGGCATCACTGAACTTCGGGATGAATCGGATAAAGACGGCTTGCGGGTGGTAATCGAACTCAGGCGCGGAGAGCCGGGTGACGTGGTCCTCAACAACCTCTACGCCCGGAGCCAATTGCAGTCGGTATTCGGTATCAACTGTGTGGCACTCGTAGATGGGCAGCCGCGGGTGCTCAACCTCAAGCAAATGCTCGAAGCGTTCATTCAGCACCGCAAGGAAGTCGTCACGCGGCGTACGCTTTATTTGCGGCGGCGGGCTCGTCAGCGCGGACACGTGTTGGAGGGTCAAGCGGTGGCGTTGGCCAACATCGATGCGGTCATCGATCTCATCAAAGCATCGCGCTCGGCTACCGAGGCGCGCATTGCGATCATGGGCCGCGGTTGGGGATCGGAAGGTATCGAAAAGCTACTGGAGAAGGCTGGTAGCGACGCCTGCCGACCCGAGGGGCTAAGCGATGTGTTTGGCTTTCGAGAAGGCCTCTACTACCTCTCAGAGGAGCAAGCCCAGGCAATTTTGGAGTTGCGGTTGCATCGGCTGACGGGGCTCGAACAGGACAAGCTCGTCGACGACTACCAGGGCATTATCGACGATATCGCCAAATTGCAGGACATTTTAAGCTCGACCGAGCGCCTCGAATCCGTCATTCGAGAAGAACTCATTGAGATTCGTGAAACCTACGGCGATGCGCGTCGTACACAGATCGTCGGTACTCACGAAGATCTGTCGGTGGAGGATCTCATCACCGAAGAAGACTTGGTGGTCACGGTCTCCCACCAGGGCTACGCCAAGACCCAACAGTTGGACGTCTACCAGGCACAACGTCGAGGCGGTCGCGGCAAGGCCGCGGCATCGGTACGAGACGAAGACTTTGTTGAACACCTGTTGGTGGCCCACAGTCACGATACGCTGTTGTGTTTTTCCAACATCGGCAAAGTCTATTGGCTGAAGGTCTTTCAAATTCCACAAGGCAGCCGCGGTGCCAAAGGCCGGCCGTTGGTCAACATGTTACCCCTCGGTCAAGGTGAACGCGTCACGTCGTTGCTGCCTATCAAAGAATACGACGATAGCCACTTTGTTTTCATGGCGACCGCCAATGGCACGGTCAAGAAAACCGAGCTGTCGCAGTTTTCCCGGCCGAGACCCAGCGGTCTGATAGCGCTCGAACTCGAAGCAGACAACACGTTGGTGGGCGCCGCCATTACCGATGGCCGCTGCGATGTGTTGCTCACCGCAAGCTCGGGGAAGGCGGCGCGCTTCAAAGAGTCCGATGTACGGGCGATGGGTCGTACGGCCCGTGGGGTACGCGGCATTCGGCTCACCGGCGGCCACAAGGTGATCTCCTTGATCATTCCCACCGAAGACGGGTACATACTGACCGCCAGCGCCCACGGCTACGGCAAACGTACCAGGGGTGTCGACTTTCCGGTGAAGGGGCGCGGCGCGCAAGGTGTCATCGCCTTGCAGACCAGCGACCGCAACGGCGACGTGGTGGGTGCGGTCCAGGTGTTCGCGGGAGACGAGCTGATGTTGATCAGCGATATGGGCACACTCGTGCGCACGAGTGCCGATGAGGTGTCCATACAGGGGCGTAACACTCAAGGTGTGCGCCTTATCAGTTTGCGCGGAGAGGAACGGCTCAATAGCGTGGCGCGCATCGTCGAATCTACCAACGGCGACGACGGCGACGACGGTGAAGACGTCTAGACCGCATAATTTTTCCGCGGGACCAGCGGCGCTCCCGGCGGCGGTGCTCGAGCGAGCGCAAGCCGAGATGCTCGACTATCAGGGTACCGGCATGTCCGTCATGGAGATCAGTCATCGAAGTGCCGCGTTCATCGACATTGCGGAGGCTGCCGAAGCCGACCTGCGCGAACTGCTCAACGTGCCGGACGATTATCATGTGCTGTTCCTGCAGGGTGGCGCCACCGTGCAATTTTCAGCAGTTCCGTTGAACCTCTTGGGAGAGCGCACGGTTGCCGACTACGTCGAAACCGGATCCTGGTCCACCAAGGCGATCAAGGAGGCGCGGCGCTACTGCGAGGTCAACGTCGTGGCAACCGCCAAGAACAGCGACTTTGATCGCGTCCCGCCACAATGTCAGTGGCGCTTGAGTGAGGATGCGGCTTACCTGCACATCTGTTCCAACGAAACCATCGGTGGCGTGCAGTTTCATGAGGTGCCTAAAGCGTCGACAACGCTGGTGGCGGACATGTCGTCCGATATTCTTTCCCGGCCGATCGACGTGACGAAGTTCGGTCTGATCTACGCGGGCGCGCAGAAGAACATTGGTCCGGCAGGACTGACCGTGGTCATCGTGCGAAGCGACCTCGTGGGTAATGCTCGTGAGGGTATCCCGAGCATGCTGGACTACGCGGTGCAGGCAGAATCGGGATCGATGTCGAACACGCCGCCCACCTACGCGTGGTACTTGGCCGGGTTGGTATTTCAATGGTTGAAAGAGCAGGGCGGGCTAGAAGGTATTGCTGCGCAGAATGCGAGAAAGGCCAACCGGTTGTACACGACCATAGACGCGAGCAACTTCTACCACTCGCCGGTTGCACCTGAGGCTCGATCGGATATGAACGTGCCATTTATGTTGCCCGATCCCGCATTGGACGCCCAGTTTCTCGATCGTGCGGCAACCGCGGGACTGTTGGGCCTCAAGGGCCACCGCAGTGTGGGCGGCATGCGGGCGAGTCTGTACAACGCGGTGCCGATGGAGGCGATCGATGCGCTCATCGGCTTTATGAATGAGTTCCAGCGTGAGCATGGATAACCGACATGGATGAGGAGGCGCTCGAACCCATACGCCAACGCATCGATGCAATCGACGCCGACCTGCAAAAGCTCTTGAACGAACGTGCGAAGCTCGCTTTGGAAGTTGCACAGATCAAGCAGGCGGAACCGGGCGACGTCCCGCCGGTGTATTACCGGCCGGAACGGGAAGCGCAGATATTGACGCGCTTGAAGGCAACCAACGAAGGTCCGCTGTCAGACCAAGACATGGCCCGCCTGTTTCGCGAGATCATCTCGTGCTGTATGGCACTGGAACAGCCACTCACGATTGCCTATCTCGGTCCGCCCGGCACGTACACCGAAATGGCGGCGATAGCTCAGTTCGGTCACTTCGCCCACACCCGAGCGCTGACCGCCATTGATCAGGTGTTTCGAGAAGTCGAAACCGGCAACGTGCACTACGGCGTCGTACCGGTAGAGAACTCCACCGAGGGCATGGTCAATCACACGCTGGATTGTTTCATGGAGTGTCCGAGTGAAATAAATATTTGCGCGGAGGTTGAGCTAATGATTCACCACGCGTTTCTGGTGCACCGTGACAGTAAGGGCGCGGTCGAGAGCATCGTTTCACACGCCCAATCGTTGGCGCAGTGTCGAGGCTGGCTGGATGCCAACTATTCCGGTGTCGAACGGGTGGCGGTGACAAGCAATGCGGAAGCAGCACTTCAAGCATCGAACGATCCGAAGATCGCTGCGGTCGCGGGCGAAATGGCAGCGGAACGCTACGCCTTGAGGGTCGTTGCGAGCAACATCGAAGACCACACAGACAACAAAACCCGCTTTCTAGTGATCGGTCGCCAAAACGTCGGCGTCAGCGGATGCGACAAGACTTCGATCTTGGTGTCGACCAAGAACGAACCCGGGGCGCTGTTCAAGGTATTGGAGCCTTTCCACCGCCACGACATCTCGTTGACTCGCATTGAAACGCGCCCCGCGCGTTCGAGCGATTGGTCGTACGTCTTCTTCATCGATTTCGATGGCCACCAGCGCGATACGGTCGTGCAAGCTGCTCTCGCCGATGTGCAAAAGGTCGCGTTAGAGGTGCGCCCGCTCGGATCCTATCCACAAGCCGTCATCTGAGCTGCCGGCCAGTGTCCGATACGATCAACCAGAGCATCGCCAGCCTCAGTCCGTATCAGCCCGGCAAACCCATCGAAGAGTTGACCCGCGAGCTTGGCATTACCGACATCATCAAGCTCGCAAGCAATGAAAATCCCCGTGGTCCAGGACCCAGTGTTCGCGAATGCGTGGCTCGGGCAGCCGAACAGCTGTCCCGCTATCCGGATGGCAGTGGCTATCTATTGAAAGAGGCCCTAGCGCAGCATCTAGATGTCGAGGTCAACCGCTTGACGCTGGGCAACGGCTCCAACGACGTGTTGGAACTCGCCGCCAAGGTGACGTTGGAGGCAGGGCTCGAGGGCGTTATGTCGGAACATGGCTTCGTCGTGTACTACCTCGCGATCACCGGTTGCAGCGCCAAGCTTATCCGGGTTCCGGCGAAGAACTACGGTTGCGATCTGGAAGGCTATCTGGATGCGATCACCGACGCGACACGGATCGTATTCATAGCCAACCCAAACAATCCGACCGGCACCTGGGTCTCGGAGGATGCCCTCGTCGATTTCTTGGATAGGCTGCCTGAACGGGTCTGGGTGGTGCTGGACGAGGCGTACTTTGAATATGTCGACGCCGCGGGTTATCCGAACGGTCTGCGGCTCATGATTCGCTATCCGAACCTCATAGTGACCCGCACCTTCTCGAAGATTCATGGATTGGCATCGCTGCGTATCGGTTACGGAGTCAGCTCGCCGCTTGCCGCTGATCTGATGAACCGCGCGCGTCAGCCTTTCAACGTCAACAGTCTAGCTCTCGCTGCCGCACAAGCGGCACTTGCCGATCAGGAGTTCGTGACCAGGAGTCAGACACTGAACCGCGAAGGGTTGGCAAACGTTGCCGCTGGACTCAGTGCGTTGGGTCTCGATTGCATTCCTTCGGTCGGCAATTTCATCTGTTTCGACGTCGGGCAGGCCTCTACGCCGGTCTACGAACGCTTGACTCGCGAAGGCGTGATTGTGCGACCGGTGACAGAGTACGGCTTGCCCACCCATCTTCGAGTCACCATTGGCCTGGCGGAAGAGAACGAGCGTTTTCTCGAAACGCTCGAACGGGTTCTCTAACAAGCATGAAACTCGCCGTCGTGGGTACCGGTCTGATCGGGTGTTCCTTTGCCAAAGCCGCGCGCAGGCGAGATCTCTTCAGCGAGATCGTCGGCCTCGATGCGGACACCTCACAAGCGGCAACGGCAGAGTCGCTCGGTATCATCGACCGGGTTGTCGATGCGGTACCGGAAGATGCCGACACGGTTCTGTTGTCCCCGCCGAGCGATCAAGTTGCCGAGTGGGTGGTGTCACTCAACGATCATCCCGGGGTCGTGTTTGATGTGGCGAGCGTCAAGCAACCCGTCATCAAAGCGATTCGCGCCGAGCTCAAGCGGCTGCCGCCCCGCTTCGTACCCACGCATCCCGTGGCAGGATCGGAGCGCAGCGGCCCTGAAGCCGCCAGCGAATCCCTATTCGACGGCAAACGAGTGGTCCTGACGCCTGAATCGGAAACCGACCCGTCGGCTGTGGGCGTGGTACAGGTGCTTTGGCGGGCGGTGGGGGCAGCGACCCATACGATGACGGCCGCCGACCACGACCGCGTTCTCTCGGTGACGAGCCACCTGCCACACTTCTTGGCCATCGCGTTTCTCGATCAGGTGGAAACCGACATGTTGACTTTCGCAGGTAGCGGCTTTCGCGACTTTACGAGGATTGCGGCAGCCGACCCGGACATGTGGGCACGCATATTCGAACTCAACAAGACACCGTTGCTTAGAAGCCTGCGAGACTTTCGTCGAGCGGCGAAAGCGTTGGAAACCGCGGTGCGCCAAGGGGACACCGACGCCGCACTCGCGATCATCCGAAGTGCTGCCGAACGGCGCCGCGAATTTGACGATGGCTGATGCTCCTGCCGTTCCGGTGATTGCAATTGACGGGCCGAGCGGTTCCGGCAAGGGTACCTTGGCCGCCGATTTGGCCAAGAGACTCGGTTGGCACTACCTTGACAGCGGCGCCTTGTACCGCATCGTAGCGGCGGTGGCGTTAACCCGGGGAATTGACCTCGACGCCGCAACGGCACTTGCGAAGATGGCGGCTGAGGTAGACGTCCGCTTTGAACAGGGCGAGGTCTATGCCGATGGTGAGAACCTAACGGATGCGATTCGGCGCGAGGAGATCAGCATCGCCTCATCGCAAGTGGCAGCCCTTCCCGGTGTACGCAATGCCATTCGCACCCAACAACACAATCAGAGGCGCCCCCCGGGTCTGGTCGCGGACGGCCGCGACATGGGAACGGTGGTTTTCCGTGATGCGGACTGTAAGATATTTCTAGACGCCAGTGCCGAAGTGCGTGCTGAGCGTCGTCATAAACAGTTGAAAAACAAAGGCTTAAGTGTTAGCTTTCGCGCCCTTCTCGCCAGCATCGAAGAACGCGATGCGCGAGACACCGGACGCGCTGTTTCACCGCTAACGCCGGCCGAGGACGCCGTCGTCATCGATAGCACTCGAATGAATATCGAAGAGGTGCTGGAGCATGTTTTGGCCATCGTCGTTGAGCGAGGCCTAATGTAGTTGCCAGCCGAGACCAGCGCATATCGTTAATAACCGGAAACTTTCGAGTTTCCACAACACATGGAGAAGTCGCGTTACCACCTGACTAGGTGGCCCTGTCTGCGACGAAAATATGAGCGAAAGTTTTGCCGATCTTTTTGAAGAAAGTTTACAGACGATCGAGATGGTGCCTGGCTCCATCGTCACCGGCACGGTGGTTGAAATCGATAGCGAATGGGTGGTGGTGCATGCCGGGTTGAAATCCGAAGGCATTATCCCGAAACATCAATTCGTCAACGAACAAGGTGAGTTCACGCTCTCCGTCGGCGACCAAGTCAAGGTTGCAATGGAAGTGGTGGATGATGGCTGGGGTGAGACCCGGCTATCCAGAGAAAAAGCGCGCCGCGCCGAATCCTGGCAGATGTTGGAGGAGGCCTTCGACCAGAACGACGTGGTGCAAGGGACGATCAACGGTAAGGTCAAAGGTGGTTTTACGGTCGATGTCAGCGACATTCGGGCGTTTCTGCCTGGCTCGCTCGTAGATATCCGCCCGCTGCGCGAGACCACGCACCTCGAAGGCAGGCCCCTGGAATTCAAGGTCATCAAGTTAGACCAGAAACGCAACAACGTCGTCGTCTCGAGGCGTGCGGTGCTCGAACAAGAAAATAGTGAAGAGCGCGAAGCGCTGTTGGCCTCCTTGCGGGAAGGCCAGGACGTCAAGGGCATCGTCAAGAACCTCACGGACTACGGGGCGTTTGTTGATCTTGGTGGTGTAGACGGACTGTTGCACATCACGGATATGGCTTGGCGCCGCATTCGCCATCCCAGCGAGATGGTCAACGTGGGTGACGAGGTCGACGTCAAGATCCTCAAGTTCGACCGAGAAAAAAACCGCGTCAGCTTGGGCATGAAGCAGTTGGGTGACGATCCGTGGGTGGAACTCACGCGGCGCTACCCAGAAGGAGCCCGCGTGCGTGCGACCGTGACCAACCTCACCGATTACGGCTGTTTTGCCGAGATCGAAGAGGGCGTTGAAGGGCTGGTACACGTTTCCGAGATGGATTGGACCAACAAGAACATTCATCCGTCCAAAGTCGTCAACGTCGGCGACGAAGTCGAAGTCATGGTGCTCGACATCGACGAAGAGCGTCGTCGCATCTCGCTCGGCATCAAGCAGTGCAGGCCCAATCCGTGGGAAGAGTTCTCGACCAACCACAGCAAAGGCGACCGCATCTCCGGCAAGATCAAGTCGATTACCGATTTCGGTATCTTCATGGGACTAGTCGGCGAAATCGACGGACTGGTGCATCTGTCCGATATCTCGTGGAATGAACCGGGTGAAACTGCTGTGCGGCGGTACAGCAAGGGTGAAGAGATTGAAACGATCATACTGTCTATCGATCCTGAACGAGAGCGTATTTCGCTCGGGATCAAACAGCTCGATCAAGATGCGTTCTCGGATTACACCGCTATCAATGAACGAGGTGCTATCGTCAAAGGGGTCGTACAATCCGTAGAGCCGAAAGAAGCGATCATCTTGCTGGCCGAAGAAGTCACGGGTACGCTGAAAGCCTCGGAGCTCAGCATCGATAGGGTTGAGGACGCACGCAACGTGATTTCGGAGAATCAAGATCTCGAGGTCAAGATCATCAGCGTCGATCGGAAAAATCGTACGATCGGGCTGTCGATTAAAGCCAAAGAGATCGACGATGAGCGAACTTCCGTGCGTGAACACAAACGCGAAGATGCCGATCGTGGTGCCCCGGGTACGCTTGGTGATCTCATCAAGGCGCAGATGAACCAAAGCAAATCAGACGAAGACGACGCGTCATAGGCGCGTCTTGGCAGGTGTCATGACGAAGTCAGAGCTGATCGACAAGATAGCCGCTACCCAGACCCAACTTTCTGCCAAGGACGTTGAGCTGGCGGTGAAAACGATGATCGAGCAAATGTCGCAGGCACTGGCAAAAGGCAAGCGGATCGAGATTCGCGGTTTCGGTAGTTTCTCTTTGCACTACCGGGCACCGCGCATCGGCCGCAACCCGAAAACCGGCGAGTCGGTCGGCCTGGCCGGCAAGTACGTACCTCACTTCAAGCCGGGCAAGGAACTTCGCGATCGCGTCAATGCAGGCCTGAAGCGGGAAGCGGTTCTGGCAGCGGTAAGCGACGGCGCCGCGAACGACTAACCCCAACGGCCGGGCAGAACCTTTTCACCTTTTAAACCTTATTGGTCCATCGGCTTTACGTCTGGAATAAGGTTCAAAAGGTGAAAAAGGTGAAAAGGTTCGGCCCGGCCGCGGTATCCTTCGCCAATGACCTGGATTGCTCGCATGTTGGTGGTGCTTGGTGCAGTCGTGGTGTTTCTCTTCGCCGTGATTGCCGTCAACCAATCGGCGATCTCGATAAGATTCTTGGCTTGGCAGACGCCCGAGTGGAGCGTGTTCTGGTGGTTGCTACTCGCATTCTTGAGTGGTTTGGGCCTGGGTTTGCTAGCGATTGTCGTGTTGAGTGCCAAGCAGTCGCTCAAGCAACGCCAACTTCGCAAAGATCTCGAACTCTCCAACCGAGAATTGCATCGATTACGTAACCTATCGTTGCACGATTGACCGGTAGCTAGTGGATAGCATCGCTTTATACGTGCTCCTGGTACTCGCGCTCGGGATCGGTTTTCTGCTTGGACGTCGCGAACGCAGAAAGCGACCCCGCAGGGAGGCAGGGCTCGTTTCCAAAGACTACTTCCGCGGGCTCAACCATCTGTTGAACGAGCGTCCCGACCTTGCCATCGATACGTTCGTCGAGGCCATGGTCGTCGACGACGACACCGTCGACACGCATTTAGCGCTCGGAAGCTTGGTCAGGCGCCGCGGCGAGGTCGATAAAGCCATCCGTATCCACCAGAACTTATTGGCTCGGCCGGTGCTCTCGAACACCAATCGTGCGCAAGCCGAGTTGGAACTGGCACAAGATTACCTAGTAGCAGGTCTGCTCGGGCGTGCCGAGAACTTGTTGCAGGAACTGGTAAGTCGGAACGCCGAGCACAAGCAGTTGGCGTTGCAGCTGTTGCTTGAGGTGTACGAACGGGAGAGCGAGTGGCATCAGGCGCTGCGTGTAGGCAAGCAGCTGGCGAAACAAGATCGTGGGGTGCGTGCTCGCATGGCACATTTCAACTGCGAGCTCGCTGAGCGGGCCCTTGCAGAAGGAAACATGCGTGACGCCCGCAACTGTTTGTCGAGCGCTTTGCGGCTAGATGGCAAATGCGCCCGCGCCAATCTGATTGGAGCACGCGTTGAGTACGAGGCTAAACGCTATCGGGAGGTGATACGGCTGTTGGGCCGCGTGCGCGATCAAGATCCGGTGCTCGTGGTCGAGACCTTGGATTTATATCGGCACGCTTGCGACGAACTCGGTGATAGTGAAGGCTTGCTGACGTTTGCGCGCGAAAGCCTCGAACTGTTGCCCGCGGTCGAATTGGTCGAGACGTTGGGGCATCACATCGAACACGTTGACGATCCCGCGGCTGCCCAAGCCTTCGTCGTGGCGCAACTGCTGCGCCATCCGAGCCTGGGTGGCTTTGTGATGCTTTTGAAGCTATTGGACGAAGAGGGCGAACCACTACAGGCGGAGTACGTACGGATGGTGCGCAAGATGTCCGAAGCATTGCTGGAGAAGCAACCGACATACCGTTGCAACAACTGTGGTTTTGCGGGCCGCACGCTCATGTGGCAATGCCCTAGCTGTCATGAGTGGGCATCGATTCGTCCGTTGATTCGCGATGAGGTAGAGCCTGCGGGGATCAACGCGCACAGTTCCTAACGATGGCTACCTCTGAATGGGTAAGCTATTCGCTGACAAGCGACGCCTCATAGCCACGCTAGACTCCTCGGTCCTGATACAAGGAGTCTTACATGCGAAAACTCATCTCAATGTTGTTCCTGGCTGGCGCGATGCTCGCCGCGCCGTTGGCGTTTGCGGTGCCGGAAGAAACCGCGATGGTGAATGTCAACACCGACGATGCGGCCACCATCGCAGAGGTTCTGGATGGAATTGGTTTGACCAAAGCGGAAGCGATCGTCCGCTACCGTGAAGCCAACGGTGCATTTGCCGATGTTTATGAGCTTGTCAACGTCAAAGGCATCGGTGAGAAAACCGTGCTCGCCAACGTCGAGCGAATAGAGGTCGAATAGAGTCGATATGGGGTCGGAGTAAAAACTCGAGGGTTTTTACTCCGACCCCTTTTCCCGACTTCGCGCCCTTGGCGTTGCTGTACTACCGCCGGTATTGGTGTCAATATGCCGGCCGCATGTCCAGCGTGTTGATGCTAGTGGGCTCGTTGCGTTCCGGCGGCGCAGAGGGCCAAACGGTCTTGCTGGCGAACGAATTCGCTGCCGCCGGGCTGGATGTGTGCCTCGCAGTGCTTGACGGGTCCGCGCCCCCCGCTTTTACGCCCTCTAAACGAGTTGACGTGGTAGAGCTAGGCCATGGAGGCTGGAGAGGGTTATGCGTCGCTCTCTGGCGCCTGAGGCGACTGGCACGCCAACATACCGTGCTGGTGGGCTTCCTGGATTTGTCGAACGCAATGTTGTGTATGCTCAGACGCAGTGGGCAACGAGTGGTGTGCAATGTCCGCAGCGCCGGTATCGCGTCGGGATGGATCGCTCGACTCAGTTTTCAGCTCGCGCTTACGTTTACACGCAATGCCGATGTGTTGGTTGCGAATGCAGAAGCCGTGCGTCGCTTCTATGTCGCTCGAGGTTTTCGGCACGACAACTTCGTGGTGATCGGCAACGGGGTGGATACGCAGCAGTTCAAACCGGACGGCGAAGCGAAAACCTCGCTTTGCGAGGAACTGGGCGTTGATCCTGAGCAGCCACTCATCGGGTTCTTTGCCCGCTACCGAGCCGAGAAACGCCACGATCTATGTTTGCAGGCCTTTGCCTTGGCCGATCTCGATGCGATCATGGTCTGTGCCGGGAGTGGTGTGGACAGCGACAATCGTGACCTCGTGAGCGCCATAGAGCACCTCGACCTGCAGCATAAGGTGCACCTGCTTGGCGAGCGCTCGGACATGGCCAGGCTCAATGCCGGCGTCGATATGGCCATATCTGCGTCAGACTTCGAGGGCACGTCGAACAGCTTGTTAGAGGCGATGGCGTGCGGTCTGCCTTGCGTGGCGACGGACGTCGGCGGCTCGGCGGAGCTCATCGGCACAGGTGGGCTATTGGTGCCAGCCAATGATGCCTTGGGTTTGAGCAACGCCCTCAAGCGCCTCGTTGGTGATCCAGAGTTGCGCGCGGTGTTTGCCAGCGACGCGCTGGCAAGGGTGCACGCGCATTACAAGAAAGAGCTGAGCGTTCGGGCACACTTGGCGGTGGTTTACGGCTCGTGAGACTTCTGCACGTCATCAACTCGTTGGATGTCGGGGGTGCCGAGACGAACTTGTTGAAGCTCGTCATTGGCCTCGCAGAACGTGGGGTGGCGAATGAGGTCATGGCGTTGCGTCGTCGCGGCGAGCTCGAAGCGAATTTTCGAGCCGAGACAAACGCATTGCATCCACTTCGCACGATCGACGCCGATGACTACGATCTGGTTTGTGGCTGGCTATACCAGGGCTGCGTTATTACGAGTCTGCTGGCCCCGGCGCACAAGGTGATCTGGAACGTCCTACACAGTCTCGAGCCACGGGTCAGGGAAAGCCTGGTCACGCTCGGCTGTCTCAACTTGATGACGTCGGCTCTGCGTGCGCGGGCAGTCGTGGCAAATTCGAGCACGGCGTTAACCAATCACCGCGAGCGCGGCCTGCAGGCTGAGGACTGGGTGCTGATCGAAAACGGCGTCGATATCGAGTGGTTCGCACCCGATGCCAAAGACGCAACCGTCAGGTCCGCGCTCGGAATCGATGCGCAAGCGCTCGTCATGCTGCAGGTGGCTCGCGTGCACCCCCACAAAGGTCACCAAGAACTGCTCAAGGCGTTCGCCAAGGTTGCCGAGGCGTTTGATGACGTACATCTCGTCTTGGTCGGCGAGGGCACCGAGCGGCTTCGGGGTGCGCGCATTCACGGACTCGGCCTTCAGCGTGATGTGCGGCGCTACTACTTGATGAGTGACTTGTTGATAAACCCATCGCGAACCGAAAGCTCTCCGACCGTGGTTCTGGAAGCCATGAGTTGCGGCGTACCCTGTGTCGTCACTCGCGCCGGTGCCAGCGCCGATCTCGTTGGCGATACGGGATTCGTTACGGATTTCGATGTCCGCGCGATTGCCGAGACATTACACGCTACGTTGATGCTTGGGCGAGAAGCGTTGCGAGCGCGCGGACAAGCCGCCAGGGCAAGGGTGATCGACCGGTTTAGCGATCGTCGTGTGCAGGACGCCTACTATCAATTTCTCTCGCAGACCGCCGAGAAATCATAGCGTGTGCGGCTTTATCGGATGCGTCGACACTCGAGGTACGGTGGATGAAGTGCGACTTGCCGAGCTCGGGAAACGCTTGCAGCATCGCGGCCCGGATGACGCCGGGTTGTGGATCGAAGGCTCCGTTGGCCTCGCCCATCGGCGCTTGAGTGTCATCGACTTGAGCTCGGCCGGCCACCAACCCATGATGTCCCATTGCGGCCGGTACCGCCTCGTCTACAACGGTGAGATATACAATTTCGTCGAATTGCGTCTGCAGTTGGGTGAGATCGCGTGGCGTGGCAATTCGGACACCGAAGTGCTGTTGGAAGCGTTGGCGCGTTGGGGCGTCGAGGTGACGTTGAGTCGGCTGGTCGGCATGTTTGCCTTTGCGTTGTACGATCAGGTCAGCCACTCTGTGACGCTGGTACGTGACCGGTTGGGCATCAAACCGCTGTACTACGGATTTGCCAACCGTCGACTATGGTTTGGTTCCGAGTTGAGCGCATTTCCGCACGACGAGATGCGTATCGATCGCAATGCGGTTGCCTTGTTGTTGCGGCGCAACCACATTCCAGCGCCCTATTCGATATATGAAGGGGTGTCGAAACTCGAGCCAGGGCACGTTCTCGAGATCGACCTTGGCCGCCTGCCTGAACTCGGCGCACCGCGCTGCTATTGGCATCCCAAGGCGTTTGTTGAGGAGCGGCAGACGACCTTTGAAGAAGCCAAGGAAGGGTTGCGGATGCGATTGGCGACTGCCGTCAAGGATCGCATGGTTGCGGATGTTCCCTTGGGCGGATTTCTATCGGGCGGCGTCGATTCCACGCTCGTATGCGCGTTGATGCAAGATCAGAGCGACCGGCCGGTGCAAACCTACACGATTGGCTTCGAAGAACCCGAATTTGATGAAGCCGCGCACGCGCGTCGGGTCGCTGCCCACATCGGCACGCAGCATACCGAACTCACTCTAAGCGAACGCGACGTGTTGAACGTCGTCGAGAAGTTGCCGACCCTGATGGATGAACCGTTTGCCGATGCATCGCTGTTGCCGACGTATTTGGTCTCGGTTCTGGCGCGACGCTCTGTTACCGTCGCGCTCTCCGGAGACGGCGGCGATGAACTTACGCTCGGTTATCCACGCTACCAATGGGCAGAGCGGATTGCGCGACGCATTCTGCCTATTCCTCGACCACTGCGCCGCGCCGTGGCAAGCGTGTGCAGTAGCCCGTTGTTGACCGGCTCGATTGGCCGGCTGCCGACGCCCGCATGGTTGGGCCGGCCCGCACCGCTTGCAGCGAAACTTTTGCGGTTCGGTGATCTCATTGTCGTGAACGATGCGGACGCGGTGTTTGCACAGACCGTGTCGCACTGGCGCGATGCGCACGCGGTCGTGTTGGGTTCACAAGCCGTGATCACTGTCTACGACGATGCAAACCATTGGAGCCATACGCTGCCGGTTCCGAAACGCTGGGCGGCCAAAGATCTGGTGGCTTACCTGCCGAACGACTGTCTTACGAAGGTGGACCGGGCCAGCATGGCGGTGAGTTTGGAGGCCCGGGTGCCACTCCTGGATCATCGAGTGGTCGAGTACTGTCTGAGTCTGCCGCAGTCTGTGCTGTGCCATGGCGGACAGAGCAAGGGTCTGTTGAAGGGCTTATTATCAGACTACGTACCTCGACGTCTGACTGAGCGGCCGAAACAGGGATTTGGAGTCCCGCTTGGCAAATGGTTGGCGGGCCCGCTCAAAGACTGGGCCGAAGCGCTTCTGGACGGCGCGCGATTGCGTCGGGAAGGTTACTTTGACGCGACTCCTATCGGTGCGATGTGGCAACAACACCAGCAAGGGCGTGGCGATTGGTCGGCCTATCTGTGGGATGTGTTGATGTTTCAGGCTTGGTTGGACGACCGCGAAGGCTGATGGGCGAGACACCGATCAAACTCATCTATGTCGTCAACGAAGCGAGCTTCCTGATTTCGCATCGGCTTGCGCTTGCCACGGAAGCGCTCGCCCGCGGTTTCCAGGTCATGGTGGTGTGCGCAGAAGGTACCGGAGAAGAGCATCTGGCGCAGTACGGGTTGTCCTATCAGACCATGCCGCTGACCCGCAGCGGCTTGAATCCGCTGCAGGAACTCAGAACTCTAAAATCCATTAGAAAGGTATACGAAGCCGAGCGGCCCGACATCGTGCATCACGTGACGATCAAGCCGGTTCTCTATGGGACACGCGCGGCGAATCGGGCTGGCATTCGTGCGGTCGTGAACGCAGTGCCTGGTATGGGGTTCGTGTTTATTCGTCGCGGGGTGCTTGCTGCCATAAGACGCGCGTTCGTCAATTTGTTATACCGACTGGCGCTTTCGCATCGAAACATGCAGGTCATCTTTCAAAATCAAGACGACATGGAGGGTTTTATCTCGCACGCGATCGTGGATCGGGAGCAGTCGACCCTGATCCGCGGTTCCGGTGTGGATCTGGAGACGTTCCGCTGCGCTGCCGAGCCCAGAGGTGCTATGACGTTTTTGTTGGTCGGCCGTATGTTGCGGCACAAGGGCGTGCGGGAGTTCGTCGAGGCCGCCAAAACGTTACGCAAGACTCGCCCTGATTGGCGGTTTCAGCTAGTTGGCGATGTCGACGCGGGCAATCCCGCATCCTTGACACAGGAGGAACTTGGCAAGTGGCAAGACGCTGGGCTTGTCGAATGGCTCGGTCACCGCTCGGACGTGCCTCAGTTGATGGCGAATGCTCATGTGGTTTGTTTGCCTTCCTATCGGGAGGGGCTGCCAAAGACGTTGCTCGAGGCGGCTGCGACAGGCCGCGCGATGGTCTCATCGGATGCGGCTGGGTGTCGGGAAGTGGTGCGCAACGAGGTAACCGGCTTGGTAGTGCCTGTGCGCGACGCGGACAGCCTAGCTCGGGCGATGTTTCGGCTCGGGGAGGATAAAGAGTTGCGGCAACGTTTTGGGCGCGCGGCGCGGGCCAAAGCAGAAGCGGTGTTCTCGGTGGAGGACGTGGTCAGTCATACGTTTCGGGTCTACGAGCGGTTGTTGTCAAAATGACCCTGGCGTGTATTACGGGATCCACGGGGTTCATTGGCGGGCATCTCTGCGAGCAGTTGGTGGCCCGGTCGGTGGCGATCCGCACATCGCACAGCGGTAGTCGGGTAAGCGCGGTGTTCGCCGACTTGGTGAAACGATCGGAGTCCGAACTTGCCACAGCGCTCGAAGGGGTCGATGTCGTCTACCACCTTGCGGGCATCGCCCACGAAGGGACCAAGGACGCTAACCAGGCCGATTTCCATGAGGTCAACCGCGACCTCACGCTACGTCTGTTTCGAGCCGCCGTGCTCGCCCGAGTCAAAACCTATGTCTGGTTGAGTTCGCTCAAAGTACTTGGCGACGTCAGCGAGGCGCCTTTCGGACTCGACGCTCCCTACCGGCCCCAGGGGTTCTACGCCAAAAGTAAGGCACAGGCAGAGCAGGCCTTGCTCGAGACGCCGGCGCAGGCGACTGATCTCGTCATTGTGCGTCCACCGCTAGTCTACGGGCCCAATGTGAAAGGTAATTTCCATCGTCTTTTGCGGTTGTGTGCAACCCCGCTGCCGTTACCGTTCAAAGCGGCTACGGCCCGACGTTCCATGGTTGGGGTAGACAACCTCGTAAGTCTCTTGATGCATGTTTGCGACAACGGCGGCGATCCCGAGTCGCCCATCGTTCACGTTCGAGATGCTAAAGAATGGCGGGTGAGTGGTCTCGTTGAAGAGCTGCGACGACTACTGGGTCAACCGGATCGCCAGTTCCGCGTTAGAGACAACACCTTCAGGGCGTTGGCGAAGGCGCTGCACCGAGAAACGTTGGCCTCTAGGCTGATCGATCCGCTGCGCGTAGATGCCAGCGAGTCGGAACGTCGGTTGGGGTGGAAGCCTGCCCGCCCTGCGGGCGAACTGCTCGAGGAGACGGTGGCTTGGTTCCAACAGCAACACTAGCGCTGTTAGTTGGTGGCTTCCTCGTCACCGTGATTTTAGAGGCCGTCGTGTTGATGTTTGCTAAGCGGTTGCAGTGGTTTGCGCATCCGAATGCTCGCAGTTCGCACACCGTTGCAACACCCACATTAGGTGGAGTGGCCTTCGTGTTACCCGTGATCATATATCTGGGATTGACGGCGAGCTATGAACTACCCGCCGTCGTTGGCTTGTTGATCGGCACGACGTTAGTCGCCGTAGCCGGCTTGTGGGACGACGCGCGGGAACTGAAACCCAGTTCGCGGCTGGCTGCTCACGCCGCGGCCATCGGCATAGTGTTGTGGTATCTGCCTCTCGATTGGCCTTGGTGGATGATGGCCCCCATCGTTTTTGTGTTGGTTTGGCATATCAACCTTTACAACTTCATGGATGGAATCGATGGTATCGCGAGCTCTCAGTGCCTGCTTTTCTGTTTGGGTGTGCTCTACCTGACCGGCGGAGTTCCGGGATGGCTGGGTGATTTGTTGTGGATCTTGGTTGGCACTGCGCTCGGCTTCCTGGTTTACAACTGGCCGCCTGCCAAGATTTTCATGGGTGACGTCGGCAGCGGCGCTCTTGGCTTGATCCTCGGAGTGGTCACGCTGCAGCTGGCGATCTCCGGCATGCTACCGTTCATCGGCTGCCTGATACTGCTGACCGGATTCTGGTTTGACGCGAGCTACACGCTTTGTGTCAGAATGCTAAGCGGTCAAGCCTTCACCGAGGCACATCGAAGTCACCTCTACCAGAAGGTGGCGGCAAGGATTGGGCAGAACGTGGCATCAAGGAATGGGCATTTGTGGTCAACGGTGATATTTCTGGCGTTCGGACTCGCCTGGTTGTTGCCGATGGCGTCATTCGCAGTGGCCTTTCCGGACTACGGGTTGCTATTCCAGTTGGTCGCCATACTGCCCATGGGTATCGCGGCCTGGCGCTTGCGGGCGGGCTACCCGGAACCTGAGGATACCTAGTTGATTAGCGAATTCGTCGAGCAGTTGTCGCGTCGCAAGAAGCAGGCGATTGCGGTGCTTGCGGACTGCATTGCGCTGCCGGTCGCGTTGTGGACAGCGATCGCCCTACGCTTGGGCGAATGGGCTCCGGACGTGGCGCAATTCTGGCAGGCTTTTGTGGTCGCGAGCTTGGTCTGCATCCCGGCGTTTGGCTGGTTGGGCTTGTACCGACAGGTCGTTAGGTACATGGGTAACAATGCTATGTGGGCCGTCATCAAAGGCGCCACGATTTGTGCCCTGGTGGTCGCTGCGGTCGCCTATATGGTGCCGTTGGCTGGCTTTCCTCGGTCGGTGCCGATCATCTTTTGGTTGTTGACGCTCTTTTATGTCGCGGGCACCCGTTTCGCGCTGCGCACCTACATCCAATGGCTGAATCAACGACTACATGTTAGGGAACCGGTAATTATCTATGGCGCTGGACGCAAAGGCGTCGAGCTTGCTCGCCTCTTGTTGCAACGGGGCGCTTACGAACCGGTCGCTTTTCTGGATGACGACGAATCTCTGCAACGTCGGGTGATCGATGGCATTTACGTTGACCTGCCGAGCTCGCTCGAGCAGTTGTTGAAGGACACCAACGCCAGACAGGTTTTCGTCGCGGTCGACTCCACGTCAAGCACGGGTCGCAGGAAGATCATCGACTATCTCGAACCCTTTGGGGTGCGCGTGCGGTTGATACCGGACCTCGGCGAACTCACATCGGGACGCGAGTCGCTTGCCAACATCCGCGATGTCGAGATCGAGGATCTATTGGGGCGGGATTCGGTGGATCCGTTACCCCACCTGTTGGAGGGTTCGGTCAAGGGCCGCAGCGTGATGGTAACCGGAGCCGGTGGTTCCATCGGGTCGGAACTGTGCCGGCAGATCGTACGGCAACACCCCACGCTGTTGGTTTTGTTGGAACAGTCCGAATACGGGCTTTTCGAGGTGCAGCGAGAGTTGCAGGCGATCTGTACGGACGAAGCGCTAGACGTCCCCATCGTCGCCGTTCTCGGCACCGTGACCAATGGCGCGCTCATGAGGCGCAGCCTCGCCGCGCACGCAGTCGAGACGCTCTACCATGCAGCAGCGTACAAACACGTGGGCCTCGTAGAGGACAACGTCATTGAGGGTTTGAGAAACAATACCTTTGGCACGTTGCATGCCGCCGAAGCGGCAATGGATGCCAAGGTGAAAGACTTTATTCTGATTTCCACGGACAAAGCGGTACGCACCAGCAGCGTGATGGGTGCCAGCAAGCGCTTGGCCGAGATGATTTTGCAGGCGTTGCCATCTCACGACACCTGTTTTTCGATGGTCCGATTCGGCAACGTCTTGGGTTCGTCCGGTTCGGTGGTGCCGCTTTTTCTAGAACAGATCGAACAGGGTGGACCGGTCACGGTGACGCATCCGGAGGTCACGCGCTATTTCATGACCATCCCCGAGGCAGCACAGCTCGTCATGCAGGCGGCCAGCATGGCAAGCGGTGGCGATGTCTTTCTGTTGGACATGGGACAACCGCTGAAGATCGTCGATCTTGCAACGCGCATGGTCAGGTTGAAGGGATACACGGTAAAGGACGACGCGCATCCCAACGGCGACATCAGTATCGAGTTTACCGGCTTGAAGCGTGGCGAGAAGCTTCACGAGGAATTATTGGTTGGCGAAGACGTTACCGGGACCGAACATAGCAAGATCATGCGTGCGGAGGAACACTTCGTGCCGTGGTCGGAGCTAAGGGGCGCCTTGAATACCTTAGAAGTGGCATGTGAAAACTACGACTACGACGCGATCAAGACGTTTATCGAGGGCCTGATAGAAGGCTCCGATCTCGAGTCACAACTCGGCGATCTTTCGCCCAAAGCCTCAATCGTCCAACTGCACCCGCGGGACTAGCGGACGCACAGCCGCCTGCGACCCCCAATCGCGCGATCTTTCGACGTGCTCTAGATCGCGTCCCACGCAGTTGCTATGCTTGGACCATCGTTTATTGGGGGGCGTCCTGAGAATCGACGAGAACAACGAGGTTCGTCGGTCATGTTGACGCTGATAAGGGAGGTAAACGTGACCTCGCAGGAGGAATCCGCCGTAGGCCGGTTGTGGTCGACCTGGAGCGCGGGTAAAACGATCAACAATCAGCTCTGCACGGATTTCTTCTTCGAGGTCGTCCGTCGACATGCAACGTATCAACACCTCAATGCGTTCGAGGTGTTGGACGTCGTCGTCAACGTCAAACAGCCCTCTTCCCAACACGGCTGAGGCGCCTTTAGTTGATCTCGCGCGAGCCGCGTTGGTGTCAGACTGCGTTTCACCCGACTTGCGCTGCAGATCGCCAGGGCCACAGCAACGATAAGGCTACTTATGTCGAACCTACCTAAAACCGCTTTTGCCATGGTGCAGACCGCCAAACGCGAGTTGCAACCGATGGACATTGCGATACCGGACATCGACGAGGACTCGGCGCTCTTGAAACTTGAGGCTTGTGGTATCTGCGGTAGCGACTACGAGCAATTTGAAGGCGTGCTACGTACGCCGATGCCGGCGATACCCGGGCACGAGCCGTTGGGCATCATCGCTAAAATTGGCGACCGGGCCGCGGAACGTTGGGGCGTAGATGTGGGGACACGCGTCGCGGTCGAAACCATGCTGTCGTGTCATCACTGTGATAACTGTCTGGGCGGCGCGTATCACTTGTGTGAGAACCGCAGGATTTACTCCTACATTCCACTGTCCGAGGCGCCGGGCTTGTGGGGCGGCTATGCCCAGTACATGTTCCTGCATGGCAACTCGGTGATCCACCGGGTCAGCGCCGAGCTGGCCCCGGAAATCGGAGTCATCTTCAACCCGCTTGGCGCCGGTTTTCGTTGGGCCGTAGAGATGCCCAACACGCAACCGGGGGATACGGTTGTGATTCTAGGCCCGGGTCAGCGTGGTCTCGCCTGCGTGATCGCCTGCCGCGAAGTTGGGGCGGGAACTATCATCGTCACCGGTCTCGAAGCGGACGCCGATAAGTTTGCAGTAGCGAAATTGTTCGGTGCCGACCACTGTGTCGACGTCGAAAACGAAGACTCCGTTCAGCGCGTCAAGGAGATCACGGGTGGGCGCGGAGCCGATGTGGTGGTCGATGTCAGTTCTTATGCGACACAGCCGGTGGTCGATGCGTTGAGTATGGTGCGTATGGGCGGCACCGTAGTGCTTGCGGGAGTCAAAGGATTCAAGGTGGTCGACAACTTCGTATCGGACCTGGTCGTGATGAAGGAAATCAACATTCGCGGAGCCATTGGCGTGACGTCGACCGGCTACAAAAGTGCGATACGGCTGATCGAGAGCGGACGCGTACCGATTGAGGCGATGCACACCCACAACTTTGCATTGGAAGATGCAGAGCTTGCGATCAAGACGCTGGCGCGCGAGATTCCCGACGATGCGTCGATCCACTCGTGTCTCATACCGCCCCATTGAGTTGCAGTCCGAGGCAAGACGTCATGCAACACGGCACCATTCCGGGAGCCCCAACGATTCAGGGACAAGTCGAAATGGCTCGACGCGCTGAGCGCATATGTTCAAGAGAACCTCGATGCGATCATCGATACGTTTGCCAGTTAAAGTAGGAGCTAGTGGTGGCTGATATCTCGTTCAACGAAGAAGTGGCGCAACGTTTCATCAATGCGCCCAAGGGTGGGGGCGGCGGGTTGCCTGACTATCTCGGGTTCGAGATTTTCGAGGCGGGACCCGGCACCATGAAGGGGCGTTTCGAAGTCCGCAAAGATCTCTTGACGGGTTTCGGCAACATGCACGGGGGCGTCCTTTCAGCGTTTTGCGACCACATGTTGGGGTGCGTTTGCTATCCCGCCATGGCCAAGGGCCAATGGGCGGCGACCACCGAGTTCAAGATCAATCTGACCGCCCCGGTCAGTTCGGGCGTCGTCGAAGCCCATGCCGAGATTCTCAACATGACACGTCGTCAGGCAGTGGTGCGCATCGACCTCTTGAATGACGGGCGTACAGTCGCGATGGCGCAAGGCACGGTGACGATTCGCGACCCACGGTAGGCGTGTGAACCAGGTCACACTTTGAAAATCCAGGTCAACCGGCACCGCACTGTCGCGTTGATGTATGCACACAGGTTGTATTACTGGAGTGTAGGACATGAAATCGCAGTTTTTCATAGTGGGCGCCCTCGCCTTGGTCGTTGGCACCGCTGCTTGGGCTGACCCGAGCGTTGATACCCATAGTGTTGATACGGTCAAAGGTTACAAAACGTTCGAAACCCCCAACGGCAACACCGTCGAGGTACGCCGAGTCGGGCAGACCGATGGCGAAGGCAACGTGCGCGCCGCCCGTCGGTTTCGCGTAACCGACGAAGAGGGTGAGGTCATCGCCCGGGGCGCCGATCGTATCCGCAAAAACACCGATGGCGAGGTCACGCGGGCTGCACGACGGACCCGTACCGACGCCGACGGCAACGTGCATCAAAGACGTGCACGCGGCCACAAAGACGGCGAGGGCAATGCCCGTGTCCAACGCCAACGACGCAAGATCGATGGCGACGGAAACGTCGTAAGTCGGTCAAGTACCGGCGTGCGCAAGCACGGCGACACGACCCAAAGACGCGTTCGCCGATCGCGAACCTAAACTCTATTGGGTAGGAGCGGCTTCAGCCGCGATTCCTGTGTGTTGCATCCTTGCCAGCGCTATCTCGGCCCGTTTGCGCCAGATTCCTTCAGTTGACCAGTTGCGGGCATTCGTTAGGTAGGTTGCTGCGCGCTTGTCGCCGATGATTCGGTAACCCTCGCCAAGGTAGAAGTTGATCGAAGGCGCCCATGGAGCCTTGTCGTACGCGACCTGCAGGTAGTTCATCGCATCTCCCGCTCGGCCGGTATGGGTATAAGCCATGCCCAGACCAAAAGCCGCGTCAAATCGGGTTGGATCGATCCGTAACGCACGGCGATAGTGCTTCGCGGCTTCAAGCCAATGGTCGAAACAGGTTTCGGTGTTGACGAAGGTGCAGCCGCCGACGAGGTTGTTGGCGAGACTTATGAGAGCGCCGGAGTGGTTTGCATCGATCATCAGCGCCTCACGGACCAACCGCATGGCTTGATCTGGCTTGTCGGCTGGCACGGTGCGCGACAGGGCAATCAGCCGAGCCGCAGTAGGGTCGCCATCGAATTTAGTCAATAGCTTTCTCGAAAGCTTTGGATTGTGGGTGGTAAGGCTTACGGCGATTTCAAAGTCGCGTTCTTGATCGGTGAGGCAACGTGTTGTGGGCGTTGTCGACTCGCCCTCCCGATAGGCGATGCTCTCTATACCAAACCGACGTCGTTTACGATACCGATCGAGAAGTTGATTCATCGATTTCGGAGTGATGGCGAACGCTTCGGCGAAGTCGCGTGTCGGGTTGGCGAGATACGTATCCAGCTGTTGCTGTAGATCGTCGAAACCAACCTGATGGCCAAGTCGAAGGAAATGCACCAATAGCCAGGCTTTGTCGTAGAACACATTGATGTGACGTTGCGACCAGTTGTAAACATCGACGGCGGTAACGACTGTCCCGAGCGACGGCTTGGCGATTGTCCGAGTTGTGTGTTGTAGACGGCGGTGGGGCAATCTGCCGAGGGTTGTAGCGTTGGTATCGAAATTGACGGCGCTGAGGTACGTCGCTAGCCCTTCCTCGTACCAAAGCGGATAGGAGCGGTTCGTCTGGTTTCTCAAAAGGTAATGCGCGTACTCATGAAATGCGACCCTGGCGATTGCGCCCGATAGAGCTGGGGTCATGAGTAGGCGATACTCGAACAGCGAAGGTAGGGTGTAGCCGCCGAAGTGGCGCGAGCCGGTTGCTCTGTAGAAGTCGCTCTGCTTGCGGAACATCACCATCTTGAGTGGCAGTCCGCTATCACCTTGGGCCTCGGGCAATAGCTGCATGAAGAGTTGTCGGAAACGGGCCAGGTCAGCCACCGTTGCCAATGCTGTGTCGATGCGTTCATCCGTCAAGTACTCGAACCAAGGCGTCGTCACCACACACCATTGCCGATCGAATGCGTTGCCGTAAGCGTTGCCGGCAGAAGTTAGACACAGGATGCACAGCATGCGAAGTCGCGCCAGCTTGACCTCGGGCCTACACTGACGGGATGACCATGACCAATGTATGAGGTTCTTCATGCGGGCGAACTTAGTGACGTTCGGTTGTTGCTTATGGCCGTTGGTGACTCTGGCGGCGTTTCCCACCGTGGACTGCCAAGCGTTGCATACAGCCGGATTTCACGATTACCCCGGCGGCGACGAGGTATATGAAGCCGCACTGTTTCATCCGGCTCAATTTCGGCTCGCCGAGAACGCCTTTTTGATGACCAATCTGGCTGGCAAAGAGTTAGGCGTTGATCTCTACCTGACGCTTGCAAGGCCGGATGAAGCTGACTATGAGACAGAACTAGAGTGCCGCGGGGTACGCGGTACCGCGAACGCACGAGGTTACAGCTGTGTGAATAACCCACCGTCTGAGATGTTGTTGATCAATGCCGAAACGCTGCGTTTCACCCGCACAGCCGTCGGAGGCTGGACCTTCACAGGGGCTGGCGCCGTTGATTCTGGCGACTCGATCTATGTCGAATACGGAAATTGTCGACCCGTGGAGGACTAGCCCTCTTCGGCTTCGACTCGTTCAGCTTCTTCCAATATCTCGACTACCGTCTCGCTTACCGGTTCAATCTCTTGCACCTCGGATTTCTCCGCAGTGACGTTGATCAGCTCGATGGCTTGCAAACGTTCTTTGACCTCGAGGCTTTCAGTTTTCACAACGTTTGCATCGTTGGATGCGAAAACCAGACCCGAGAGCAGGAGGGTGGCAAGAACAAGCAGTTTCTTCATGGTCTTCTCCTTCGTCATACGTGGCCAGCATCTTAGGTGGCCAACCTGTCGTCAAGGCGAACCTTAGCCCGTCTTGTCGGAATGATCCCACACGCTCTTTTCGTTCACGGCGTAGACGAAACGATAGCCTCTGTGGGGATCTTTGGCTATTACATTATTCGACTCGAGCAGCCATATCGCACCGGTTGGTTGGTGCACCGCAAGTACCGCGTGGTAGGCGCGGTGCCGGCGTTCACGGATAATCACGATCCGCAAGTCATCAGCCGGAATGCCAAGCTGGCGCAGCAGAAAATACTTGGCGGTGGCGTAGTCCTCGCAATCGCCCCCCCGCTTTGCGAATTCGAACAGGGTCATCCAACGATTGCGGAACGTCTCAACCGCATCGGTAAATGAACTCAACTCCCTGCGTGCGCGATCGCGTTTATAGCTGCGGCGGTTTACGTAACGGTGGACCAAGCGAATCTGGTCTTCGCGTTCGAGGTTTGCACCTTTGACGAGTACCACGCGAAGGGACTTTTGAGCGCCCTTGCAAAGCGATGCATCATTGAGACAGGCGGCAAATTCCCGGCGTTGTACCGCGTTACGTTCCAACGCGGCGAACCACGTGGGTAACTCGGCGGCGCTCGCCAATAGCGCCTCTTCAGCATGCCACGGGTACTGCGCGAGCGCCGGTACGCCCGTCGTAACGACGACGGCCGTCAAAATGCTGAGTGCTATTCGCTTACCCCACATCGGTGCATCGTCGCGCAACTACCGCCTGCTTGCAATCGATGCGTTTTAGTAATGCCAACCGGACAGGTTGGCGGGCAACTAGTGCCGAAAAACGGGGCTTTGCGCGGCGTTTGTTCGGTTTCCCGCAAAGTTGTTGTTCCGAGATTTTTGCAGCGCTAAACTCAGATGAATTAGAGGCTGTCGGTACGCCAGTGGCCAAGATTTATACGCCAACTTGCTTGCTTTTTGCAGCGTGGCTGCTGCTTTCGGGCTGCACCGCTACGTTTGCCCAGTATCGCTATGACAACCCGCCCGCGCCGACAAGCCATAATCCCGAGTTGCTCACGGGTGCAATCGTGTTTGGCGAAACCGTTCGTAGTGACGAGGTTCCAGCGGTAGATATTTTGGCCCGCGACGAAGCCATGGACCGGTTCGTTGAAGACTATGTTTTAGACCGTCGCGTGTCAGCGGCTCGGCTGAAGCGGCTGATGCGACGGCTCGAAGAGGAAGGCTATTTCGACGGCTCTTACGATGCGTACAAGACTCAGACCGCCCTGGAGACGTTTCACTCGAGGCGTGGCAACTGCCTTTCGTATACCAATCTATTCATCGCGCTCGCCCGAGCCGCTGGTCTGCAAGCAAACTATCAGATAGTCGCCGTACCTCCGACATGGAATGCGGATTCCGGCATGCTCATCCGCAATAACCACATCAACGTTCGGCTAACCGGTGCGCGTTACAGCCAAATGCACTCCGATGAGTATACGGTGGACTTCAACGCACTCACCTCGACTGAAGACTATTCGCGATGGCGTGTGAGCGATACGTATGCCCAGTCGCTCTACTATGCCAACGTGTCGGTGGAACACATTCGCCTGGGTCAACACCGCGTCGGATTTGTCTATCTGTTGAAGGCCATCGAGCTAGTGCCGGGCAACCCGGACCTATGGATCAATTTGGGCGCGTTTTACAGTCGGCATGAAGAGCTCGAGTCTGCGGTCGAGGCGTTTCACGTTGCCTTGGAACTGGACCCGAACAATAAGGCCGCGATTTCCGGGTTGGCGCGTGGGTATCGTTACCTTGGCCGGTTGGAACTCGCCGAAGGTTACGAGCGCAAGGTACGCAAATACCGACTTAAGAACGCCTACTATCACTTCGCCGTTGCCCAATCAGCGTTTGAGGAAGCGAAATACGATGAATCGTTGGCAGCGATTGATCGAGCCATAGGCATCAAGCGGCGCGACTCTCGATTCCATTTTCTCAAGGGCCTCGCAGAGCAAAAGCTGGGAGACGAGGAGGCTGCGCACAAAAGCTTTGCGAGGGCGCGACGCTATGGATCGATTGAAGACAAGCGGCGCCGCAACGGATCGGGTTACGCCGTTACCGGGTAGGTGCTACGCGTCCGGACGCGCCGCCGCGACTAGGCGTTAATCGGTGGCTGTCCGTCGGGTGGCCACGGTTCGATATCGTCTTCCAAGGGGACGTTCAAACTCTTCAATAGCTGCGAAAACATGATCCAGTTGCCGATGGCAATCACCAGCTCGACACGTTCGGCTTCGGTTGCGATATGTTTGGCGCACTCGTCCCAGGTATCCGACTGAATGTGACCGTGGTCCAGCGTGTCGTCGGTTGCATGCAAGACGGCACGATCGGCCGGCGTGAGCGTAGTTGCGTTCTGCCAGTCGCGTACCGCAAGCAGGTCTTCCTCAGAGATCTGCAACCCGCGTGCCACTCGCCAATGTTGGGTCCATTCATAGACCGCGCCGGTTTTCCAGCCGATGCGCATGATGACGAGTTCCCGTAGCCGAACATCCAACACGTTTCCGTCGAACAGCAACGTCGTGAGCGTTTTTGCGATCTCTTTCGCGACAGGTTGGTTGTGTAACAAGATGCGGAATACCGACAGGCTGGCGAACTGAGGGTTCAAGCCAAGGGTATCGGCTCGCTTGGTCGCCTCGTCGATGGGTAGCATGGGTACGCGGGGATCTGTCATAGTACGGACACCTCAAGGTTGTTAGATGGCATTGTACTGAGGGAGGTGTCATGAGGAGAAGCGTGGTCGTTGGACTCGTGGTGTTGGTCTGCGGTTGCTCTAGCGCGCCGGCGCTGGACGTGCAGGTGCCACAGAATTTCGATCTGAGCGGTCAGTGGTTGTTGAACCCGGTGCTGAGCGACCGTCCTCCGGACACGCGACGTCTGATGGACGCTGCGGAACGCGACGCGATCAAACGGGGCCCAAGGCGTCGTCCGCCCAAGGGCAGTGCTCTCGCCTTCATTACCCATGACTTTCCCGTGTTGAACGCTCAGTCGATGGTGATCGAGCAAAACCGCGACTCCATGGGGATACGGTACGACAAAGGCGAGTACCGTGATGTCTCGTGGGGCGAACGCAAGCGTGGCTTATGGGAAGTGTCGGCGGGATGGTATCGAGGCGATCTCGTGATTGTTTCCGAGTCGAGCGATGCAAAAGCGCAGGAGACCATGTCGTTGAGTGCCAATCGTCAGACGATGGTGGTGTTGGTCGAGGTCGAATCCGACGGCCAGGACTTCGTTTCAACCAGAACCTTCGAGCGCGTCCCCGCCAATCGATAGGGCGCTCGCCTCAATCCGGGGGCTGAGGGGGTCGAACCCGCCACTGGCTTGTGCTAAGGTCGCGCGCCGCTGTTGGGTGCAAGGACAAACCTCGTGCGACTTCTACGTAATCTTTGGGTTGCGGGCTGCCTATTTGTGGTGAGTTTCGAGGTGCTAGCAGCGCCATTTGTCGTCGATGTGCCGATGACAGTCGAGGCGGATCGATTCGAACTCTTTCTGGATGCGCAGATTGCCGTTTGGACTGGCAACGTGGTGGCGACCCAGCAGGGTTACACGTTCAAAGCTGCCCGGTTCACATTGCGACTGGTTCCGGACGATGAACGTGATTCAGGATCCGAAGCTGCAGCCGAGTCCAATGAGCGTTCTAAGCATCGGGCATTCCAACTAGAGGCGGGTCGACTGAGCTACCATGATGATCAAGTCATCGGTTCGGGCGGATGTGTCATCACGCGCGGTAACAATAGTATCGTTGCCGATGAGATCAGCCTCGATTTAAGCTCCCAAATCGTCGTTGCAAAGCCTCGGGATGATGGTCGGGTCTATGTGCGCCTATTGCTTGCAGCCGACATGCCGGTGCAGGTTGTCACCGCTAGACCCAAGGGCGGGCTCGGCGTCTACTCCGCCGAATAATTGCCTACTCCATCGCGTAGTTATCTTCCATCCAACCCTTGCCGATGGCCCGCCATGGCAGTTCGAGGTTGAGCTCTTCTACCTCCAATCCAATCCATGCCGTAAACGAATTGCTGTTTGGTCCCGGCCACATCACGTACTCGTTTGCGTATGGATAGGTGCGTGCTGCCGCGTCGACTCGGTCGATGAGTTCGTCGACGCCAGGTCCCTGAAGATTCAGTAGCAACCTCGGCTTTGACCCCCACCAATGACGGTCGGGAACACCGGGTTTGATACTCACGACCGGCAACCCTCTGCGTTCCAGCCAGCCGATAACCTGATACACGGTGTAGTCCGATGCTCCCGATGGCTTTGCGGCGACCCACGTGTGATCGGCCACCAGCCCACGCCACCCGTAAACGCCCGCGGCGTACACCTGTAGGACCGCAGCCTGGGTGAATTGAGGATCAGGCGCGATACCTGCGGAATCGTTGCGGCGGTCGTTGTTCATGGCCATCGAGACGCAAGATACCAAACCGGGCGCGACGAAGATGAATAATAGCGCCCAGCCGAACCATCGCCATTTTGGGTGGGGAATCCAACTCATGGCGGATCATTATATATAGAAGGAGCGTTTACACGTGAGGATGAGTGCATGCTTCGGTACTACAATTGTAAGGAGGAGGCGGGCCATGCATCGCACTCGCAAGTCACCGAACCGGACACTCAAGCGTTTGCTTGTGCTGGTTGGTCTGGCGCTCACGGTAACCAGCGGTACGGCGCAAGTCATCGTTGCAGCGACGCAGCCGCTGTTTGAGGATAACGACCCAATCAAACTGGTTATCCAGGCGCCGTTTGGCCATTTGGTTGGCGACCGTGTCGGTAAGAGTACCTATCGAGATGGAACCCTACGCTACTTCGACGATGCGGGTCACGAGAGAGTTTTGCCGCTGGAAATTCGCACCCGCGGCAAGACCCGGCTTCGCAAGGACGTTTGTGCCTTTCCACCGCTACGCCTACGGTTCACCGAAAGCGACGTGTTCGATACCCTATTCCAAGGGCAGCGCGCAATAAAGCTCGTTACCCATTGTCGGGACAACGACAGCTACGACCAGTTAGTGCTGCAGGAGTATCTGGCTTATCGCGTGTACAACGTGTTGACGGACTACAGCCACCGAGTGCGCCTGGCCAACATCACGTACAGGCAGGCCAATGGTGCTCACCTAGCTACGCGCTTGGGCATTTTTCTAGAACGTTGGAAGTCGGTCGCAGATCGAAGCCACATGATTGCAGCCATTGTCGATGGTGGTGTAAACATCGACATGTTGAGTCGAGACGACGCCAACCGAGTCGCCGTGTTCCAATATCTGATAGGTAACGAGGACTGGTCGGTACTCTGGCCCGAATCCAACGAAGATTGTTGTCACAACACTAAGCCCCTGTACTCGGACGGACGCGTTATCCCGCTGCCATACGATTTCGACTTTGCAGGCATCGTCAACGCCCCCTACGCGATCCCTAAACCACCCAACCGCAAGGTAAGGAATCGGCGTTACGGCGGGCTTTGCCATACCCAATCGTCGGGTCTCGAGGGCACGTTGTCACTGTTCCGGGAGCGACGGGACGCGATCTATGCGCTCTACCGCGAGCAGCCGGGTCTGCGGGAACGCGTTCGCACGCGAACGCTCAGATATCTGGATCGGTTCTACGAGGTGATCAACGATCCTACGAAGGTGGAACGCCAGCTGATTCGTCGCTGCAAGGAGAAGTAGGCGGGTAGGGCGGTTGCATTTGAACCGGGTCCGGATAAAATGTGCGGCCTTTTCCGCCTTAGCTCAGTTGGTAGAGCAGCTGACTGTTAATCAGCGGGTCGCTGGTTCGAGCCCAGCAGGCGGAGCCAAATTTTCGTTTTGAATCAGAAACTTGTGACGGGTTTCAGACCACCCCGGTTTTCTACCTTTCCAATACTTCGGCATCTTTCCAATATAAAAACCTACCTTAGCGGCTTCACACGCTCGGGTTTGACTCGATAGTGCTTGACTGTGGTTTGCGCATTGCTGTGTCCCAAGAGCCGCTGCGCGTGTTCAAGGTGCGTCTCACTGCCAGCTTTGCGCCGTAGATCGTGAATGTTGAATCTCTCGTTCAGAATGCCCTTCTCCACCGCTGACGCCATGGCGCGGTCCCAATTCGATTTGAACCCGCCATACGTATAGGGTTGGCCGCGCCGGTTGGAGAACAAATATAGACTGCGAATTGGCCGTTTGACCTGACGTACACGCTCGATGGCATCGTCTAGTGCGGGTGTCCTTTCGATTTCCTTACGCCGGCCAGTCTTGCTCTCTGTCACGTGCACAGCATCGTCGTGAATCTGGTCTAGTCGCATCGCCAGGATGTCACCGACTCGCAACGCGGTAAGTAGCGCGAATTGCATGAATGCGGCGATCAGATCGCTCGCGTGAGCTTTGAAAGCCTGAAATTCCCATTCTTCAACATAACGGTCCCGTGGCTTCTCTGTGAATCGTTTCACCTCTCGGCACGGATTCGTGCTGCAAAGACCCCATCGGATTGCGTAGTTAATCACGTGGCTGAGCAAGGCTTTTTCTCTATTCGCACCGATCTTGCTACTCAAGGCTCTGTGGTCCATGTAGAAGTAGATAGCCTGCGGGCTGATCATTTGGGGCTGCATTTCTCCGAATGCGGCTCGAAGATACCTCACCTCTTTGACATTGTTTTCATAGCTGCGTTTCGATTTGGTCGGCGCGATCTCCCGCATATAGCGGTCGAATACGTCTGCCATCGTGG
>JAPUIA010000131.1 GCA_027297435.1 Gammaproteobacteria bacterium | reverse complement strand
AGTTGAAGGTCACCGCCCCCTCGTCGGTATGCGCTGCGACGCCCTCGCTCTCGTTGCGGTAGCGGTAAACCCACATGTTTCTGAGCGCATGACCGCCGAGCACCCGAGGCAGGCGCGCCTTCAGCTCTTCGGCCATCTGGTAGAGGATGTCGCAGTTGAATCCGCTGTTGAGCCCACCACTCACGAAGCGGGTGCCGGTGTGTTTGAAGAAAATTGTCGATTCGAGGCAGAAGTCGCGCAGCGCGCGCAACGCCTCGGGCGTGAGAAAATCATCGAACGCTGTCACCGACACCTTTGAGGCGAGGTAATCGTCCTCGATACGCTTGAAGTCGAGCGATTGGTTGATCACGCCGCCGTCGATGCGCGGTGCATCGGCATAGTGGACCACGCGGTCGTAGAAGGCGCCGAGGCTCGCGGTCTGGGCGGCGCTCAGCGTGGTGTCGGCCTCAGGACCGCCGCTCCGCTGCATCTCGTCGAGAACCGCGCGGTAGCGCTCGGCCAGCCCAGCGCCATCGGCGCAGCGTGGTGACCTGGACATTTAGGACATGGGCGACCTCGGCCTCCTTCAAAAGTGGCCTCAGGTTGGGCGCGGTTTGATCAGACATGGGCATCACCTTTGCGAGATCGGACCATTGGCGCAATATTACGTGGCGTTAATACAACGTCAAATGTTTATTTTTCACTACAAATAGATAGTCAAATATTTATTATTTCTCTCCAATAATACTATGAGTAAAATGGAAAATGCTCAATATCGGACAATTATACTGTTTCGCTTCCCATGAGGAATGCGATCGGAGATGCGACTGCGAGATATATGGGGACCCATTTTCGTGGGTCGTCGAAATGTTGATGAGGCGACTGGGTTTATTACATCGACAGAACAGGAGCGCCAAAGAGCTCGGTCAGGACGCTGCTTCACTCACCCAGCCATGTCAGCCTTTCCCGAAAGGGTCGTCGGGTTGGCCTGTACATCGTCCTTTTCGAGGCTTGCTCGGCATTCACTCGCGTTGCGGCCTGCACACGCGCGCTATCACCAATTCGTGACACGCTACCCGAAGGCTTCAGCCATTTCGTCACCTCCATGACTGCCCTGCTTGCTTCCGGCTGGAGCGTTGGCCGGGTGGGATTTGCACCCACTGGAAAAGCGCCGCCTTACCACGGCGCACACCCGGAACGGACATTGGGCATTAGGAACAATTGGGCCCGCCATTCCCAGAATCAGTACCGGGATTGATACAACAACTGGTACGATGGAGAGGGACGGAACGAGTGGCCCGCGCTGCGGTGTTGAAGCGGCGACAACGATGCCATAAACAAGTCGAATGAACCGAACGGAACGACGCGCGGCCGAACAAAATCGAAGACGGAGCACTCCCAAGGGTTCCCGGTCGGTGCCGACGGATATAAAGCGTAAAGCGGCGATATCACACCACCGGGCCGGACGACTGGCCGAGGCCAAGCAGCTGTACACGGAGATTCTGTCTCGCGAGCCAAAGCACGTGGTGGCTCTGCAGCTCCTCGGCGTTATCGCGTACCAACAGGGCGACGCCCGTCAGGCGACCACGTTGATCGGCAAGGCAATCGCCTTGCGGCCCGGCTACGCCGAAGCACACAGCAATCTGGGTAATGCGCTCAAGGACCAAGGCAAACTGGACGAGGCGGTGGCCGCGTACCGTAAGGCCGTGGAGCTGAAACCCAACTTTTCCGACGCTCACTTCAACCTCGGCAGTGCGCTCCACGACCAGGGCAATCTGCACGAGGCGGAGGCTGCCTACCGCAGGGCACTGGATTTGAACCCCGACCATGCCGAGACGCATATGAGTCTCGGATTACTCTTGCTGCTGACCGGGAACTTCGAAGAGGGGTGGTCCAGTTATGAATGGCGTTGGCGAACTAAGGGGTTATTGTCGGAATCGCCGCGATATTCACGGACGTTGTGGGCTGGTGAGACGCTCGACAACGCGGCGATCCTCTTGTACGCCGAACAAGGCGTAGGCGATTCCCTACAATTTGTACGCTACGCGCCGCTCGTCGCCGCAAGGGGAGGGAACGTCGTCATCGAATGTGGAAGTGAAGTCGCACGCCTGGTTGCCACGGTCGATGGCGTCACGGGGGTGGCGCTCAAGGGTGAAACGCTACCGGATCACGCGTATCGAGCGCCGCTCCTGAGCCTGCCACACATCTTCGGCACCACGTTGGCGGATATTCCTGCCGAGGCCCCCTACATATCTGTACCTGATGGCGTGTCTGTACCTGATGGCGTTGCGACGCTGCTTGTAGAGCCTGCGGATGGGAGGCTCCGCGTGGGCATCGTCTGGGCCGGCAACCCTCATCACACGAAAGACCGCTACCGTTCGTGCCCGTTACACCACTTTGAGGCTCTCGCTCGCCGCGACGACTTGACGATGTATAGCTTGCAGGTTGGCGCCACGGCAGCGGACCTCGAAGACCTTGCTGTCGACGCACCGATCTACAACCTGGGTACATATCTCAACGATTTTGCGGATACCGCCGCCGCAGTTGCAAAATTGGATTTGATCATCACGGTCGACACGGCGGTGGCCCACTTGGCGGGAGCGTTGGCGCGCCCTGTGTGGACGTTACTTGCGTTCGCCCCCGACTGGCGTTGGCTGTTAGGGCGAGACGACAGCCCATGGTATCCGACGATGCGCCTTTTCCGTCAGGTGCGGCTTGGCGACTGGCATAACGTGTTCGACCAAGTCGGTCACGCGCTTACGGTGCTTACAGCCGAGAACAACCGATCATAAGCTAGTGCGCTCTGCCCTGCCCCCAATTTATGTACCAGTAGCCACGTTAGTGCTGGCACGGTTTCTGGGAAGGGCTGATCCGGCTGAAATCCCGGAAAACATGCCACGGCGGACGCGGCAACCAGTAAAAAGGGCAGGAACGGGACAGGTGACCCCTTGTACGGTACCAATGCGGCGACCGAGGAGTTGGGAGCAAGTCGATTGAACCGAAAAGCACGACGCGCGGCCGCGGTAGCTCGGGGCCGGGACGCTCCTAAGACCCTTCAGCCGGCATCGACCGACACTAGGCTCAATGCTGCAGTTTCGCACCACCAAGCCGGACGGTTGGCCGACGCCAAGCAGATCTATGTTGAGATTCTGTCCGGGGAGCCGGACAACGTTGTGGCCCTACACTATCTCGGGGTCATTAGGTACCAGGAGGGCGACGCCAGTCAGGCGGTCGAGTCGATCAGCGAGGCCATCGCTTTGCGACCTGACTACGCGGAAGCGCACAACAGCCTCGGCAATGCGTTCAATAAACTGGGTTGGCTGGACGATGCGGTGGGTGGTCGAACGTCAAACGCGTTACGTGATGTTGGCGAAGGTTGCCAACAAGGGAACCTGAACGGACATTCGCAGTCGCTGGTCGCCAATCGGAACAAATGCCACACTTATAGGTTCGTGCGTGTTCGGGAAACCCGCCCCATCTGGTTAAATTCACTTGGTGGTCAATTGTCTGCTCTGGTAGGCAGAGTCGAGACCTCCGACTGGAACTCGAAGAACTTGCCGTTGGCGGCGCGCGTGATCTCGTCGACGTAGACGAATTCGTAGTCGAAGGCGTAACGCAGCCGGTCGGTGAGCACGGCGCGCACCTCCGCTTCCTCGTCACCCCTGAGCGGTCGCGACACGGCAAGCTTGACTTCGATCCGCTCGACGGTCTTCTGAGTTAGCTGAAATTGTCGAATTGGCGCAATGCGTTCGATACCATAACGCGCCTCGGGGAATTGCCGATCGCCGTTGGGATAGACCAGCAAGGTGCGCTCGCGGCCGACCACCCTGTCGAGCACCGGCAGGCCACGGCCGCAGGAGCAGGCCGCCCCGACCTTTGCATAGTCTCCGATGTCATATCGGATCAGGGGCGTCGCGAAGTTGTGCAGGGCGGTCAGAACCACGCGGCCAACCTCGCCCGGCCGGCACACCCGGTCGCCGTCGAGAACCTCGACCAGCACCCCTTCGGACTGAATGTGCAGGCTCGTCGTCTCGGGGCACTGATGTGCAATGATTCCGAGTTCCATGGCGCTGTAACTGTCTACCACCGGGACATTCCAATGTTCGCGTGCCATGGCGCGGATGGCTGGCTCCAGGGTTTCGCCGAAGGTACGCACTTCGCGCAGGCTCTCAGGCGCCGCGCCAATCTCGATTGAACGTTCGATCAGGCCCGCCAAGGTATTGGGGTGGGTCTGCAGATAAGCGGGGTCGGCTTGCACGAGGTCGTCGCAAAGCTCACTGATCGGTCGTGCAATATCGAACCGGATCGACGGCCCGGTGGCAACGACTGGGGCCCACTTGGCGTGTGCCGGTTCCTGCCCCGCCGGAAAGGCGGTCCGAATGTCGACGTTCTTGGCGTCGAAATTGCGCTTGTGCCAAATGTGGCCGCGCATGGTAAACGCGTTGGAAAGCAGACTGGTAAGCCCGGTGCCCTGAACCTTGACGGGGCGTCCCGTGGAACCGGAGGAGCGTACCGGGAAGACCGCGCCATGACCCTTGGGTGGCGTCCGGCTGGCAAGGGCCGCTCCGGCGTCCTGAATGTCGGCGCGTGTAAGGAAGGGAATCGCGCGAAACGCCTCGAGCGTCAGCGCTCCCGCTTTCAATCGGGCGGCGGCCGCCAAGCGGTCACGGTAGAAGGGAACGGTGGCCGCCGCATGATCGATGACGTTCTGAATTCTCCTCAGCTGGTGAGCGAGCAGATCCTTCTCTTGCCACCACTGTGAACGGTCGAACTGATACTGTAACGCCAGAGCATGTGAATCCTGGCTGGGTTGGATTACCGGCCAGTTGAACAGTGGCGCGTGAGCGGTAGGCGCTGACGTGGCCGTTTGTTTGCGCTTCTGCTTCTGTTTCCGCTTCTGTTTCCGAGTCATGCCGATGTCTGCCCAAACCTATGCCGTGAACTCTGGCCCCAGTGTGTTATCACGATCACGCTGAAATCCGCCAACCGATACTAACGGCAAGACCTCCAATGTCCGCTTATATGAGGCGTTTGCTGTCAAGGTGGATTTAATCTACGCCACATGATCGTCTCTTCCGTTGGTTATCAAGCGCGGCGGCGATGGCGTTCATCGTCGAGAACCGTGCGTTGTGGCCGCCCTCGATGCGCGAGACGTCAGACTGGCCGAAGCTGGCGCGCTCGGCGAGTTGGGACTGAGTGAGGCCACGGAATTCGCGCCACACTTTGACCGGGTTCTCGCTGGCCGTGAGACGGCTCATGAAGTCGTGGGGCAGCAGAACGCTGGGGTCGACGAGCGCCTCGCGCGCGGCGTGCGCGTCCTGATTGTCTTCGGCGGCGGTGCGCAGACGTGCGTAGGAACGCCGGGCGACCGCGCCAGCGTCATGGAGGGAGGCAGGCGGCAGCGGCCCATAACTAAATACCTAGGTTCCAGTCTTATTCTTGAGCCTGACGCCGGGCCCGCCGCCGTTTTCATCGATGAATTCGATGCCGGCGTCTTCGAGGGCACGCTGGATCTTCCAGACGTTTACGGAGTGCCCTTGCACTGGTCCATCATTGCTTTCCATCCGCCTAATCGTCGACA
>JAPUIA010000130.1 GCA_027297435.1 Gammaproteobacteria bacterium | reverse complement strand
GCGGCTGCTATCCGAACTCACGAATCAGAGCGGCCTAAGCTTTGCTTCGAGAAGCCCGATGCAACAACGGGTTACGGTGCAGTTCGATGAACTACCGATCGAGACGGCGATCGCGCGGATCCTGAGCGGCTTCAACTATATCGTCGAGTACGCGCCGACGACTGAGCGACTGCTCTCCGTTCGTGTTCTCGGACCCAAATCGCAACCTATTGCAGAGCACATCCTGACGAACCTAGCGCTAACCGACGCCGACAAGGGCATTCGGATCGTTGCCGTGGGTCGCGTGCACGATGGCGAGACGCTTGAACTCATGCTCGCCGATCAGGACCCGTCGGTGCGCATGGAAGCGGTTGAGGCGCTCGTCGCTATCGACCCCGAAGCGGCGCTCGAGCTTCTCGAGCACACGCTGGGCGATCCGATTGACGCGGTCCGCGAAACAGCGGTGGAGACGTTGGGGGAAATCGGCGGAGAGCGTGCCTTGGCGCTGCTGGAAACAGCCTTGAGTGACGCCAACCCACTGGTGCGAGAAGAAGCGGTATACGCGCTAAGCCTGAAACGGAATCGCACAGCGGTCGCCTTATTGGAGATGGCCCTGATCGATTCGGATGCGGCCGTGGCCGAAGCCGCCGCGCACGCGCTGGAGAACCGCCAACCGCTTTAATAGAAGATATTGCACGCGAGTTTCACTAACCTCGTACATACCAACAAGATTGTGATCCGTAACTGTCATGCAACAACCCTCCCGCGCGGCCGCCGCATTGCTGCTACCCATCTTCTTTTCCGGCAACGTCTTCGCACTCGAAGGCACCGTCTACGTCACAGACGAGCTTCGCCTCGGCCTGTACGCCGACGAGCAGACGACGGGCCGACCGTTTCGAACGCTGGCGAGCGGCGACAAGCTCGAGATCTTGGAGCGGGCATTGATGTCCGTCATGGTGCGCAGCGAAGACGGTGCTGAGGGTTGGGTAAAGTCCGCATTCCTAGTCACGACACCGACCGCCAAGTTGCGCCTGGCAAGTCTGGAACAGGCAAGTACCGCCATGAGCGATGAGCTTGCCGCCCTGCAAGCCGCACGGACGGCTGCCGACACGCGCATCGAAGAACTCGAAGCAGAGCTGGCAAACGCGCAAGCGGGGCTTACGAATCTGCCGGCGCTAGAACGGCAGAATCAAAGCTTGCGCACGGAGCTTCAGGCCATCGGCACAACCGTGCCGCGCTACTGGTTGGTCGTCGCAGCACTCGGCGCCCTTGTGATCGGCTGCCTAGCTGGCTACTACTGGCTAGACCGCCGAGTGCGCAAACAATTTGGTGGCGTGCGGGTGTATTGATCTGGAACCGAAAGATGACGCACGAACTGTTCTAAACCGGAACGGTGTCACAGAGCGCGAGGCGTTTGCGACTAGTATCTCGAGACCTGCAAACGGAATTGGATCATGGAAGACGAGGAGTACGAACTGGAGTTCGAACTAGCGCTCGCGGAATTGGACAACGTCGAACCCGACCCCGAGACGTTCTACCAGGCGCTCAATACCGCACTTCAGCGTTTGAAGGCATACAGCGGCGACGTCCAAGCTCAAGCTTGATCATAACAGCCGTGTTAAGGTGGCGGAGCCGACGGAAGGGGGACCACCATGGCACAATTCATGACGGGTTATACGACGCAAACCTACGCGCTATTGCGCATCGTTGCGGGTTTTTTGTTTCTATGGCACGGCAGTCAAAAAATACTCGGCTTTCCGATGCCGGCAATGGAAATGCCGGCTTTCATTACCTACGGCGCCGGTGGCATCGAACTCATCGCTGGTGCGCTGATCATGATCGGTCTGTTTACGCGCTGGGCAGCGTTCGTCGGTAGCGGATTGATGGCAGCCGCCTACTGGATGGCGCACGGTATGACCGCGCTTTTCCCAATCGCCAACGGCGGCGAGTTGGCGGCGCTATATTGCTTCTTATTCCTGTTCATCGCAGCCAACGGTAGCGGCATTTGGAGCGTGGACGACATACTAGAGCCGGCTAAAGAACCACTCTGAGCCCGTCGGCAACCGATCTACGCGCCGCCTTGATTGCCGGCAACAGTCCGCCCAAGAAACCGATCGAGCACGCCCAGGCAACGCCGACCACAAAGAGACTTGCGCCCACATCCAACCGCAGCGCAACGCTGGTCAAAGCGTTGCCGGTCATGAAGGTGTTGTCGTTGAAAAGCAGCCAAGCGATGGCCGCGCCGATCCCTGCCCCTACGAGGGCCAGGGCCAACGCCTCGATCAGTACGGATACGACCACCGGTAGGGCACCGAAACCGATCGCCCGCAGTGTCGAGATCTCGACGGTGCGGACTTCGACGGCTGAGTACATGGTGTTGAGGGCTCCGCACAGCGCACCAATGGCCATAATCGTGCCGACGACGTAGGCGACGATAGAAAGCAAACCCGAAATCCTATCGGACTGACCCCTGTAGTAGTCCGATTCTCGCTGCACGTCCACAGTGAGTTGCGGATTGCTTTCCAAAGCGTCCTCGAACTCTGCAAAAGACGCTACCGATGCGAGTCGGACAGTGACCGAATTGAATACGGTGCGGTTGGTCGCCGACATGAGGGTCGCCGCGTCGATCAGAAGTTCCGACTCGTGAGCGTCACCGCTGCTCTGAAAGATGCCGACCACCGACCAATCGGTGTTGTGAAAGGATATGCGGTCACCAACTTTCAGGTTTTGGAACTGCTCGCTCGCCATCTTGCCTGCGACAATCTCGTGCAGACCGGCTGAAAAATAGCGACCTTCGACCAATTGGAACTCGGGGCGAACCTCAAACGCGGCTGCGGTCACGCCACGCACCGAGACGGGGCTCAGAAGGTCACCCTCGATCCTAGGCAGCGCGACGCTCGCCACCACTTCGGGCGATACCGCAGGCAAACCACTCCTCAACAGCGCAACACCTGGCGCGGTCTCGACGGCAAGCGTTGCTTCTCTTGTCAAGCTGCTCAGAGATTCGGCAAGCGCCCCATCGCGAACGACGATAGCCCTATCCTCATCCCCCGCATCGCCGAACGTGTCGCCAAGCCCGGTTGCCATGGCCAGCACGGTGATCAGTACAGCGACGACCCCGCCGATGCCAATGCAGATGACGAGAGAAGACGCGGCCCGGTACTTCAGGTTCGCGAGGTTCATCAAGGAGACCTGCAAGATCTGCTGCATTACCGACCGCTCACGGCTTGTGCGATGGGCAAGGTTCTGGCCCGCCAGGCCGGCCAGATGGCGACGCCGACCGCCAACGCCGCCGCGATGCCGAAACCGATGCCGTAGACGCTCACCGGCAGCGTTGGAGGCACCACGCCAAAGGCGCCAAACACGGATGGGAACACCCATGCGGCAACGCCCAAACCGATACCTGCCGCCACCGCGCAAAGCACCAGCGACTCGACGAGGATCATCCTAAATACGCTGCCGTCGGTGTATCCCATCGACTTGAGGACCCCAAGCTCCGGTATCCGCTCCCGCATGGACTGCATCATCGTGGTGCCGGTCAGGAACAACAAGGTGAACAACACGGCACTCAAGATGGAGTTGACGAACAGCTGCAGATCGCCTATCTGGGCCAGCTGTGAGCGTATGTATTGCTTGTCGTCGAGGGTCGTCGTCTCGTTGGATGAATTGGCAAAGAGCGCATCGATCTCCTCGGCGACGCTATCAGTCAACGACCTGTCGTCCACCGTGACCATGAACTGATGAACCGTGCCGCGATCGGTGGCACGAGCTTCATCGAGATAGTCGTAGTGAAAGTACATCTCGTTCGCGAACAGCGCACTGTCTTCGTCACGGGGTTCTGCTATCGCTAGAATTTCAACCGTCCAGGTACGGCCGCCGGATTCGTTCACATAGAAGAACGAAACGACGGGTATCTGGTCGCCGATCTGCCAGCCAAAGCGCTCCACCAGCTTGCTACCCACAACGGCACCGGTGCGCGAACGCAGCAGGTTTGCCAGCTGGTCGTCGGGCACAGTCAGTTCCTCGAGAACCACCCGCAGGAACGAGTCCATTTCCACCGCCGCGATGTTGAAGGACTGGGACAGGTCCTGATAGTAACCACCGAAGATCGCGATATGCGACACGTCACGTACGCCCTCGACGATTTCGATGCGCGCGCCGTGGGCAATAGGCAGAGGGCTCAACATGTTGGCCCGGTTCATGACCCGCAACCGAGTTTGGCTCAACGAATCGAGCGCATCATCGAACCCGGCAAGCACCCCATGCATGACACCGAACAACAGGAACGCCACCGCGACCGCAAAGCCGGTCAGGAAGGTGCGCACGGGTTTACGCCTCAACCCCGCGCTGATCAACATCCAATGTTTCATCGACCGATCATACAGGGCAGCATGGGTTCCAGTAGACTTCATGGACGGCCAGGTCTTTCGGACGACGCAGGTTTCTGAAGGTGAACCCTTGCAAATGAAGAATGCCGAGCAATGAGCTTCACACGCCGGCAAATCATCTTGGCGACGGCCGCGGGATGCTTCACGCGACGCGCCTTTGGCAGCCAATCGGCTTGGTTCTCCATTTCTCTTGCAGAATGGTCGTTGCACCGCACCTTCTTCGGCAAAGGCTTCTACAGCGGCTTCGGGGCTTTCGGCCAGGCGTTACGGACCGATCCGGATTCGGTCCTCCAGGGGGGTCGTCACCCGCTGGAGTTTGCCGCGATCGCGAGAAACCAATTCGACATCGACGCGGTGGAGTACGTGAACACGTTCTTCTATGGACATGCCGAAGACACCAAGTATTTGAACGAACTCGCAGCAAGAGCCGCTGACAACGGCGTACAGAGCTTGCTCATCATGATCGACGCGGTAGGCGCCCTCGGTGCGGCTGATAGCGACGAACGCAACGCTGCCGTCGAAGCACACCGTCCCTGGCTACACGCCGCCGAGCACCTAGGCTGTCACGCCATTCGGGTCAACGCCGCAAGTACCGGAGCCAAAGCCGAACAACAAAAACTCGCCGCAGATGGTCTCAGTGCGCTTGCCGAACACGCCCGCGAACACAGCCTCGACGTGTTAGTCGAAAACCACGGTGGTTGGTCGAGCGACGCAGCCTGGCTTGCCGGGGTCATGCGCACGGCTAACCAGCCGAACCTGGGCACTCTGCCGGACTTCGGCAACTTTCGAATATCGGCAGACAGCACCTACGACCGCTACCAAGGCGTGACCCAGTTGATGCCGTTCGCCAGGGCGGTCAGCGCGAAAAGCTACGACTTCGACGCTTCCGGCAACGAGACGACCATCGACTACGCGAAGATGATGAAGATCGTGCTCGATGCAGGCTATCGGGGCTATGTCGGCATTGAGTATGAAGGCAGCGGATTGAGCGAGTTTGACGGTATTCGCGCAACCCAAAGGCTATTGGAGCGCGTTGGGGCAAACCTTACGCCGTAGCGTGGATGGTCTTCACCACGTCGAGATACACGTGCTCGACTTTCTCTAGCTGGTAACCGGC
>JAPUIA010000013.1 GCA_027297435.1 Gammaproteobacteria bacterium | reverse complement strand
AGATGTTCGGCCGCGATTGCGTCGCGTGCGCAAATCCGCAGAGCAGCAAAGTCATCAAGCAACAGGTAGTGCGCATGGACATTCCCCCTTAACCCCAGGTTAATTCTAATGCCAGAGCGATACAAAAACTTGCGGTCTTGTCAACAGCTCGCCAATGCTGATGATAGACAGCGCGTTAATCTCTGTACCGCGGCAGGGGGGCATGGTGCGGTATGCGAAGCCATTGAGCTTGGCAACCTTGTCGTGTCAGAATCAACAGGGTGTCCAGGGTCGATAAAAAAGGTTGGCGAGGCCGCTCCCGCTCCTGAGACAGCCGGCGGGTCAAGAAGCCACGACGTCGCCGATAGCGGTACCGCAATTCACGATCACCGAGCGCCTGTCACGAACTTGAAGAATTCCGTTTGTGGAAGTCCACCTCTCTGGATCACACTGATAAGCTAGGCTGATGGTAGACGACGGCTTCGTGGGGTGTGCGTCTGCCGTGAATCAACCGGCGACGAGATGGTTATGAACGTATGCAGATACATCAGGGTGTCGTTACTCGGGTTGTCGATCCTGGCAACCACTGCCTTTGCCGGGATTACACCGGAAGATTTCGCCAAGAATCCCGAGGTGCTGCGGGCGCGAATATCGCCGACAGGTGAATATCTGGCCGTGATGCGGCTAGTCGACGACCAGCGAGTCGTTGCGGTGCTTACCTATCCAGATCTCGAGCTATCGGGTGTCATGAGCTTTCCTGGCCGCAACCAGGTGCTCAACTTCTGGTGGGTGAGCGACGACCGCTTGATCGGTTCCGTAACGCGTGATTTTGGCCGCTACGAATTCTTAGCCCCGTCGGGTGAGCTATTCGGCATGAATGCCGACGGCGATCGCAGCAAACACCTTTTCGGCTATCGCGCCGGCGATTCGATTGGCTCGACTGCCTCCCGCCAGGCGACCAGACGTTATGCGAGTGCCCGCATACTGAACCGGCTGTGGGACGACCCGGACCACGTGCTCGTGGAGATTCGCAACTGGACGCGGGGCTTGAGCTCTCCCGTCGAAGCCGCGAGGATGAACGTGTTTACCGGGGCGTTGAGTGGGCGTATTCGTGCGCCTGTCACGGATGCCGTTCTGGTCGCAGACCAACACGGCAACGTCAGGTTCGCCTTCTCCACGGATGATCGTTTCAACTCGGTCGTTCACGAACGGGATCCAACCAGCCGTCAGTGGCGACTGTTCAGCAAGACGGAATACGGTGAGATAGGTTTGGATCCATTGGTTGTTGCACCCGATGGCCGCATCTACGTTCGCACCGCACCCGACGATGGTCCGCTCGGCATCTATCTTCTGGACGCCAAGACGCAGCAGATGGAGACCGTGTATCGCCACGCGTTCGTGGATGCGGATCTGTTGACCGACCATGACGATGGCGCTTGGGGTGTGTTCGTCGAGCCGGACTATCCGAAGATAGTGACGATCAACGGGGAACACCGATACAGTATCCTCACCGAGCAGCTCAAGGACGTGTTCCCGGGTCGCTTCGTTCGAATTCTCAACGAGACCCACGACGGACGTTTGACGATGGCCGCGGTGACTGACGACAACGCTACGCCGGAGGTTTACCTGTTCGATCGAGAAGAGCGTAGTTTGAGAAAGCTCTTCGACATGCTGCCGTGGATCGACGACGGGCTGCTTGCCGAGATGCGACCGATCGAAATCGAAGCGCGCGATGGTCTACGGCTGCGGGGTTATCTAACCTTACCGCCGCCGGCCATCCAGGGCAGTAACCTGCCGCTGGTGGTCATGCCGCACGGCGGTCCCCACGGACCCCGAGACAGTTGGGGATTCGACCCGTACGTGCAAGTCCTCGCCACCCACGGCTATGCGGTATTGCAGATCAACTATCGGGGTTCCGGCGGCTACGGCCCGGGCTTCGAACGCCTAGGCCACCGCCAGTGGGGCAAGAAAATGCAAGACGACGTCACCGACGCGACCCTGTGGGCCATTGACCGTGGCATCGCCGATCCCAAGCGTATTTGCATCTATGGTTGGAGCTACGGAGGTTACGCCGCCATGATGGGCGTCATCAGAGAACCCGGGCTCTATGCCTGCGCCGTACCGGCAGCCGGGGTCTATGACCAAGACATTCAGTATCGCAAGGCCGATTTCACGCGGTTGACCCGCTGGGGCGATGAATACATAGACAAGGTCATTGGGCCGACCGCCGAAGACCGCCGCCTGGCGTCCCCGGTGACCTACGTCGATCGCATCGAAACGCCGCTATTTCTGGTGCACGGTGAAGAAGACCAACGGGTGCCGATCGGGCACGCGCACGCCCTGCTGAAGGCCTTGAAAAGGGTCGGCATCTCGCCTCAGTACATGGAGAAGAACAACGAAGGTCACGGCTTCTTCAAGGAAGCAAACCGCGTGGACTTCTTCGAGGCGCTGTTGAAGTTTCTCGATCGGCACATCGGCGACAAAAGTGAGATTGCCGCTGGTCGCTAGCCTATCGATGCCCGGGACCGGAATCACGTCCCGCTGACAAAGGTCTGATCGACCATGTCCGCCCATCGCTTCATGAGACGATCAGTCTCGCCACGATCAGGTCGAATCATCGCCCGAATGGCAAAGCCCCGGACCAGACTGGTGGTCATGGCGACAAGATCTCTCGCATCTCGTTCGGACCAACCCCTGTCGATGAGCATGTCGCCCCACCCCTTCTTACGCGATCATGCAAACAGACGTGTCGGGGTTTGTCGGAGAATCCAATCTTGCAGACGCTAGCTCCGCGAGGTTTGGTGCTGCACGGCGATTTCTCGGGTCGTGAAGAGCACACGAGAGTACTTCATCTGTGGTTTGCGTCCGCCTCCCCCGCCAAATTTCGGTGCGCGACGTGAAGAAATTCGATAAACGCTTCGCGATCGGTGTGGCTTAGTCCGCGGGTTGTAACGTCTCCGATTTCATCGACGATTTTCTCGAGAGGGCCGATTAGCGGTGTAACTTTCTCGGTCAAGAACACCCGCTTAGCCCGTCTGTCCTTCGGTTCGTCCCTGCGCTCTACCCAGCCATCTTCTTCAAGCCGGTCAACCACCTTGCCAAGCGGTGGCTTTGCCATCGTCAGAGTCTCGGCGAGTTCTGTCTGTGTTTGGCCATCGTGTTGATAGAGCAAATACAGAACTTGCCACTGAACGCGGGTCAATCCGACATCCTTGACCCGTCTATTGAAGATCCTGGTCGCCATGAGGCTGATCTCATTGAGTATCCCGGTGAGCGTGCGCTCACGAGTTTGGATCCGTTTACCAGGTCGAGCTGACATGTTCAGTAGTCTATTTTAAACTATTTATAGTTACTATATGCTTCGTTAAATAAACTGTGGTTCTTAACAGGGGCATCGAGCTGTGAGTGGCACTCTACTGCTCTCAACGGAGGATTTTTTCTCGAAATCTGCATTTCACGCGCATGGATACTGCATGCTCGTTGTTGTCACGTTCGTCGTTCTCTTTCAGTCCGGATGCCAACAAGAAACACAGGCACAGGAGGCTCTGAGAATAGAGAACCGGATCGTCACCCCTGCGTTGCGCGTCGTTGCCATCAACCCGCAACGCACGGAGATCGTAGAACCCATTTTTGCGACTGGAACGGTGCTCGCTCACAAGACGACCGATCTCGTTCCCTTGGTCGGGGGCATGGTAGAAGAAATCCTGGTGAGCGTCGGAGATCGCGTAGAGAAAAACCAACCACTTCTGCGTATGCGGCAGCGCGACTTCGAGATCAAGGTGGAACGGCTCCGCCAGGCGGTTCGTCTAGCGTCTGCAGAACGAAACAACGCGCGGATCGATTTAGACAGTGCCGTGGCGCTTGTACAGAAAGGTGGATTGTCCCAAGAACAGCGTGTCAGGCGATCCGCCCATACCGGGCGTTAGGATGTGGCGCTCATCCGCGTCCTTCCACTTGGCAATGGTCGTTCTGGTCGAACGGTTCATGACCCAGGAAGCGCTCCGGCGATACGGGACACGCAACGCGTCCACCACGTCCAGTAGCACATCACCCCCGTGAACCGGTGTTGCCGGGTTATGGGGAATGGCTGTTGCATTACCACTCGCGACGTATTGCAGCTCGCCAAACGTGCGGGTAGCGTCATCGGTGGTAGTTGTAGTCGCTTGCAGGAACCCGGTTGGCTTGTCGGTGCCGTCGCCGTCCACGATAGCCGCTTCCAGCGCTACCGCCGACTCTGCTGCAATCTCGTTGATCAAGAACTGCTCCAGATTGAGGAACGAGTCGCTAACGATCCACTGAGTAGCGGAGACCACACTGTAGAGACCACCGTAGGTGGGGCTCACGGTGTGCACCGTTGGCGTGTTCTGGGAACTGCGCGTTCCGGTTTCACTCGACCAGGCAGTCCCCGTACCGCGAGCGTTCACTGGGATCTTGATGTCCCCAGAGTCGGCGCGCTCAGTAGTGACCAGGTTTGACAGCGGCGAGATGTCCAGCAGCCGCGTCTGGAGTAGTGAACCGAGAGTGAACCAAGAGGGTCGTTCGGGGATCTGCCGACGGATTGTCAGCGCGGTGGCTGGCCCAGAAGTCGCGGCTCTCTGGGGGTGAGATGGTGGGTCGTGAGAGGCTCGAACTCTCGACCATCGGGTTAAAAGCCCGGTGCTCTACCAACTGAGCTAACGACCCTAGTGCTCGGCAGGGCGCGCATTGTATGCATCGTGCTATCGCGAAACAACCCTGAACGAGGTGTAAGAAAATGCATCGAACGGTGGCCGTCGTTGTTGGGTTGCCGGCCTTGAGCGGCATCGCTACGGCCGCCATGCACTATGTCGGTACCTCTCGCGATACGGGGTTTCTCGACTACCCGGTTGTCAAGGCTAACAATCGAGAAACAAGTACTACGACGCGCAGTGCGTGGCGTTGGTGTAGAATCGACTCGTGATGTCAGCAAGAGGTCTAGTCCAATGGCTGTCTACAAACACCAGCAGCAGGGTTACAAGGCCTATCGGGTATCCCGAAGCGTTGACGGTGAGCAGATCCAGAAGTACTTTCCACGCACACGCGATGGTTACAAAAAAGCCAAGGCGTTTGACGAGAAGCTTGCAAGGCAACAAGCTCGAGCGGCCAAGAAATTCACTGGGGGTGCCCGGCGCTGGTCTCCCAAGTAGGGCTTCCGCCCTTGTGGGTTGAAGATGATCTGGTAGAAGCGCTTTGCGGGCGTTTCTAGGCGTTGGCCAACGCTGTGAGTAGGCGTTTTGTCGTTGCGTCTGCCGGGTAAAACGTTTCCACCGACAACTCCTCTATCGTCACGTGTTGCGCGGCACCAAAGTGCGCGAGCATGGTAAACAGCGCGAATCGTTCGCCGTCCTTCTCCATCAACATACTGACCACGGGTGCCGGCGGCGCTGTCCAGGTCGGTTGACGCCAATGCTCTTCAGCGTCGGGATGTTCCAGTATTTCTTGAATGAGCACCGGCAACAGCGGATCGTTGGGATTGACGATTAGGGCCTTGCGGGCGCGCTGCAGAAAAGTGACGACCAGTTCGTGCCAATTGCGTATGTAGGGCTTCAAGCCTAGATCGGACATACACAGTCGGACCACCTGGAACTCGGTTGGGTTGCCCATACGGGCCAGAGCTTCGAACGGATCGACGAATAGCGAGAAGAAGTTCAGCGCGGCTTGGTTGGCCATTGCCATATTCCAACGCCCGTCCAATACCATGGCGGGGTAGGGTTCGTGGTGGTCGAGGGTGGCTTGCAATGCGTCTTTGAATATTCCGATAGCCTGATCGTCGAGACCTTGTTCGGCGTACACGGCATGGAAGCCGGCGCTCTGCAACAAGGCATTGCGTTCCCGCAGCGGTACGTCTAGGGATTCGGACAGGGCGATTACCATAGCGCGGCTCGGCTGCGATCGGCCTGTTTCCAGGAAACTGATATGGCGCTGCGAAATGCCGGAGTGGCTTGAGAGTTGTAGTTGGCTCATACGGCGGTGTTGGCGCCAAGATCTCAGGACCGCGCCAAAATCCAATGCAATTTCGCTCATCGACTATGCCTTCGCGTGTACGGGCCCAGTGTAAGCGTTTTTACTCTCGAGACGATTACCCCCAAGGTAATTGGCGGCATTACGCCGGCCTGTTAGGTTCCGTTGTCCCTGACGGAGCATCACCACAATGAACAACAACATCTATCTGGTCCTGGCGATATTGGGCGCGGTCGTGCCGTACGCTTTCTTCCTGAATTTCTTCGCCACCGACGGCCTTGCACTTGGCGGATTTGTTACAGCGCTCTTTGCCAACGGCGCCGCCGGCGGCTTCACGGCCGATCTCTTGATCACCTCTCTGGTTTTCTGGATCTACGCGTTCGGCAGACGTGACGGCCCGGCCGCTTGGCCGTTCGTGGTGATCAACCTGACGATTGGCTTGTCTTGTGCCTTGCCGGCCTACCTCTATGTGCTTGGGCGTCGCGAGGTTGTCGAACGCACATAGAATTCGCGCTTGTGACGTCCGAATTGCAATGCGCGATCCGGATCCCTACAGTGATTTGTCGTGTGAATTTGGGGAAGCGATGGCACTCACTAACTTGAGCCGTTCGATAGAGGGGAAGGTTGCGGTGGTGACTGGCGCCGCGAGTGGCATGGGCGAAGCGACCGCGAAACTATTTGCCGATGAGGGTGCCAAAGTTGCGGCGATCGATCTCAATGCCGACCCCCTTAATCGGGTCGTTGCGGAAATCGAATCCGAAGGCAAACCGGTCAAGGGATGGACCCTCGATCTAGCGGATGGTGACGCGATCAAAACGGTGTTCACGGAGATCGCCGAACATTTCGGTGGGATCGAGATCTTGGTGAACAACGCGGGTATTTCGGTTCCGACCCCCATCGACGGGGACGACTTCGAGGCGGCCTGGGAAAAGTGTATGACGGTGTTGTTGACCGCTCATGCGCGAACGATTCGCGCGGCGCTTCCCTATCTGCGCGCGTCCGAGCATCCACGCATCGTCAATATCGCATCGACCGAAGGCTTGGGCGCAACCAAATACGGCAGCCCGTACACCGCGGCAAAGACCGGTGTCATCGGCTTGACGCGGTCGCTCGCGGTAGAGCTTGGCGATGACGGCATCACCGTCAACTGCATCTGTCCCGGACCCATTCGTACCGGAATGACAGAAGCGATACCCGAAGAGCACAAACGCGAATTCGCGCGACGTCGAGTCGCGCTCAAGCGTTATGCGGATCCCGAAGAGGTGGCGCACGGGACCTTGAGCCTGGTGTTGCCGGCCGCGAGCTTCATTACCGGTGTGGCGTTGCCGGTTGACGGGGGCTTGACCATTCGCAATGCCTAACGCGAGCATTCGGTGAGATCATCTTAGTTCGTAGCGGCAAGGGTAAGTCGTCTTGACGGAATCTCAGCTAGCAACGCCCGACGATCGGGTGCCGTGGAAGACGGTCATCGCGTACGGTGTGCCCGGTACCGGGGCCGGCTATATGTACCTTCTGCTCGGCTTGTACGTCATGAAATTCTCCACCGACGTGCTGCTCATCGCGCCGGTGGTCATGGGGTTGATCTTCTCGGCGTCGCGCGTTTGGGACGCTATCTCCGATCCGCTTGCTGGGTATCTCAGCGATCGCACTGCGCTGAAGTTCGGCCGCCGGCGCAGCTGGATCCTCGGCAGCATTGTGCCGATTGGCGGTGCCTTTCTGATGGTGTTTGCGCCGCCCGACGGGCTAACCGAGGGTCAATTGATCGCTTGGATGGCGGTGGCCGTGATCGGATTCTACTCGGCTATGACGCTGTTTTTTGTTCCGCACATGGCGTTGGGTGCGGAACTGTCCAGCAATTACCACGAACGTAGCCGTCTGTTCGGCATCCGTCACGGGTTCTACACGTTTGGGTCGTTACTCTCGTTGATCAGCATGCAGATTCTCATCAATGCAGAGCAGGTGGGTGCGGAAGAGGCGCGGGCGACCGCGCGGGAGTTGGCTTTCGTCGCCATTGCGGCGATGGCCATGCTGGTCCTCTTTGCCGTTCCCAAGCTCAAGGAAAATCCGGCGTTTCAAGGCCGCGTGAAGAATAACCCGTTCCAGGCGTTCGCTGATGTTTGGAAGAACGTCCACGCTCGATTACTCATCATTGTGACGTTCATCGAGAACATCGGTTCGGCTGCGATCGGTGTGCTGACGTTGTATGTCACTCAATATGTCGTCGGCGCACCCCAGTGGGCGCCAGCCGTCATTGCCGCCTATATGATTCCGTCGACGTTTTCCGTGCCGATGTGGATCCCGTTGTCCCGCCGGTTCGGCAAGATCCGACTGTGGATGTTCTCCATGCTGTTGACCGGCGTGTCGTTCGGGGCCATGTTCGCCATTCCGTTCTACGACACGGTTACGGTGCGGCTTGGCATCATCTTCGTCGCCGCGTTCTTCGCCGGCCTTGCCGCTGGTGCCGGAGGTACGATCGGACCGTCGGTACAGAGCGACGTGATCGACTATGACGAGTATCGAACCGGTGAGCGCAAAGAGGGATCGTATTTTGCCGCCTGGAACTTCACCTATAAAAGCGCCATGGGCGTGATGCTGTTGCTGACCGGATTCGTTCTCCAGTTTGCCGGCTTCGTGCCGAACGAGCCCCAGACCATGCAAGTGCAACTTGCCATGGTCTCGCTGTATGGCTTACTGCCGTTGGTTTGCTACCTGATCGGCGCTGCGCTTTTCAGTCGTTTCAAGCTAGACGAAACAGCCCATCGAGAAATTCGTGCGGCGCTGGATGCCCGAAGTTTGGGGTCGGAGTAGAAGTTTGGGAAGTTTGGGGGCGGGGGTAAAAAAAATGTAAAAAAAAGTGT
>JAPUIA010000129.1 GCA_027297435.1 Gammaproteobacteria bacterium | reverse complement strand
GAGTCACCGAAAACACCACGTTGCTCAGGGTATGTGTGGTCAACCCGCCATGCGACAGCGCCATCAGTACCGAGTCGACGACGAACGGCATGTCCGGCGCAATGATACGCACGATCGTGTAAGCCGATTGCCAACCATCCTGCGCGTGCTGAGGATTGCTGACCGAAAGAACGAGCTGATCCGCCGGTAGCTGCCGGTAAGCGCGCCAGTTATCGATCGTGGCGCCAACGTCGTGCTCGACGTTGCGCCCCTGCAGATCTTCCTGGGGTGTTTTCGACCAAAACAGCCGCGCAAAGTGACCCGCGAGTTCCACTTCGTCTTCGGCCAGGCGCTGCTGCATGCGTTCTACAACATCGTCGACGTGCGTATTGCTAACGAGGTTCACGGCGTGCCTCTCCCTCCGAGGATACGCACCAACTGGATCCGCTTATTATGACCGCTCAGATTCCACCGGCACAGGTCAATACCTCGCCCGTCACATAGTCCGATTCCGGAAAGCAGAACAGCAGAATTGCACCCGCACCATCCTGTGGCTCGCCGCTACGGCCGAGGGCGGCTGTGGCCTGAACCGCTCGAATCTGGGCGTCGGTCAAGCCGACTTTGTAGTCGCGGCCCGCGACGTCAATGCGCGGCGGCTCGCCTTCGTACGGTTGTGTCAGGCGGGTGCGAATGTGGCCGAAGGCAACACAATTGACGGTGACGTTGTAGCGCCCCCACTCTTTAGCCAGCGTCTTCGTCAGGCCCACCACGCCGGCCTTGCCAGCGGAATAGGCAACCTGGGTTGCGGCACCGGTGGTACCGGACACCGACGACACGTTGACCACCTTCCGGCATCGGGCGCGACCGTCCTGTTCGATCTCTCGCTTGGCTTGTTGTCGCATCCAGGGGGCAAATGCTCGCAGGATTCGAAACGGCGCAGTGACGTGCACGTCCAGCATGGCCTGCCACTGCTCGTCCGTGTGGTTGTGCATGGCGCCGTTCCAGATGTAGCCGGCATTGTTGACGATAATGTCGATGCCGCCGTACCCATCGAGCGCGGTTTGTATCAGAGTCTCGGGGTAGTCGTCGGCGGTAATATCGCCCGCGCACGCGATTGCATTCCCGTCGCCACCCTTGATGGCCGCCACGGTGGCCTCGGCCTCGGCGGCATCGAGATCGTTGACGACGATCGACGCCCCTTCCTTTGCCAGCATCAACGCCGTCGCGTAACCAACGCCGCGTCCCGCGCCGGTAACGATCGCCACTCGATCAACGAGTTTCGGCATTTCGAATATGCCTCCTACTTTCCTTCTCAGGAGGTTTGCATGAATTCGACCCTGTTGCCGTCGGGGTCGTCGACCATCGCAATGGTGACGCCGGGACGGATCTCCGTCGGTTCCACGACCACGTTATAGCCGCCGGTTCGACAATCATCCGTGAGTTCCTGGATGTTGCTCACGGAAATCGTCAGGTAACGAAAACCGGTCGCTTTGGCGACCGGACCACGCGCCGGATGGATTTCGGAGGCACGGTCCGGCACAACGATCTTGATCAAGCTGCCGCCACACCACAACCGATGTATCGTACCGCCCACTGGAAACGGCATGTCACCTTCATGCTTGAGACCGAAGGTATCCCGATAGAACTTCAACGCAGCCTCGCCGTCATTGGTGACGATGCCGAAATCAATGCCGTCCTGCGTAAGCGCAACCGTCATTTCAACCCCCTTCTAACGGCTCGGGATGAGCCGCCCAGCGAACCGCGGACGCCAACATTTTCGCGTATTTGGGCTCGGCATAGCCTTCGGCCACATGCCCGAGCGCAGAGTAGAACACCCGTCCCTCTCCGAGGGCATGCCACCAGACCATCGGATGATCTTGCCCCATCGGGCTTCGTTCCGGATCGTAGGTGCCCTCGTCGATCGTCAACAACACGTTGACTCGTGCTCGAGGGTTCTCGGCAAAGTTGTACCACTCATCGGAACGTACCCAAGTCGCGTCGAGATGTTGCACGATGGGATGATCCGGCTGCTCTACCTTCAACGTCGCCGCTTGTATGTGCTGCGCCATCGGGTGATCGACGAAATGTGCGCGAATCACCTCGTCGAGGTACCACGACCATTCGTAACCGGAGTTGTCGCCAGCGGCGTGTATCGCGACGACGCCCCCGCCGTTTTCGATGAACGCCCTGAACGCTTGGCGTTGCGCTTCGGTGTACAAGTTGCCCGTCGAATTGTTGAGCACCACGACGTCGAAGCGAGCCAGCTGTGCATCATTGAACACCGCCGCGTTTTCGGTATGAAAAACCGCCCAGTCGTTCTGTGCCGCAAGGTTGTCCAACAACATGCGCGCCGCGGGAATCGATTCATGGTGCCGATAGCCGTTGGTTTTCGAAAACGCGACGATCGCGAGGGCTCCTTGCAGGTCACCGATCATCGGCGGGTCGTGGTCGAACACCGGGTCTCTGAACATCTGCGACTGATCGGCGGCCGCTGCGACGACCTGCCAATTCATGACGATCAATGCGAGAAGTACGCCCCCAAGCCCAATCGCGGTCCACTTCCAAACACCCGACACTAGATCTGCCCGTCTCGTAGTTGCGTGACCGCATAGTCGACGGCCCTTGCGGTCAACGCCATGTACGTGATCGATGGATTGACACACGACGACGAGGTCATGCAAGCGCCGTCGGTAACGAACAGGTTGTTCGCGGCATGCGCCTGGTTGAATCCGTTCAGCACCGACGTATGGGGGTCGCGGCCCATGCGTGCGGTACCCATCTCGTGAATGGCGAGGCCTCCCGGTGCGTTGCCGTCATATTCGCTGATCTCAACCGCGCCTGCGGCCCGCAACATGATCTTGGCCTGTTCCAGGATATCGGCTCGAATCGCCGCCTCGTTGGGTCCGAACGCGAAATCGAATTTCACCTGGGGAATGCCGAACCGGTCGATTTTGTTGTCGTCGAGCAACATGCGGTTGTCGGCATTCGGAAGGCATTCACCAAACCCGCTAAAAGATATCGACCAAGGCCCCGGACGTAGAATCGCTTCCTTGTATTCGGCACCGTAACCCGGCGACACGTTGCCGAGCGTTCGCCAATTCATTCTGGAGGCACTGCCTTGATACCCATAACCTCGCAGAAACGGCAGGTCTTCGTCATCCGAGAGATTTCGAAATCGGGGAATATAGAATCCATTCGGCCGGTTGCCGTATGTCGTGTATTTCTCGAACCCGGGAATGATGCCTCTGGCACCGACCGCATAGGTGTGGTCCATCAGGTAGCGGCCGAGCGAATCGCTTGCGTTGGCAAAACCGGTCGGGTGGGTATCGGTTTTGGAGTTCATCAAGATCTGGGTGCTGCCGATTGCGGAAGCACACAAAAACACCAACTTGGCCGTATAAAAGGTGCGTTCCTTGGTTTCCGCGTCGACGACCCGCACGCCAGCCACCCGCCCGTCGGCTGCGTCATACTCCAGGCTCTCGACGACCGCGTTCGCCTGTAAGGTGTAATTGCCGGTGGCTTCGGCGGCGGGCAACGTGGAACTCAAACTGGAGAAATACGCGCCGACACTGCAACCGCGGTGACACGGACCGCAGTAGTGACAAACCGCCCGACCGTCTTTCGGCTCCGTCAACACGGCCACCCGGCCGATTGTCATCACTCGATCTAACGCTTCTTGAAGTTTATCCGCCACGTGTCGCTCGACCACATTGAGGTCCATGGGCGGTTGAAAATCTCCGTCCGGTAGGTGCGATAGACCGAGTTTCTCGCCGCTGATACCGACAAACCGTTCGACGTAGCCATACCAAGGCGCGATATCGTCATAGCGTATCGGCCAGTCGACTCCATATCCGTCTTTCTGGTTCGCTTCAAAATCGAGATCGCTCCAGCGATAGCATTGGCGCGCCCACATCAACGAGCGACCACCGACGACGTTGGCTCGAATCCACGCGAACGGTTTCTCGGCATCGTAGACGTAGGGATTTTCTCGATCGTTGTTCCAGAATTGGCGGGTGGTTTCGCCGAACGCGTAGCACTTCTGCTGAATCGAGTAGTCCTCGTCGTACAGGTCCCTCAACGGCAACCCGCCATAGGGAATCTCCCACGGCGCCATGTGTTCGCCGAGGTAGTCCTTGCCGTGTTCGATGGGCCGACCGCGCTCCAATACCAACGTCTTCAGCCCTTTCTCGGCAAGTTCCTTGGCCGCCCAACCGCCGGAGATGCCGGAACCGACGACGATGGCGTCAAAATCAGTATTCATGACCCTTCCTTACCTCAAAGCTTCTCAAGACGACCAATGGGTGCCGACCTGCTCGACGGGATAGGCGCCGTCGTAGTGACCGGGTACCGGGTTATAGGAGAGCGCCTGGGTCGCACCAACCTCGGAGGTGAAGTACCCGAGCACCACCAATTCTCGTAGCATCAGAAAAAACGGTTTTTCGCCCCCCGACGAACGAGCTTGCATGCTGGCGGCGGTGTCCGCTCCGGCTTCACGCGCGGCCTGGTCGAGCAACTGACGCTGTTGCTCGATCGTGACATCGACAAAGCCGGCCGAGAAACTGGCATGGCTTGCAGCTTGCAACGTGGCGATGCCTTGCATGAAGCGAACCCGTTCAGCGTCCGTGTACCAACCCGTGACGACGTTGCTGACGAAATTCGGAACCCCCGCTTCTATCGCGCCCGGCGTATCGGTCGCCGGAAGAATGAGTTCGCTAAGCACCTCGACCACACGGAACACATCGCCAAGCGCATCCGAGTCACGATGCAGATCTTCTGCGGATAACACCGCTCTGCTACACGCCGGCGAGACGCTCGCGCCGAGCATGAGCGCGCCGAATTTCAAAAGTTCACGTCGCTGCATAAATCACTCCTGTTCCGCCAGCAAGACCGCGCGGTGCCCGCCGCGACGTCGCTCACGCCACCAGATGAAACCGAAGATCGGCAATAGAATCAGCGGCACGACGGCGATGGATTGGAAGGATTCAATCGAGGCGTATCGCGTGACCGCAATCAACGCGTCACCCGACAGGTATTCCAGAGCCTGGACGCTGCCTGCGGCTTCGATCCTGGCGGCGTCGTATATCGCGCCCATTTGCGGCAGCACGAACTGAATGGCGAGCCCGGCAGCAAAACCCATCAACCCCATCAACCAAGCCCCCCCTTTGGGATAACGCTCGGAAACACAGGCCAGCATGGTCGGATACATGTAACAAACGCCAACACCCCACACAGTCGCTGCGGCGAACGCGCCAACCGGTGTAGCGGCGGTCGACAGCGCGTACAAACCGATGGCCGCAAATAGGCTCGAGAACCAGAGCAATCCCACCGCGCTGAATTTATTGGCGATCGGGCCGGCAAAGTGGCGCATGACGAACATCAACGCGGAAACGTACACGAGCAAAATGATGCCTTGCATTCCGACCACGTTCGACAATGCCAGGTCTACCCATTGGCCAGGCGCCAGTTCCGACGTTGCCGTCAACATCATGCAACCAAACCACAGCCAAAAACCGGGCGAGCGGAGAATCTCTAGATACATGTCCTTGTGACTAATCCCTGCAGCGACTCGTTCGGTGACCGGAAACAACGACGTCGCCACCAGCCACGCGAGAATCACCGAAGGAATGACGAGCAACGCCAAGTTCGCCTGCCACGGCAAACCCAAGGCAGCCATCGCCAATCCCGCCAACCCACCGACCACGATCCCCGCGGGCCACCAGGCATGCAAGATGTTGAGCCGATGGGTTTTCTCTTTGGGATACAAGGTAGCCACCATCGGGTTGGTACCTGCTTCCACCGCACCCCACCCAAGCCCGGTCAGCAAGAACCCGCTTAGGATCAACCAATACGTCAGCGGTTGCGGCTGCATCAGCGAGGCCGCGAGCACGACCAGACTACCCGCAACAAATCCAAACGCGGCAAACGCCAGCATGCGCTTCATGCCCACCAGATCGAGTATCGCGCTGCCGAGCAGCAGCGTGAACGCAAATCCCGTGAAGGTCGCGCCAATGGTTTCGCCCACCATCGACGCCGATCGAGCCAGGTCCAAGGGGTCAAACAGTTCGACTTGGATGTCCGCGGCGATGTTCGCCCGCACCGCAAATCCCAAACCGATCATGAAGATCGCCAAGTTACCAATGATGAAAAGCCGGCGTCGGTCGAGACCTACCGCAACGTCAGACATGAGTTCTCCCCCGGCGGCCGAGTGTACCAGACACAGTTGACGTAACCGGTAAAAAGGTTCAAAAACACATGAGCTCGAACGGAGGAGGAGACGAATGGCCGAAGCTAACTGGAAAGAGACCGGATCGGCTTACGATCGGACTGAGGCGACGTTCGATGACGAAATCGTCCAGGTCGAACGCGGTACACCGACCGGGGAGTTGCTACGCCGCTACTGGCATCCGATTGCCGTCGCCGATGAGGTCGGCGACCTCCCCCAAAGCGTGCGCGTGCTCGGTGAAGACCTGGTGCTCTTCAAAACGCCGAATGACGATTTCGGATTGGTCTATCCACGCTGCATACATCGCGGCACCAAGCTGATCTATGGGCGCGTGGAAGAACGCGGCATTCGTTGCTGTTATCACGGTTGGTTGTACGATTGTGAAGGCCACTGCATCGAGCGCCCCTGCGAGCCGGCAGAACACCAAACGCCACCCGCCCACTACCGGCAGCCTTGGTATCCGGTCGAGGTCAAATACGGTTTGGTCTTCGCCTACATGGGCCCACCGGACAGGCAACCGTTATTGCCGTCCTACGACATCTTGGAGAACGTGGAAGACGGTTTCGAGATCGTGCCGGATGGCACGAGCATAGGCTCCGGCGGCCCCACGGTCATGCCGTGCAACTGGTTTCAAACCCACGAGAACGTCATGGACCCGTTCCACGTGATGGTCTTGCACTCGAGTTTTAGTACCCAACAGTTCGGCGAAATGATGGCGATTCGTCCGGAGATTACCTGGGAGACCACCGAACACGGCGTCATCTCTCATCAGTATCGGACGTTTCCCGACGGTCGGGTGCTAGACCGGGTGACCGAAGTCATCCAGCCAACGCTCAGAATCGTTGCCGACCCAAGGCTGGAACGATTCGGCCCCGGCGACAACATATCGTGGACCCTACCCATCGACGACACCCACACCAAGATCTTCACCGCCATGAAGTGGCCGGAAAACGAGGATCGGCCCTGGATCGGGGGTATGCCGATGTATGGTGGCAAAACCTGGTTCGAACTCGACGAAGAAGGTCACCAACGATTTCCCGGCGACTACGAAGCGCAAGTCGGACAAGGTGACATAACGTTGCATTCCGAAGAGCACCTCGCTTCCAGCGACAAAGGCGTCGCCTTGTTCCGTCGCCAGTTCAAGGAAGCGGTACAGGCGGTGGCGCGTGGCGAAGATCCACCGGGCATCATTCGCGATGCACCGGCACTCGTTGCGGTCAGAACCGGCAACTTCCTGCCAGATGCTTGAGCATCGCTCCGACATCGTCGACGTATTGTCCAACTATGCGACAGGTTTGGATGCCCGCGATTGGACGCTTTGGCGTAGCGTGTTCATCGACGAGGTGCTGTTCGACCTGAGTTCTTGGACGCAACAAGAACCTCGACGCTTGAATGCCGATCGCGTGGTCAAAGCTCAGGCCCGCATGTTCGCGGAGTTGTCGGTGACCCAGCACTTCATCACCAACCACCGAGTGACGATCGACGGCGATCGGGCTCGTTGCCTCGCCCACATGCGGGCGGAACATTGGATCGAAGTCGACCCACCCAAGCCGGAAACCGCGCGCTATACCATGTTCGGTTACTACGATGACAAGCTGGTACGCACCGAGCAGGGTTGGAAGATCGCCGAGATGCAACTCAACGTTACGCAAACCGAAGGCGATCGTTGGGTGATGGACGAAGCGACGCGCCGGGCCCAAGCGAAACGCAAACTCCGCTAATTCAGGACGGCTTGGAACGCGCCCGGGCCGTACTGGGAAACCGGCGGCAGTTGCTGGATGACCACATCGGCCTTAAAGTCGGACCAAATTCGCTGGAGATCAACATGAAATTTGTTCTGCGTTTGTTGGGCGGCCTCGTTCTGGTCGTCGTGCTCATCGTGGCCGGCGTGCTCATCGGCGCCCGGTTCGCGGACGGACCGCTGGAGATCATTGCCGGCGGCGCCTTTACCACCGGTGAGCCCTACACCGGCGCCGAACCCGATTGGACGTTCGCCAGAGACCTGGTCACCATCGAGTTTCAATCCCTCGAACCCGTGCGATCGCGCACCACTTGGTTGATGACGCACGAAGGCCGCATCTTCATCCCTTGCGGCTATATGACCACGACCTGGGGACGCATCTGGAAGCAATGGCCGATCGAAGCGGAGAAGGACGGCCGGGTGATCGCCCGCATCGAAGGCAAGCTCTATGACCGAACCCTCGTGCGCATCAAGGAAGGCCCGATCCTGGAACCGATCTTGGCCGAACTCGGCCGCAAGTATACCGGCGGCGAGCCCGTACCCATGGACGCGGTGACGTCCGGATACCTCTGGATATTCGAGCTGGCTCCACGAGCTTAGGCCAATGGCACTCGCGTTCGACGGGATACGTATCGTCGATTTCACCCAGGTGTTGGCGGGGCCGTTCGCAACACAACAGCTCGCGCAACTGGGCGCCGAGGTGATCAAGATCGAGCAACCAGACGTCGGCGACATCACGCGGGGACCGCCGCCGGGGGATCGCTCGCCGTCGTTCATCACCTGTAACCTCGGCAAGAAAAGCCTCACGCTCGATTTGAAATCAGCCGATGCCACAGAGATCGTGCACAAGCTGGTGGAGCGTGCCGATGTAGTCGTTGAGAACTTCAAACCCGGCGTGATGCAGCGGTTGGGTTTCGACTACGACTCGCTCAAGGCTATCAAAGAGGATCTCGTCTACTGCTCGATTTCCGGCTACGGGCAAACGGGACCCAAGGCGCCGCTGGCCGCGTTCGACGGCGCAATTCAGGCCTCATCCGGCATGATGGCCGTGTCCGGCCACCCCGAGACCGGTCCGGTCAGAGCCGGATACTTCGCGGTGGACATGTCCACCGCATTGCAAGCGGCATTCGCGATAGCCGCCGCATTGCACCGTAAGCAGATCACCGGGCTAGGACAGCGCCTGGACGTAGCCATGATGGACACGGCCATGCTCATGTTGGCGCCGCAGATGAGCGCGTATCTGATGAACGGCACGGTACCCGACCTGCTCGGCAACCAGTCGCCCACGCGCCAACCGACGGCCAATATTTTTCCAACCGCAAACGGGCGCTTGCAAATCATCGCGCTACGCGAAACTCAAGTTGAAAGTCTCTTCGCGATCATCGGTATACCGGATCGCTATCAGGAGTTCGACAATCCGAAGCTGCGTCTCAAGCGCAGTGCCGAGCTACATGATTTAGTGTCGACCGTCTTGTTGACCCAGAGCACCGAGCATTGGCTTGCCGCACTGTTGAAGGCCAACGTACCGGTGTCCGAGGTACGAGGCCTCGCGGATGTCGCAACCGACGAACAGTTCGCTTATCGCAACGCGTTCGTCGACATTGCATCGCCGAAAGACGGCGAAGAAACCACCCGTGTGGTATTCGCAGGACATACGGCGACTGAAGATGGACCGACTTTGCAACGCACCGCGCCGCGCCTTGGCGAACACAATGACGTTATCTTGGCAGAACTCGGCTATTCGCCAGAATCCATAGAGTCGCTACGCGATCAGGGAAGCATCTGACTTATTGAAGGGAAGCATGTTCCGATACAAGGCGTTTGTCAGTTACTCGCACGACGATGAGCGGTTCGCAGCGCGCCTACACGAACAACTGGAAAAGTATCGTATCCCCAAACGTCTCGTCCAGGGACAAGGGATGTCAGGCAACCGGTTGGGTACGATATTTCGCGATCGTGAGGAACTATCTTCCGCCGTCAGCTTGACCGGTGTAATCCGCACGGCGTTAGCGGACTCGGAGTATCTAATCGTGGTCTGTTCACCGAGCGCGGCGGCTTCTCGATGGGTTGATGAGGAGGTCAAAGCCTTCCAAGAAGTCCGCGGACGCGAACATATTCTACTGATCATCGCGGCTGGTGATCCGGGTGACGCGACTCAAGAGTGCTTTCCCGAGATCATCCGCGAAACCGAAGACGAACCGCTGGCGGCCGACGCCAGAGAAACCGGCGATGGCCCGCGTCGCGCCCTTCTCAAACTGATCGCCGGGCTGCTCGGCGTCGAATTCGACGAGCTTAAGCAACGCGAATCATCGCGGCGGCGCAACCGCCTCGTTGTCACCACAAGCGCTGCCGCCATCATCCTAACCACCGGCGCGCTCCTGTTTACGCAAGCTCAACGGGCGGAGCAGGAAGCGGCCGATCAACGCGCTCAAGCCACGGCACTTGTGGGGTATCTTGTCGACGATCTGGAAGAACGGCTTGTCAACTACGAGGAGGTGGGTGAGCTGGACGCCCGGCTGAACCAAGCGCTCAACTACTTCGCGACCGTCGACCCAGCCGATATGGACGTCGATACGCTCAAAAAGTACCGTACGGCAATTCGCGGTGTCGGCATGGTACGAATTCGCCAAGGCAAGCTCGAAGACGCGTTGGAAACGTTCAAACGTGCGGCCGTTGTCGGTGAAACGTTAGTAGAACGGCAGGGCGACGACGCTGAGAATTGGTATGAGCTTGCACAGAATACCTACTACATCGGTGAAGCTTACTGGGAGATGCAGAACCTGCCGGCCGCGGCGGAGAAGATCGAACAATCACAGATCTACGGCCAACGGGCGGCCGCTCTCTCGCCTGAGCGTTTCGCTTACCAGCTCGAGGTAGTGTTCGGATTCAATAACATCGGCGCGGTGAATACTCGATTGAAGCGCTACGATGCGGCGACCAAAGCGTTAACGGCTGCGCTGGACATGATAGCCGAGTTGCGCCAAAGGTTTGACGGCTACGAGCTGGATCTACTGAACCAAGAAGTGGAGTCCGTATCCTGGCTCTCGGAAATCGCACCCACGACCGGTAGGTTCGCGGACGCGTTTCGCTGGCACGCCCGGGAACTCGATTTGCGCGAACGGCTCATCGAGGAGACGAACAACACGCAACACCGCGCCCGGTTGGCGGACGCTATCGGTTACTTTGCGAAGACCTTGACCGCGGTCGGCCGAACGCAGGAGGCTTTGCAGGCCCTCGAGCGCAAGACCGAGATTTCACGGCGGCTCATCCGGGACGACCCCGACAACGTATTTTGGCAGATGCGTCTACACATCGGTGAAGCATTGCTTGCCATCGAGGTCAACACCATCGGCGATCGACCTAGAGCGTTCGCGCTGCTCACCCGTGCCGAAGCGGGACTTCGCGAGCTGGAGCAAGATGAGCGCCACACAAAGATCGTCACGTATCACCTACGGTACGTCGACACCAACCGTGCTTATTTCAATCTAAGCAGTGATCCAAGCCTCGCACTCAGCTTGGCCGATTGGGTCATGACGAATCTACGAGACACCGTGGCCGACGCCCCGGTCAACCCAATCGCCATGGGTTACTACCTACGCGCGCTCCTTGTGCGTTGTGCGGCCGAACGCGCGCTGGGTCGCGAGACACATCTGGACGATATCGAGCATGCGATCACGTTGATTGATGCGCACGGAGCGCCGAAATCCTCAGTTTACGATGCCGCTTCCAAGGCACTGCTGTTGCTGGCAATCGATCGCGCCGAGGCACAACCCTTGGTGGAATGGCTCGCAAGGATTGGTTATGAGTCGCTGTTCTACCTGGACATGAAGCAACGCCTGGGGACGACCTGATCATTGCAACGCGAGGACGCCTGGGCCAACATTGCGCATATGTCGGAGGAGGGGTGAGGCATGGATAAACGCATACGATTTTCCCGGCGCGCGGTGACCAAACACATCGGCGTGGCAGCCGGCATCACGCTACTCGGTCCAGGCATGGCGCGAGCCGCGCTGGTCACGCCAGCACAGGTAGAAGGCCCATTTCATCCGATCGATGAGCAGGCCGATACCGATCTGGACCTGACCCTGATTGATGGACATTCCCGGACAGCAACCGGTGAGGTGATTCTGGTGCGCGGGCAGGTTGTCGATACCGACGGCCGCCCGATGCAGGGTGCACTTGTCGATGTCTGGCAGGCCAATCACGTCGGTCGTTACAGCCATCCAGCGGATCAGAATACCGCGCCTCTGGATCCTGACTTTCAAGGCTGGGGCTTGATCAAGACAGACGCCGACGGTCGTTATGGTTTCAAAACGATCAAGCCCGGCGCTTATCCTCTGCCCATGGTTGGCGGACAAGGTTGGCGCTGTAAGCACATTCACTTCAAAGTGATACGCGCGGGGGGCGAAGACCTCACGACGCAAATGTACTTCCGGGGTGATCCATTGATCGAACAGGATCTGGAAGTCAAGAAAGTACCTGAAGATCTACGTCACCTTTTGATCGCGGACGCGGTTGCCGATGACGCGACCGGTCTTCCCTTCTATCAATTTGATTTGGTGGTGGCGAAGGCCTGACTTGCCCTAACCACGGAAGCGGTAATTCGATTGTTCTTAGTCGTCGCGCTGATCATCGCAGCGCTCGTTTTCGTTGGATTTGCCCCCACGTACTGGATACCCCTCGTCTCTGCCGATACAACGTTGTCGACGGCTATTCATGTGCACGCGGCTTTGTTTTTCGGCTGGGCATTGTTATTCGTCGCGCAGACTGCACTTGCCCACAAGCAGATGCTGGACGTCCACAAACGAGTCGGATCGGTTGGTGTTCTATGGTCGTTGGGAACGATTGTTGCCGGGTTCTTTCTAGCATTCTCGACAATCGCTCGCGACCTCGACGCAATCGACGGAACGCTAAACGGCGTCGTTACGCTCATAGCGCTCTCTCAAGTGTGCATGTTTGCCGGCTTTATCTTGCTTGGCGTATTACACGTCTCGAAGCCTCCGTCGCACAAACGATTCATGACGTTGGCTGCTTTAGTCGCCGTGACCCCGGCGATCGCCCGCATATCGAACGCAATATTAGGCGCACCGTCGGTACCCGTTATCTTCGCCGCCTCTACTGGGATCTTGTTGGCCGTAATTTGGTTCGACACCACTCATAACCGCCGACTGCATCCGGTATTCTTGTGGGGTGGTATCACGATATTGGCCGTGCGGGTCATCCGCATTCCAGTCGCAATGAGCCCGGCCTGGCGATCTACGGCGGAAGCGATAGGGGCTTGGGTAGGTTAGTGGCTTCAGTCCGGAAATTGTGTAAAGAAGGTTGCGCTGAGCGTCGGTCGGAGTACGCTCGACGGTACTCTTTAAATGCAGTGTATAGGCGTTGTTTAGAACAACTGCGATCGCATTTGGCCTGATGCTCGTGGTCGTCGTCGGCTGCGGAGGCGGCGGGGGTAGCAATCGGGCAACCCTTAGCAACAACGCAAACCTGTCGGGCTTAAGCGTCTCGGACGGTACCCTGAACCCGACGTTTGCGTTCGGGACCTTGAGCTATACCAGCGACGTAGCTTTCAGCGTTGCGCAGGTGACGGTGACAGCGACGACGAGCGACAACCGCGCAACCGTGACGGTCAACGGCGCCGCCACCGGGTCTGGGACACCCAGCGCGCCCATCGCCTTGGCTGTGGGCGACACCGATCTAACGGCAGTCGTCACCGCAGAGGACCGAACCACAACCCAAACCTATCGCGTGGTCGTAACTCGAGCGCAACCCAGTACCAACGCAAATCTCACATCGCTGTCGCTGAGCGCGGGAAAATTGGATCAGGTATTCGATACCACCCTGCCGAATTACACCGCGTCCGTCGGTTATCTAGCAGCGGGCGTACAAGTCGTAGCAGTAACCGAGGATGCCAACGCCAGCGTAACCGTGAACGCGCAGCCGTTGAGCGGTGATACGAGCGACGTTGTCGATCTGGCGGAAGGTGTTGTTACCTCGATCAACGTAGTCGTCACGGCAGAGGACGGCGTAACGCCGAGCAACTTCGTCATCGATATCGACCGCGGCGACCTTGCCGGCTTCCTGCAACGCATCTACGTGAAGCCGAACAACATCGATACGCTCGATCGATTTGGCGCCTCCGTCGCCATTGAAGGCGATTGGCTTGCGATCGGTGTGCCGGGTGATCAAAGCCGAGCGACGGGCATCAATGGCGACGAGACTGACGATAGCGGTACCTCGGTTGGAAGCGTCTCGGTCTACAAACGCGATGTAAGCGGCGTCTGGATGAGACAAGCCTATCTCAAAGCGTCGAGCCCCGATGACAACGACCGATTCGGTGAAGCACTCGCGCTCTCCGGGGATACCCTGCTGGTGGGTGCTAGCGGCGAGCAAAGTCTCGCGACCGGCATCGGCGGTGATCAAACGGACAATAGCGGCACTTCGGTGGGTGCGGCCTACGTCTTTGTCCGGGACACGAGTAATATCTGGTCCCAGCAGGCCTACTTGAAAGCCAGCAATGCTGAATCCGCTGACGAATTCGGTCGGTACCTACAACTGGATGGTGACACCGCCCTCGTCGGCAGCTGGTTGGAAGACAGCGCCAGCAACACCGACGAGCAGGACAATTCACTCGCCGACAGCGGAGCCGCCTACGTATTTACACGCGATGCGAGCGCCTGGACTCAACAGGCCTACCTCAAGGCCTCGAGCATCGATGCCAACGACCGCTTTGGCGCCAATCTGGATGTCGAAGGCGACACGCTCATCGTCGGCGCACCGCGGGAGGACAGCAACGCGACCGGTGTCAATGGCGACGACACGGACAACAGCGCTCTGGATTCTGGGGCAGCCTACTTGTTCGACCGCGACCCGCAGGGCATGTGGAGCCAGATCGCCTATCTAAAAGCAGCCAACACCGACGACGGGGATTTCTTCGGCGCCAACCCGGACCTGGAAGGCGACGTGCTCATCGTGGGCGCTTTGGGAGAACAAAGCCCCGCGAGCAGTATCAACGGCGACGCTGCGGACAACAGCGGTAGCGGAGTCGGCGCGGCTTACGAATTCGTCCGCGACGGCAACGGCAACTGGTCTCAGGCCACCTATTTCAAGGCGGCCAACGCCCAAAGCAATGACGCATTCGGATCCGCCATCGCGTACAAAGGCAATACCTTGATCGTCGGTGCGCGTGGAGAAAATAGCCTCGCTTCAGGCATCAACGGCGACGCGACGGACAACTCCGGCAGCAGCGTTGGAGCAGCCTACGTCTTCATTCGGGCGAGCAACGATACGTGGAGCCAATCCGTGTACGTCAAGGCGTCAAACCCGGATACGGATGACGAGTTTGCCGACGCGTTGGGTTTCGACGGCGACACGTTGGTCGTAACCGCACAGGGAGAGCGCAGCTCGGCGACCGGCATCAACGGCAACGAAGCTGACGACTCACTTGCGTCCGCCGGAGCGGGCTACGTATATCGCTGATCGGCAACGAACATGATCGACGTCGTCTATTATGTCGCGGCCAGTCTTGATGGTTACATCGCTGCCGTTGACGGCGGTGTTGATTGGCTAAACCAGTTTGGTAACAGCAACGAAGATCATGGTTTTTCGGATCTATATTCCACCGTAGACGGGATCGTCATGGGAAGTCACACCTACGAATTTTCGCTTGCGCAATCGCAATGGCCAGCGCCGGACAAACCTTCATGGGTGCTGACGCACCGAGACCTCCCCGTGGCACATCCGAGCGTTACGCTCACTGCCGACGAACCATCTCGACTCGTCCGTTCGCTCGCAGAGCGGGGTTTAAAGAGCGTCTGGCTGATGGGGGGTGGAAAGGTTGCCGCTTCGTTTCGGCACACTGGGCTGATTAGTCGATACATCATTGCCGTCATGCCGATCATATTAGGTACGGGCATTCCATTGCTGGCGGCGGTTCCGGGACAGGATGTGTTGACGTTGATTGAAGCAAAACCCTACCCGAGTGGCATCGTGCAACTGCATTACGAATCAAAACTTGGGTAGCAGCGGCTTTAAGGCACCTCCAAAAACCTGTAAATCTGCGGTAGGAGCGCCTTCAGCCGCGATATATGCCATTGATTTGATAGAAAGAATCGCGGCTGAAGCCGCTCCTACCTTTCGACGATACGGGCACAGGAGATTGCCGCGCTACTCGTTGGCAAGCACTGCCGGTTCTGCCTGTTTGTCCGGCAATTCGCGCGGCACACGGTTATTGACCATTTCGTCGACGAGCTTTTGCACCGATTGACTCGCAGAACGTTCACACAGCCGTGGCACCAACGCGTGGAGCAAGCACTTGAGACTTGCGGACATCAAGCGCAAAGCAAAGTGAGTCGCCGTCGCGAAGTGCTGTAGATAGGTTTCATTCACCGAGCGAGGGTGCTCGATGAACCACTTGAATAGAGAGACCTGCACGAGGGCTGTTCCAGGGGTGAACTACCCGATCAACATAGCGGCATAGCCGCGAGGTTTCTTCGCTAAATATCTCCAATATGACTCGTCAGGAGAGGTTTTTAACCAAATTACGAGGATTTTCGGCAAAAAATATCTTGTACACGCCGATCGTCAGCAATGGGCCGACGTAGACGGCGAGAAACCCCCAGGCGAGCGTACCGTAGCCGTCGGCGATGAGGGCAACGATGCCGAGCGCGGAAAGGCTGCCGGCCAGCAGCACCGCCACGCCCGCGATGCAGCCGTGGGTCATTCTTTCGAGGGGTTGCTCATGCCTTTCGGCCCACCAGCCATCGAGCCGTTCTATGAAGCCTTGAATACTACCGGCGCCGGTTTCTATGAACGTGCCGAATAAGACGATCAGGTAAGCAAGCTTCAGCAACGCAAACCCCAACCCGGAGAAGACTTCGTAGACCGGCAGCTCGGCCTCGAGAATGGATGGATACACAGCAATGAAACTCAAGTGCAGCATGAGTGCTGGAATCAACGCAATCAACGCGCCAACCAAACCCGAGGTCAACGCTTGCCGGCGTGTTTCTATCGCCATGGCCGCATACAAGATGATCGGAATACCGGTGACGTTGTAGAACGAATACTGCAGTCCGCTCACAAACCAACCCTCTCCGACACCATTGTGTTCGAGCCCTAGCGTGAAAGCGTCTGACATCGTTACGAATACCGTTGCCAGATAGGTGATGAAAACCGCATAGAGCAACAAGCTCCAGAACGCCAACATCCTGGTCACCAGTTCGCGTCCGTAGAAATTCAACACCACGACCGCGACCAGAATGATCGCCACGCCAAACAGACGCGGCAGACCAAACTCGTCGTTGAGGATTTCGCCGGCGGCCGCACCGATTACGGCGATTACCAGCATGAAGAGCACGACGACGAGCATTTCATACACAATCCAAGAACGTCCAAGCAGTACTTGGAAAAAGCGTCGGTAATCGTAAACCTTGAACCGGCGGGACAACTCCAAGCTCAACGCAAATACCACGGCGATACACACCGTCGCCACCGCCAAGCCAGCCATGCCGCCCCAGACACCATATTGCGTGAAGTATTCGACGATCTCCCGGCCGGTTCCATAGCCTCCGCCGATCATGACGGACTGAAGTACCGCGCCCGGCAACACGTAGATCCGAAAGAAACGATTCACCCGCTATTCGGGACCGTCGATGAGCTCGGCAAGCGGATACACCACACCGTTCTTGACGGTGAACACGACATTATCGGCGTCCCGAATCTGCGCCAGCGGGTCGCCATCGACGACGACAAAGTCCGCGAGCTTGCCGACCTCGAGCGTGCCTAGATCGTCCGCAACCCCCACGGCTTGGGCCGACTTGATGGTCGATGCACGAAGGATGTCGCGCGGCGCGATACCCGCCCGTTCGTACAGTCGAAACTCTGCGTGCAGGCCTGCGCCATAGGGCACGAATGGAGAGTCGGTGCCCGTGACGAGCAACGCATCCTCATCGACCAAGGCACGCAACAGCTCGCCGTTGGCCTCGGCAGTCGCCGTCGCGCCGGGCCCGAACATGCGCACCAGCATCTGCGCCGCCTGCCGCATCGAGGCACCGTAGAACGCCTCGAATTGATCGGTTGCAAACAGGTCCGGTTGTTCCCCAACCACTACCGAGTAGCCCGGCAACACCGCGGTGGCCGTGATGCCCATTCCGGAATCCACCAACAACCGTATGACGTCATCGTAGCTGTGCCCCAGCGCGGTGACTTTGGGTTGATAGCCACGGCGACTTGTGCCGCCAATGTGCTCGACGTGATCCGACCCGTGTGCGACCGCGGGGTAGAGTTCGTGGGACGATACCGGTATGCCGATGCCGTGTGCGAACTCCACGACCTCTCGCTGCCAATGATCGGGCAGGCGAACGTAGGTCTTGATGAAGTCGAGCCCGAGCACCTCGACCCTATGCAGTGAACGCATCAGATGGGCGTCAGAGATAATGCCCTCAGCCATCGAGTAGTACACGCGATTGCCATCCGTCAGGTAGCCCGTGACATGCGTTCGAGGCCCGGTCAGACGCCCGCTATCCCAAGCTTCCTGGCGTTCCTTGGCCAGGTACGGGTTGGATCCCGGATCACGCACCGTGGTCACGCCATAGGCGAGCCAGACCCTACCCTGCTTTTCGCTGGTCACGCCCATGTGCGCGTGCATTTCAAACAAACCGGGAAACGCCGCATGGGACGAGGCATCGATGTCGGGCGTCAAATCCGGATCAGCCGGGCCAACCGATACGATACGATTGCCCTCGATGACAAGATCGACGTTGGTCTGATAACCGTCACGCACCCCATCGAACAAACGCCCGATGCGAATAACCTGTCGTCCGCTCGGTTGCGCCCTTGCGTACTGCAGCGAGGGCGTAATGTCCTCTGCCGTCGCCGTTGTCGCGTCGAAGCGCACCATGCGGTCGCCACTCATGTAGACGATGTATTGTCCCCCGGCGCTCCAGGACGGATTGTCCGTGAGTTCGTTTGTGAGTTGTCGAGGCTCACCGACGGGCCGATAGGTCTCATCTAGATCCAACTGCCACAACAATCCGCCCTGCACGTAGGTGATGGCTTGACCGGAGGGTATCAACGATACATCGGTCACGTTTCGGTGCTGGGTCGGAACGACTTCGTTTACCTCGCCACCGCTAGCGTTGGCAACGACAAGTTGGTAAACGCCTTCGCGATAACGATTGGAATACGGTGCAAGGGACGTCGTTGCGACCACGGTACCGTCCGCGCTCCAAGAAACGGGTTGCGGCGGAATGGGTTTGTACAACGGCGTGTGAGACCCGTCTTCGAGATCGACGATCGCAAGCTGCCCGGCAAGCGGGTTACTGGTTGCCGCAAAGACCGCGATCGATTCACCATCGGGCGCAAAACGCGGATTGGACACGCCGCTAGCTTGCACCGGCACGTGCCGATGCCGCTGTTGCGCAAAATCGTAAACCCACAACCCCGAAGACCCGGCCCGATCCGAGATATAGGCTAGCTTCGAGCCATCTTGCGACCAAGTCGGTGTTTGCTCCGCGAAGACGTTGTCCGTGAGATTTTCGAGCGTACCGGCCTCGGGATTCCACAGCCAAACATCTCCGAGTGCCGTGAAGGCGACTTCTCGACCGTCCGGGGAAATCGCCGGGGCCACTATGCCAAGCGCTTGGCGTGGCTGGCTATCATCGTGATCGCGCGTACGCCTCGAATACGGTTGACGATTGAGTTCGAAGGCCGCGGAGAAGGGCACCACGCCTGGCGCTGCATCGCGCCTCTGTTTGCGAATCTGTCCGTTTGCCGCGTACACCAGAGTGTCCGCGTCTATCCAGCTCGCGCGAAACGGAAACACGTCATCGCCGGACTGCGACAGCGTGTTCGCTGGACCACCTTCTAACGACACGAGACGCAGTTCGGTGACCGCAGCACCGGTGCGTCGGAGCACCTGGTAGGCGAGCTCGGTTCCGTCCGGGCTCCAACTGATGCCCGCCAGGTTGCCGGCCTCTTCCGCCAACGTGATCGGGTCGCCATCGACGGACTTGTGCCGTAACTGGCCTTCGTTGCGGCCGATGGTGACGGCATAGGCAATACGCTGCCCATCCGGCGACCATGCGGGCGAGTGTTCGTCGGCCTGGGTGTCGGTCACTTGCTGCAAGCCACCGTCGTCGAGATTCAATACCCAGACGTCATAGCTGCCGGCACGGTCCGAGGAAAAGGCGATGGATCGCCCGTCGGGAGCATAGTGCGGTTCTCGATCATCGAACGCATCGTTCGTCAGTTGCTGGACCTCGCCACCGTTTAGAGATACCTCCCAAAGATCCCAGGTACCGCCGCGATAGCCGTGAAAAACGATGCGTTGCCCATCCGGCGACCAACTCGGCTCTCGTGCATCGTAGTAGTCGTCGACGATGGCGGTCGCCATACCGCCATTGATCGGCAGCGTGAAGAGTTTGCCCTGAACGCTCAACGCCAACGTTTGGCCATCAGGGCTCACCGCCAGCGACATGTTGGTGCCTTCGCTGACGGTGACAACGTGGGTGGCCTGTTGATGCGTAGGCGCCGGAGGATCGTTCGGCGAGCACGCAACCAGTGCCGTAAAACCCAACAGCGCGAGACTTTGCAACCGCATCTTCCCCCCAAAAACAATGCAAGCCTTGAGAGTATCAAGCAAAATGCCGGAGAAAACCAAATGGGGAAGTGCTTGGCCACCGTCAAAGACGCCAGTGCCGCCGATGTCATCGTGGCCATTGGCAGCACCGTAGCTCTCTTGGCCATGTCCGTGGTGCTCTTTGGTTCAGACTCATCTTACGGCGCAAACCAGATTGCGCTGGTCTTTGGCGCCGTCATCGCCACGCTCATCGGCATCAAGAACGGTCACACGTGGAAAGTCATCGAAGAAACCATCGTCGGCGGCATCTCCACTGCGTTGCCTGCCGTGATGATTCTCTTCTCGGTCGGCAGTCTCATCGGCATGTGGATGCTATCGGGCACCGTGCCAACGATGATCTACTATGGATTGTTGCTGCTGGACCCGGCAGTTTTCTACGCAGCAGCGTGCGTGCTCTGCGCGATTACGGCGCTGTCGATCGGCAGCTCTTGGACCGTCGCCGGCACGCTGGGCGTCGGCCTCATCGGGATCGCGACAGGCCTCAATTTGTCCCTGGAGATTACCGCGGGCGCGATCATCAGCGGCGCCTACTTCGGCGACAAGATGTCACCGCTGTCTGACACGACCAATCTGGCGCCGGCCGTTACCGGCATCGACATCTTTACGCACATCCGCCATATGACGTGGACCACGGGACCAAGCTTGGTATTCGCGATCGTCCTTTTCGCGGTGCTCGGCGCCATCGGCGAAACGGCAACCCAAGGCGACGACTCGCTCGCATCTACCCTGACACTGCTGGATGCGAACTTTGAAATCAATCTTCTGATGCTGCTACCCGTCGTCCTCGTCGTCTTTCTGGCCGCAAAGAAGGTACCGGCCGTGGCTACGATTTTGAGCGGCGTGTTAGCCGGTTTGGTATTCGCACTCGTTTTCCAGCAATCCGCGGTGCTGGGGCTCGCAACGAATCCGCAGGAATCAACGGGACTTCAGATGTTTCGTGGCGTCTGGACCGTGCTCTTCGACGGCTACGTCGCCAATACCGGTGATGCAAATCTCGACTCGTTGCT
>JAPUIA010000128.1 GCA_027297435.1 Gammaproteobacteria bacterium | reverse complement strand
GGCGTGGTCGTCGCCGCCCCTCTGGGGGTGCGCACCGCACATCGTATCCAGCCACAACCGCTGCGCCGTCTATTCGGCGTGCTGTTGATACTGGCGGCGCTCGGGATGGTGTATTCCGCGTTTTGGTAGCTTAGGAGATGTGGTGAGGGTAGGAGCGACTTTAGTCGCGATTAAGTCATTGATTTTTAAACGAACTTATCGCGCCTGAAGGCGCTCCTACCCCGGTATCGAAGATTGCCCCGTATTTGGGTAGGAGCCGTTTTAAACCGCGATTCTTTGTGCTCACAACCAGCACGCGTCCCAGAGCGGATAATCCTCGATCCGTGCAACCAACCCTGATCTGACCGGATTACCGACGATGTAGCGGGCGTGTTTGACGAGTGCTCGATCGCCGCGCACACAGTGATCAAAGTAACCTCGCTGCCAGACCGAACCCTGCCGATTGAGTTTGTCGTTGACGCGACGCGCACTCAAGCCTTTGAATCGACGTACCACATCACTCAATGATGCATCGTCTAGCAGTCTGAAAAGCCAATGAACGTGGTCCGGCATGACCACAAACGCCAGAGTTTCGGTTCGGTCTTGCAAGTCGTGCATCAAAGCTCGCACCACGATGCGGCCCACGTACAGATTCTCAAAGATCGATCTTGACCGGGCCGTTCGGGTCGTGACCACATAGCAAAGACCCGGTTTCGAGTATCGTCCGATGCGTAAGCGGTGTCCTTTGAGCATTTAAGGATGGTGGTGTGTAATACTTTGAGCGGTCTAGGCGACATGGCCGGTGGATAGGTAGGAAATCGCGGCTGAAGCCGCTCCTACCCCGGTGGCGAACGTAAACCCAATTTGCAGTTTCGAATATGCCCGATATCGGGGTGCGACGTAACCGCGCGTCCAAGGATGCGACGTCGCGGTCCGTCACCCGTCGGTGAGGAAGCGAATTTGTATCGCGTCGGTCTTGGCCCCCGCCAATACGTCCGAGATCACTACAACCTTCGCGCCCGGCGACAGGCCCTCTCGATCTTGGAGCACCTTGAAGGCGCGTTGCAGGGTCTTTTCCGGCTGATTGCTGAATTCGGTACGAAAGCTCACGACGGCACGATTCAAGGACAGGCGGCGACGTGTTTGGCTGTCGTTGGTAAAGGCGTAGATTGGTACGCTGCGCGGCCGCGCGCTGGTAACCAAATCTGCGGTGATACCTCGGCGCGTGATGACGACGATGCCGCTGGCCTCGATCGACTCCGCCAGTGCGACGGCGTGAATCGCCAGCTGCTGTTTGTCGGTGTTCGCGACAAGATCTTCTTCGTAGCCGAGCCCGGGATAACGCTCCGAGGATTGGGTGATGGCAACCAGCTGTTCGACACAGCGCACCGGATGTTTACCAATGCTCGTCTCCCCCGACAACATGACGGCATCGGCGCCTTCATAGACGGCATTGGCCACGTCGGTCACCTCGGCGCGCGTCGGTATGGGGTTTTTGATCATCGATTCCAAAAGGTGCGTTGCGACGATGCACCGCTTGCCCCATTTGGCACAAGAATGCACCAGGCGACGTTGAACGTTGGGTAGATCGGCGATGTCGGTCTCGATACCCAGATCGCCGCGCGCGACCATTACGCCGTCGGCAACGCGAACGATATCGTGAATGTTGGACACGCCCTCCTGATCTTCAATCTTGGCGATTATGTGGGCCTTGCCGTGTTTCTCCCGAATCAGCGAGCGCAACTCTTCGACATCCTCCGCTCCACGCACAAACGACAATGCAATGAAGTCGACGTCGTGCTCGAGACCAAAGTCGATGTCCTTGCGATCTTTCGGTGTGATTGCCGGTAGGTTGACTCGTACCCCCGGCAGGTTGACGTGGCGTTTGCTACCGAGCAGACCGCCGTCGATGACCTTGCAGACGAGTTGCTTGCCTTCGCGCTCGAGCACCTCGAAATTGATGAGGCCATTGTCCACCGTGATGCGGTTGCCTGGCGTGACAACGTCGGCAAGCTCTGCGTAGTTGACATAGATAGACGAGGTTTCGACTTGGTCGGGATCGCGCACCGATAACGTTACGATCTGGCCGGGTTTGAGGTTCATGGGCTCGTCGACGACCCCCGTGCGTATCTCGGGCCCTTGGGTGTCCAACAGAACGGGCAGAGGGTGTTTAACCTTGCGATTGAGCGTTTTGATCCAGTTGATGATTTTCGCGGCGCCTTCGTGGTCCGCGTGGGACATGTTGAGGCGCACCAGATCCATGCCGGCGTGGCACAACTTTTCCAACGTCGGAAAGTCGGCCGTCGCCGGGCCGATCGTACAGATAATCTTCGTGCGCCGGAAAACCATTACTAACAAGAGGCGTGCTTAGCTGGGTGCGGTGAGGATAGTGTCTTTCCAGAATTTCGCCACTACTTTGCCGACGTTGCCTGCCGCAACCACGGTTGGTTGCCAGTGCGCCGGAAAAAACTGCTGGTATTGGGATTCACAAAACCGCGGATCGACGAGACAGATGATGCCCCGGTCGTCGGGAGAGCGCAGCAATCGTCCGGTGACCTGAAGGATCTTGGTCATTGCCGGCTGCAGGAATGCTACTGCCTTGCCATTGAGCGACCTGTCGTCGAAGTACTTCTCCTGACAGGTGCGGATCAGCGTCGGCGGTGGCAATCCCACGCCTACGGCGATGACGCCTTTGAGGGGCACGGCGCTAAAATCCACGGACTCGGCGAAGAGACCGCCGAGGACGATGCCGGCCAGTACGGGTTCCGCCTCGTTCAGCAGCCTCAGGAACGCGTCGCGCTCAGCCTCTTCCATGTTGGGCGCCTGAACACGAAGATTCAACGCGTCGAGTTTTGGAGTTGCGGCCACCTTAAAGCGGTCGAGGTAAGCGTAGGACGGAAACGCGACGAGATAGTGGCCGCGTTCGGCAGTGCAAACCGCGTGCACCAAGTCGACGAGCTGGCCGATCGATTGTTCACGGCCGTGGTAGTAGGTATTGACGTCGTTGATCAACAACAGTCCCAGCTGATCTTGGCGAAATGGGCTGGCCGCGCGCTCCGCATGCGTTTCCTCCAATCCGTGAAGATCGTTATAAAGCTCAAGCGGCGATACCGTGCCGGAAAATCGGATATGGCTGCGATATTCAGCAAGCGTCTCCCTGAGATACTGACTCGGATCGAGACACTCCAAACGGACGATCAACTCATCTTCGCGGGTATCCAGCACGTAGGCATAGGCTCCCGGCCGCGCCCAGCCATCCGAGCGCAGCCACCGACTCGCGTCGAACAGCGTGGACCGTAAATTGGGTAGGCCATCGAGCTCGACGGTTGCGACCTGCCACTCGGCGACCAAACGCTTGGCAGCGCGGCGCACCGCCAGTGGGTCATCGATTATCGCTTCAATCTCGAGACCGTACTGGCGCCGCAAGGTCGTCAGCGCCCGGTCCAGAGACCTGAGCCGTGTTGCGATCGACGCGGGTACGGGTTCGCGAAGTGCCGCTCGCAGGGAGGCGCGATCGATGCTCACGGACAACATGGCTGTCGCGCGACTGGTCAACTGATGAGCTTCGTCGATCAGGAGATCAATCTCAGCGTCCGCAGCAAACCGTTGCAGCCGCACGATGGGGTCGAAAACGTAGTTATAGTCACAGATGACGACATCGGCCCCGAGTGCAGCGTCTAACGAAATTTCGAAAGGGCAAACCTCGTGCTTGCGTGCGATCGTCTCGATCGTCTCAGGACCGATGCTGTACGCGTCCAAACATTCGGCAACGGCGGCATCGCGTTTGTCGTAGTAGCCTCGTGCATAACGGCAGCGTTCCGCGGTGCACGGCATACCTTCGACGAGACAGACCTTTTCCTTCGCCGTGATGGTGATGTGGCGAATGGCTTGCGGGTCGGAATCGATGGTCTGCAACGTCGTCTGAGCGGCCTTGGCGCCGGTGCCGCGACTGGTTAGGTACAAAAGTTTCTTACTCGACGAGGCGACAAGGTTCTTCAGCGCGGGATACAAGACGCCGATGGTCTTGCCGCTGCCCGTCGGCGCCTCCAACAACAACGGTTCGCGATCCCGGAGTGCTTGATAGCACCGGCGGGCCATCGCGCGTTGGTGTGGTCGATAGGTCGTAAATGGGAAATCGCGCGACGCCAGCCACGCATCGCGCTGCTTCTCGTGTTGCCGCTCTGCAACAACCCACCGGCCATAGCGGGTCAACGTCTCTTGCAGAAACTCCGCCAGTTCACCTCGATCCGCCGCGCGCTCAAATATCCGAATTTGGTGGTTTTCGGGATGACAGTAGATGAGCCGTAGATGCCACCGTTCGATGGTTTCGTGCGTTCTTGCCAATAGCGCCGCGTACAGCAACGTCTGTGCCCAGTGCACGCAGCCGTCGTGTTCGTGCACGACCTCAGGATCTGCACGGGTGGTTTTGAACTCCTCGACCAACGCCGGCACCGCCGTCAAGTCCATCCCGTCAACCCGTCCGGAAAGCTCGAATTCGACGTCGGCGACGCTGAGTGTCGCCTTCACCGTTTGTTCGATGAGGTAAGTGTCTCCTCGATCGCGTTGCAGCCTGCGCTGAGTCGCAATGCCTTCGTCGGGACGTGTGTTGCCTGCCCGGTAGGCGTAGAGATCGCCGCGACGATGTACGAACTCCGCCAGCCAGCGAATGGGCAGCGGCCGATCGGTCACGCCTTGAACTTCATGACGCGCGCGCGATAACCGTGGCCGAGCAGATACTTGAACCACATACGTTGCGTCGGCTGAAGTTGATCGGTCGGCCCTTTGACTTCCACAAATTCGTATTCCGAGGTGCCATAGAGCACCAGTAGATCCGGAAAACCCGTGCGCCGACTCGCTAGGTTCTGAATGACGTGACAAACCAACCGTAACAACAGCTCGTGCGGCACGGTTTCCAACACCCTTTCTAACAGGTAGTCATCGATGTGGCGCCAACTCATCAGTTGGTTGGCGACGCCGAACTTGGCTTGCCAGGTGGCTTTGAGCTCGGCCTCGAACGCGCGAGAATCGGACAGCCGGTCGGTCTGCACCGCGATCTCTTCGGCTCTGATGTTGGCAAAGTCCTGCCAATAAAGGTCGACCGGACCGGTCTGATACGGGTTCAAGAACGCCCCTTCAACCGGTGCGAAGATCACGTCCCAAAACGCCAGAGCGGTCAACCCCAACGGCAAGGCGTTCTCGAGGTGCCAGCCCTCGCCGCCCAGCGATGCCAGATGGCGGATCGCATGACCCTCGATATCATCGACGACTGCGCCGCTCAGCTCGCAGATGGTCGTCGGTGGCTTGACGCCACCACCGCGGTGGCCGAACCGCTCACCAAAGTCTTCCTCTTCGGGGGTGTCGGGGTTGGCGCGAATCTCGTCGAGCAGCGCGTTGGCGCCAAACGCATCGCCCAATTTTGTCAGCAACCGAACCCTGCGTTCGCGTGCCGGAGGTTGATCCGCCCACCCGTAGCAGTCGAGCGCCGTATCGATTGCATGCCAGCGTTCGAACCAGCGCCCCAGGCGGTTGAGGGTGCGTTGGCGTACCCGTTGTTCCAAGCGATTGCAGCCTTCGCCGCCAGCTACCACACGTTCGAGGATCGCCGGCGCAATGGACGGGTACTCGCCGACCCGGTGAGAAAGATTGCTGAGATCGCGCAGTCGCAGGTAACGCGTTAGCGCTTGTCGGTTCTCGAACAATCGCCGTTCGCGCGAGACCGAATACATTTCATAGCGCACCATGCCGAGATCTTCCAGGACAAACGCGGAGAGATCGCGATGGCTGTCACCAAAGAACAGAAGTTGCACGACACTCAACGAGCGCCGGTGGGTGATGGCGAGCCATGGGCTGACACGCAACAATCGCTCGCGGATGAGCGGATCGGGGTAGCGGCTCAGAATCGCGGTAAGCAACGCGTCTTTGCGCGGGCAGTCGAGCGCAAACAGTTCCGTGAGTTCGGCCTTCACAAAGAGCGGTAGCAGGCTTTCTGCCGGCGCTTCCGGGGTCAGTTCGACAAGTTCGTTTGCGGCAAGCTCAAGCAGCGCCGCGTCGAGTTCGTCGACTTCTCGATAGGCTAGCTTGTCCTGCCGGAGCCACGGACCTTTGCGGGTGATGAGGCGGGCATACAAGCGCTGACTGGGTATGCCAACGGATTGGAACGTGGCGATGAAGGTTAACTCTTGGTCGGCGAGCAGATCACCGTGCTCGGACGCGACGTGCTTCAACACGCGCAACAGGTTGTCTCGATAATAGTCCGGCGGCGGCGGTACCTTCCGGTCTAAGATTGGGTCTGACATGACAACCGGCTTGGGGGTACGCGCGAGCATTTTTCGGATTATAAGTAGTCCTGTATGTATGTACAGTGATGTATCCACTGCGCGGGGACTGGAGAATTGATGGACGTCTCAGCCTTTTGCATTTGCACGGTGGTGACCGCCAAGGCCATCGAGAGCCTGCTGGAGGGATCGGGCCAAGGTTCTTACAGAGACGCGCACCCTTGGCTTGTGGCCCGCGACCTGCTCGCTGCGGCCAGCGAGGCGGACCAAGCCTTACCGATACTGTTCGCAACCGGTGAGCCATTGACGTTTAGTCACTGGAGTATCTTGACGCGCATAGAGGTCGTCGAGTTGCATCGAGGGCAGTGGGAGACCAATTGTGACTTCACCCGGTTGCAGGGCGTCAATCCGATCTTCGCCGATCTCGATTCCGTGTTTTTGAAACCGCCCGATGAGCAACTTGCCCGCGAACGGCTTGAGGGGCTGCGTCACCATCGATTCTCGCTCGATGAGACGCATGTGAGACCGTACGCAATATGTGAGACGCCGCCGTATATCGCGACGCAATGACCGAAGCGGTGGGACCACGGCTAAAGGGTACGGAAAAACCTGGCATTCCAAGGTAGGAGCGGCTTCAGCCGCGATTTTCATCGTCCATCTTAACCTAACTAATCGCGGCTGAAGCCGCTCCTACCCAGGATAGTTTGTGAGAGGACTATTCAGAAGCTTGGTCCGCGGCTTTGTGGGAGGGTCCAGTAGGAGCAGCTTTGGGGGTGTGACCCGCGGCTTTCGGCTCTCCGTGAATACGTAGCCATACTTCCTTGCGATGTACGGCCGCATGTTTGGGTGCATCAATCCCTAGATGCACTTGGCTGCCGCGAATCTTGAGCACTTTCAGCTCAATTTCGTCGTCGATCATAATCGATTCGCCGGCACGCCGGGTTAACACCAGCATTTCGTTTCCTCGCAGTCCGTTTCTGCCTCGTAATCTACCCACAAGGCCCGCCAGGTTCTGTGAGCTTTCTGTTAGTTCTAGGGAAATTGGGGCGTGGGATAGCCAAAAAACGAGAACGCCTTCTCAAATAGTCGGGGAATCCTCATCGTGGGAAATTTCGACCACTTCCTTGGCAATCGGTTTTTTCACCTGGGCACCGAGTTCGCGGAATTGTTCGACTTGACGGACGAGGTTGCCGCGGCCGGTTGTAAGTTTATTGTAAGCCGACTGGTAGGTGCGCTCGACCGTGCCGAGCTGCTTGCCGAGCTGATCCATTTCTTCGATGAACGCGCGAAGTTTGTCGTAGAGCGCACCCGCGCGCCGGGCGATCTCCTGCGAGTTACGGTTCTGTTTCTCGTAGCGCCACACGTTGTGAATGATTCTGAGTGTCATCATCAACGTGGTGGGGCTGACGATCACGATACGTTTCTCGAACGCTTCCGTGAACAGTCGGTGGTCATGCTCCATGGCAAGCGTGAAGGCCGACTCGATCGGTACGAACATCAAGACGAAATCCAGAGACCGTAGATCCTGTAGCTGGTCGTAGTCTTGCTCAGACAGGCGCTTCACGTGTATGCGCAGATTCGCGAGGTATAGGGCGATCGACTTCTGGCGACGTTCGTCACTTTCTGCCGCCAACGCGTCTTCATAATCATTGAGCGACACCTTGGCGTCGACGACCACATCCTTGTCGTCGGGCAACCGAATGATCACATCGGGACGCTTGACATCGCCGTCGGCCGAGCGCTGAGTTTCCTGTACTTCGTACTCGTGCCCGCGTCGCAGGCCCGACTCCTCCAGCACTCGCTCTAAAACCATCTCGCCCCAGTTACCCTGCAACCGCTTGTCGCCCTTGAGGGCCCGCGTGAGGCTTTCGGCTTCCTGGTTGATCTGCTCGCTGGCTTTTTGCAGGTTGCGAACCTCGGCAAGCAACGAAGCCCGGTCTTTGCTCTCCGTGTGATAAATCTGTTCTACCCGCTTCTTGAAATCGACGATCTGATCTTTGAACGGCGAGAGTACGGTAGCGAGTTTTTGCTGATGGGTCTCACCCTGGCGCTCGAAGATGCGGTTGGCCAACAGCTCGAACTCTTTTTTGAGATTTTCGCTCGACTCCTTGAACAGCTGCTCCTTCTCAATGAAACCGCGGCGGCTCTCTTCGAGCCTCGCCTGCAATGCGGCAAACTCTGCCTGTTGTTTGGCGAGCTCTCGATTGCGTTTCTCCAAATCGTCACGCGTCACAACCAGCTGACGCTCCAGCGTGCTCGCCTGCCCTTCGAGACGGATAAACTCTCGATTGCGAATACCCAGACGTTCCTCGATGAGCGCTCGTTGCGCCGTTTGCTGGTCGGAATCGCGGGTCAGACCATCTTCGAACGCGCGCCGGCGCACGATTTTCAATCGCGCGAGCCAAAATCCGCTCGCGAGCGCAACACCAGCAAGCACCGCTAGGCCGAACAACCAGAGCAACTCTGGCGGTGGATTGTTAAGCAACGTTTCGAAAGTCGGGTTCACGCTTCTCTAGAAAGGCGGCGACAGCCTCCTTGTGCTCGGGCGTATTGTACGCGAGCTGCAGCATCTCACCTTCAATTTTTTGCACCGCGGCAAGATCTGTCGCCGAGCCGTTTTGCGTCAACAGCTGCTTGACCCACCGTAGTTGCGGCGACGGATTTGCGGCGAACGATTTGGCTATGTCGGTCGCGGTCTGCATGAGTTGATCGTCCGGCACCAAGCGGTCCACCAAACCCTGTTCGTATGCCTCTGCCGCTGGATAGAGTCGACCCGACAAGCACATTTCGCTCGCTCGCCCGATTCCCATGCGTTGTACGAGAAAATGCGAACTTGCGAGCTCCGGGACGAGCCCCATTTTGATGAAGCCCATGGCAAATTTGGCGCTCTCCGATGCTACGATCACATCACAAGGCAACACCATCGTTGCGCCGACCCCGACGCTGGCGCCGTTGACGGCAGCCACGATCGGTTTCGAACTTCGCACGAGGCCGACCCAGTCCGTAGGATCATGTTTGGGACGCTCCGACGGCTTGCCGTCAATGCGAGCTTGAAACGTATCTTTGATGTCGGCGCCGGCACAGAAGCCTCGACCCGCACCGGTAATGACCATCGCACCGACATCCGGGTTGTCGTTGCAGGACTCGATGGCATCTGTGAGTTCTGCGCTCATCGTATAGGTCCAAGCGTTCAGCCGCTCCGGCCGGTTCAGCGTCATGATGCCGATATGGTCCTGGATCTCGAATAGGATCTGTTCGTAAGTCATGCAATCTCCAAATTGACGGATTCACCTGCATCCGTTGGTAGGAGCGGCTTCAGCCGCGATTTCTTCTTTAAATTCAATGTCTCCCATCGCGGCTAAAGCCGCTCGTACCCCGATTATAATTAATACCCGGTTTTCTCTCGTTCTGCTTCTTGCGTGCCCCGCGCTGCAGCGAGTTCGGTTCCCGCGGCTTGCGCCATCCACCCCAGGTCGCTACCCAACGTCACGAAGTTGAAACCCCACTCGAGGTAGCGCTGGGCGTATTCCAGGCTCGATGTATGGATGCCGGCAGCGACGTCGTTGGCCTGGCACGTGTCGAGAATCCGCTTGACGGTTTCGGAATGCTTGGGGTCTTTAGTGTCGCCTTGCGGCGGTAGCCCCAAGGCCAGCGCGAGATCGGATGGCCCAATGTAGATGCCGTTCAATCCCGGGGTGGTGACGATCTCGTCCAAGTTCTCGAGCGACTCTTCGGTTTCGATCATGGCGATGCAGGCAATCTGATCGTTGGCCTCAACCGCATAGCCGCGACCTCCGTACAGAGCGGCCCGAATGGGCCCGAACGATCGGTTGCCATCCGGCGGGTAACGACACGCAGCCACCGCCCTGGCGGCTTCCGCACGATTATTGACGAGTGGCACGATGACCCCGTAGGCGCCCGCATCGAGCACTCGCATGATCGCGTACGGTTCGTTCCAAGGCACGCGCACCATCGGCGTGGCGTCTGATCGGGAGATGGCTGGCAACATATGCGTCAGATCCTGGTAGTCCAACAAGCCGTGTTGCAGGTCAAGGCAAACCCAATCGAATCCCATGCTCGCCAGCACCTCGGCAGAATGCGTGTTGGCCAGTGACAACCAGGCGCCGATGGTCTGCCGTTTGTCCCGCCATGCCGCCAAGGCTGAATTCTCGCGCATAGCACCCCCCTTTGGCTTAAGCGAGGGCACCTTAACATCCCCGGGATGGTTACCGACACCAACCAAACATGCGAGAATTTCTGCCAGACGCATGGAGGACACGTTGGGCAACAAAAAGAAAGTGGTCGTGCAGCTGCCGAGGCACGCGCGCTCCGAGGCGATTGCCGAGCGCTACGCGTTAGAGTTGGAAGCGTTGGCGCCACTGGCCGACATCGTCGAGATCGATGGGGCCACGCCCGAGAGTTTCGCGGATGGCGCCAAAGACGCCGATGCCATCATCACTTCTTGGGGCATCAAGATCGATCGCGACATTATCGCCAAGCTCGAACAATGTACGGTGATCGGGGTGGGCAGCGTGGGCGTCGATATGGTCGACGTGGCTGCCGCGAGCGACGCCGGCATCGTGGTGACCAACGTACCCGACGTATTCATCGAAGAAGTCGCCGATCACGCCATGATGTTGTTGCTCGCAGCGGTTCGGCGCAGCAGAATCATGCAAGACATGGTGCTGCGAGGTGACTGGTTCAAGGGTCGGCCCCTGCTAGAGCACGTCCCCAGGTTGATGGGCCAAACACTGGGCTTACTGGCATTCGGTAACGTCGCCCGTTGTACAGCGCGTCGTGCCAAGGCCTTTGGATTGCGCGTTATCGCTCATGACCCGTACGTCAGCGAACTGACGATGAGCGACGCCGGTGTAGAGCCCGTGAGTTTCGCGGACCTGCTGGCAAGATCCGACTATCTTTCCGTTCACGCTCCGTTGAACGACGAGACTCGCCACAAGATCGACGCGACCGCACTCGGTCAGATGAAACCGACAGCAGTGATCATCAACACCGCGCGCGGTTCCATCATCAACGAGGTGGACCTAATCGACGCACTCGAGAGCGAACGTATTGCGGCGGCCGGACTGGACGTCCTTGAAACCGAACCTGTCGATCTCGAGAATCCGCTTTTGACGATGGACAACGTCATCGTGACGCCCCACGTCGCGTCGGCGACGACTCGCATGCGACCTGAGACGCGGCGCCGTGTTGGCCGAGAGGTCGCCCTCGTACTGCAGAGCCGTTGGCCGCTGAGTTGCGTGAACCCGACGGTACTGCCTAAGGTACCGCTGGAACGTTGGCAACCCTATCCAATGAACCGCGGACCCAACCGATAATTACCTACAATATTCGACCAGAATATCCACCCAGAAAGACAAACAAGGAATGCAAATGAAGAAGTCACTCATGCTGTGTATGGCGTTACTGCTGGCAAGCGGCGCGGCAGCGGATCTACAGGAAGCCGTCAACGCGGCATTGGCTGGCGAGGTTCGCACGGATGCCGACAAGGCGCGGGATGCCAACCGCAAACCCGAGCAGACGTTGCAGTTCTTCCACTTCGAGCAGGACATGCGGGTGCTCGAGCTACTGCCAGGAGGTGGCTGGTACACCAAGATCCTTGCGCCGCTCCTGCGAGAAGACGGCGAACTGTTCGTATCGATCGGCACCCAGAATATCGAGAGCAACCTGATCGGTCAGCCGGGTTTCGACAAGATCACCGTGATTCAGCCCGATGGCGAATTCAAACGCGTCGGTCGCCGCGGGGAGGGTATTAGCTTCGACGCGGAAGACATGGACCTGGTACTGACGTTTCGCAACCTGCACAACTTTACCGAAACGGGTCGCCACGCAATCAACGAATCGAGCTTTCGGGCCTTGAAATCGGGCGGTTACTACGGCGTAGTCGATCACACGCGGCGTCACATGCAAGCGGACGACAATGAGAACGGGCGGCGCATGGACCCGGTACTGATGATCAAGGAAGCCGAAGCCGTGGGGTTCAAGTTTGTCGATTGGTCAGACCTGCACTACCGAATGGACGACGAACTTCGTTACGAAGTCGGACGTCGCACGGTGACCGGCAATACGGACCGATTCACCCTGCTGTTCCAAAAACCCTAGCCGGCGACGAAGACGGGACGGCTTGGATCGGGTCGGTTAGAATGCGCCGCCGCGTGGCTCTGCCGCGCGACCTTGCCCAGGTGTTGGAACTGGTAGACAAGCTGGATTTAGGTTCCAGTGTCCTTAGTGGCGTGCGAGTTCGACTCTCGCCCTGGGCACCAAACACAGCCCCACGAGCCCGGGTGGTGAAATTGGTAGACACAAGGGACTTAAAATCCCTCGGAGGTAACTCCGTGCCGGTTCGAGTCCGGCCC
>JAPUIA010000127.1 GCA_027297435.1 Gammaproteobacteria bacterium | reverse complement strand
TCTCGCGCTACTGGCATTCGCCTTCGCTGGTGTGGTCAGCTTCGGCGTCAATGCCGAAGAAGCACAACCGCCAGGAGTGCTCGAGACCTGGACCTGTAGCTACAACGCAGGTAAGGACATCGACGATGTGCTGGCTGCACGGGACTACTATGTCAAACAAGCGGCTAAGGCTGGTGTCGATATTGGACCCACCTACCTGTGGTCGCTAATCAAAGGCGATTTACCTTTCGACATAGTCTGGCTTGCACCGCACCAGAACCTGGGAGCATATGCCGCCTTTTCGGATGCACAAGCGGCCGCGCCTGAACTTTCCGATGTTACCGCGCGTTTCTACTCCGCAGCGACCTGTACTCCAAGATTAGGCACTACCAGGTCTGTGTTCGAACGCGAAGTACCGGACCGCGGTGATGCAACGGCGATCGTCACCGCTTTCGCCTGTGGTGTGCGAGAAGGTGTTACCCCAGTGGGTATTACCGACCTGGAAGGTCATATCGCTGGCGTCCTCGGCGGCATGGAAGACAATGCCCCGAGTGCAGTGTTTTCCCTCACACCGACCACAGGGGGGGCGAATACGCCCGACTGGTTGTTGTTCAGCGTGTTCGACGACATGACGTCCTGGGCGAACTTCGTCGGCGGCCTCTTCAGCAGCGACGCGGGTCAGCAACTGGTGCGGCACGTCGGTGCGGTGGCCGATTGCGATCAGGCCATATGGTCTTCCCAGCGGACCATTGCGCCACCTGCCAGCGGGTAACCAACCTGAGCGGATCTCAATGGCTCGTTGAAAAAACGGTCATTGGGATCCCTGCTCGGTTCTGGATAATCAACGCCGGACCGCTTGCTCGATTCGTGAGCACCTGGCCTGATGCCGCTCTAGGTAGGTAGTGGCTATATAGGGTTGCGTCATTCGGTCACAACTTTGGGTCAACCCGCAAGGGGAGGAGCCCATGGTTGAGACAAAGTCGTTGGGTATTTCCAAACGTGCCGTATGGGAAGCGTACCGTCGTGTTAAGGAGAACCGCGGTGCGGCTGGTGTTGATCACCAATCGCTGGAAGATTTTGGACAAGACTTAGCAAACAATCTGTACAAGCTTTGGAATCGGTTGGCCTCGGGTAGTTACTTTCCACCTCCCGCGCTGATGGTAGAGATACCGAAAGCGCAAGGTGGCATGAGGACGCTCGGGATACCAACCGTTGCAGACTTCTGACGATGCGGTGGTGCACTGTCGAAGCGAAGCCGAAGCGCGCGAACTCAAGACTCGGTTAGAACGACGCCTTCGAGAATGTAAGCTCGAGCTTCATCCGAAGAAAATCCAGATTGTTTGCCGTCACGTTGGCAAGCAGAAAAATACTCAGGTCGCCAAGAAGTTCGACTTCCTGGACTATTGCTTCCGAGCTCGTTTGGTCCGCAACCGATATGGGAAGATGTTTGTGAGCTTTACGCCCGCCATCTCCCCCCGTTCGGCCAAGAAGATCAGGCAGCAGGCTCGGCGCTGGCGGCTCCATCTTCGTACCAGTATGTCATTGGAACGGCGTTGTTCGGAAATGCGGTTTGAGCTTCGAGTGTCTCGATCGTAGGCCGGTCTTCGCCAAAGCAAACGGGAGCGCTGACGAGTGACAACAGCAACGATGTTAACGCGGGTCTTCTCACGGTTCGCCTTGGCCAACAAAGGGGTTTCGGGCCGTGGCAGTAGTTTATTGACGGGGGTCGTATGTTGCAGCGGGTCCGATGTATGAGGCCTAAGAAATTGGTAAACGCCTGGCCAGTATGGTTGACGCTGTTGTTGCCGATAGCGGCAGTTGCCGTCGAGCCGCCTTGCGGTACACCGGAATTTCGACAGTTTGATTTCTGGTTGGGCCAGTGGGAGGTGCGTCTTGTCGACGACAGCCTAGCGGGTAGTAATTCGATCGAGCGAGGGCAGCGAGGTTGTGTGCTCGTGGAAAACTGGACTGGCACTCAAGGCGGTACCGGTACCAGCTTGAACTTTTACTCGTCGGTGGCGGATCGGTGGCGCCAGGTGTGGGTGTCTCCAGGAGCGATCATCGATATCAGTGGTGGGTTGCAGGAAGCCGAGATGGTGCTTGAAGGGTCCATTACCTATACAGGCGTCCAGCACGCGACCTATCCGTTTCGGGGCACTTGGTCGCCGCTACCGGACGGTCGAGTCCGGCAGTTTTTCGAGGAGGCTCGTGAACCGGAGGTGTGGAAACCCTGGTTCGAGGGGTTCTACCGTAAGCAAGATCCCTAGGAGTGGGCGATCGGGGCTATTGAGAGGTGCCGTAAAGCCCCTCCTGCCCTCAACTCCGTCTCGACAAACCCGGTCGAGTCTGATTTCATTTCCGGTTTCGCCGATCGCGATGGCAGCGGCGGGCACAGCGATTTTTTGGGGGGACGACACAGCATGGCGATGATTCTCAACGAAGAGCAGAACATGCTCAAAGACAGCGCTAAGGACTTCTGTACGAACAGCGCGCCGATAGGTCAACTGCGCAAGCTGAGAGACGACGACTCTGCAGACGGCTTCGATCGCGACACTTGGCAATCGATGGTTGAACTCGGTTGGGCTGGAATCCCGTTTCCCGAGGAGCACGGTGGCTTGGCGTTTGGTTACAAAGGTTTAGGCGTCGTCACCGAAGAAACCGGTCGCACGCTTACGGCAAGCCCGCTTTACAGCACCGTGTGGGTGTGTGGAACCGCCGTGAATTCAGGCGGCAGCGAAGATCTCAAGTCGCAATTGCTGCCGAAAATTGCCTCGGGCGAATTGCTGATGGCACTCGCGCTGGAAGAGTCGCATCGTCATAGTGCCTATGGGGTCGCTACGACTGCGGAGTTGTCGGGCGACGGTTACACCATCAACGGCAACAAGACGTTTGTTTTGGACGGCCACGTCGCGGACAAACTCATCGTCGCTACGCGCACGAGTGGTAGCGCCGGCGACCGTGACGGCCTCAGCTTGTTTATTGTCGAGCGCAGTGCCGACGGTGTGACTGTTACGCGCACCAGGATGGCCGATTCGCGGAATGCGGCAAATATCGAATTCTCGAATGTCACGGTTGCAAACGATGCATTGTTGGGAGCGTTGGACAAGGGCGCCGATGTGTTGGACCCGACGCTGGATATTGCCCGCATCGGCATCGCCGCGGAGATGTTGGGCGGTTTGCAGGAATGTTTTGAACGCACGATCGAATATCTCAAAGAGCGGGAACAATTCGGCGTGCCTATCGGGTCGTTCCAAGCCTTGAAGCATCGGGCGGCCAACATGTTCTGCGAGGTGGAGCTTTCCAAGTCGTGCGTGTTAGAGGCGTTGACCGCGCTCGACGAAGGCCGGGACAGCGCGGAAATCGCCAAGCTTGCAAGCCTGACCAAGGCCAAGGTCGGTGAAACCTACAACCTCGTCTCTCGAGAGGGTATCCAGATGCACGGCGGCATTGGTATGACTGACGAGTTCGACATTGGTTTCTTCATCAAACGAGCCGCGGTATCTGAACAGACGTTTGGCGACGTCAACTTTCACCGCAACCGTTACGGAGAGCTGGAAGGCTACTAGAGTCCGATAACGTGGCCGACCTGGGGCGGGGTCTCTAACGTCTCGTGCAACGCCATCAGCGCGCCAAGCCTGGCTTGGACGACGTCGGGGAACGGCTTCGATTTGCGCGTTTGCATGTCGACGTGCAACCCGATCTGCTCTGAGGTGGCGGCTAAATAGCCCTCGTCGGCATGGTACATCTGCTCAAAAAAATGCATTCGCTTGGCATCCCAGCCCAATAGCTGAAACGTGACCCGCATCGGGTCGCCGAGTATCAGTTCTTGCAGATAGTTCACGTGCACTTCGAGCGTGAAGCATGAGCCGCCTTCGACTTTGGTGTAGTCGACGCCGATGCCGAGGTTGTCGTAAACGTAGTCGAGACACTTGTCGAATACCAAGTTGTAAAACGCCATGTTCATGTGGCCGTTGTAATCGATCCACGCTTCCCGCACCTGCATCAACGGACAGACGATGGGCGTTTCATCGAGCAAGGCGTACCCCCGGGGAAGTGAAGGCTCTCGAGTTTACCTTGACCGGGTTAGGCTTAGTACGGATGATCTCATGCGTCCCACCGTTGGAACGCCATCACTTGCCTAGCCCGCGGCCTACAAGAGTAAACGCATCATCCGCCGGGGCAGGTGGCTAAGGCTCGCAAAAAGGAGGGTCGGCTGCGTCGCCATTGGCGCGTTGCGGGCGAGCTCAGGGAAGATCCCAAAAGGGTTAAACCGCTATTGCGCGACGCTGTCCTAAACGTGTGGCGGGCGCGAGGTGGTGGATTGTTCGGTCTTGGCTACATCGTCGCGTTTTGCGTGTTCGAGGTGCAATTCTTCGTCACCGAGATCGGCGAGGCCCAGGGCGTTGTGGACTTCGTGTCCAGTCAGCTCATCGAGTACGTGCTGCGGTTTGGCTTGCAGTCGATCATCAACGGATTTCTCGCACTGTTGTGGCCGGTGTACGTCATCAATGCGTTTGGGATTTGGGGGATCGGCGGGATGATCGTCGCCTACTTCGGCTTTGAACGTCTGCTTCGCCCGACCATTGAGCAGCACTTTCCCGAACTGAAAAAGGAGCCTAAGCCATCCGAGTAGGCTTGGGCGAGGTATCGGCCAGGTTCATCAACTCCCGCGCCAACGCAGCGGTCAGCTCGGTGCGCAAACCCTGGCGGGTCGCAAACAGGTTGGTCATCTCTTCGGGGTCGTTGGCGAGATCGAACAACTCACCCTGCTCGATGTATTGATACAGCGAAAGCCTGGCTTCCTCGGTCACCAACGTGCGAGCCCGAAAGGGTTTCCCAATGAACAGCATGTCGAACATCTCGTCTTCCTCGATGACGAGATGATCGTGGATGATCACGTCCGAGTCTTTCAGCAGCGGCCTGAGACTGGAGCCTTGTAGACCGTGATATTCGGGGATGCCGGCGAGATCGAGAAGGGTTTGTGCGAGGTCCAAGGAACTAACCAGTCGCGAGGTTTGGCCACCGGCAGCGTTTGGCTCGGCAATGAGCAAAGGTATACGTATGCAGCCTTCGTAGTGCATCGCGGCTTTCAAAATGATCCCATGATCGCCGAACATGTCGCCATGGTCAGACGTGAATACGACGATCGTGTTGTCGAGCAGATCCTGATCTTGCAAGGTCGATAGAATCTCGCCGATCGCGTCGTCGATGAAACTGATCATGCCGTACTCGGCTGCTGCCGCATGACGAAATTGACTCTCGTTCGGTGCGAATGCTGCGACCCACATTTTCGGCGCCTTACCGCGCCGTGAATGCATGAACTGATAGTGGGGCATCGAATTCGTATGCGGGTCGTCGAAGGTATCCGGCAATTGAATGTCGGACGGATCGTACATCTCAAAGTAGCGGCCAGGGGGTGTAAACGGGTGGTGTGGATCAGGAAACGACACCTGCAGAAAAAAGGGTGCGTCTGTTTTGGCCGCTTGCCGTAAATAGTCCTTTGCGCGTTCAGCGACGTAGCGTGTTGGATAAACTTCCTCGGGGATGGCCGTCTGGTAGACCTGTTGCCAACCTGCAAAACGCTGCTTGGCTTTTTCCGGGCCGTGCAGCGACGTGAGGTCGAACCCCTGTTCTTTGGCCCAATGATGGTAGTGGCCGGAACAGAGATCGCCGTGGTGGGTGACGAGATCCACGTGTTGAAAGCCGTAGTAGTCCCGCGGCATCTCGACGAAGGCTGCGGTGTGGCGTTCGTGTAGCTCGAATTCGTCCCATCCGGCAGGGTGGGTGTCGGTCAACGCATCTCCAGGGGTCTCAAACATTCGCTCGACGAGACCGGTGGGACCGTCGCCGATGTTTTGATAGTGGGCTTTGCCGACTAGGGCGGTTCGGTAGCCGTTGTTGGCCATCTCACGCACGAAAGTGTGCGCGCCCAGGTCCAACGCGATGCCGTTGAAGCGCGTACCGTGCACGCTTGGCATTCGACCGGTCAGAATGGTCGCGCGGTTCGGCATGCAGATCGGGTTGGCGACATAGGCTTTGTCGAAGCGCATCGCGCGTTCGGCTAGCCCATCTAGGTGCGGCGTCTTGATCGTGGCGTTGCCGCCGAAGCCGACGTGGTCGGCGCGCAGCTGATCGGCGATGATGAAGACAAAGTTGGGTTGCATGCGTCACATCATTGGCGATAAGTGGTCCAGCGTACAGCTTGACGGATTGCCTGGTAAGCTCTGCGGGTTGTAGGGTTCTTGGAAAGATGCACCAGCTTGCCTCGCAGATAGTACGATTCCTGATGGTGGGCGGGGTATCGTTCCTCGTCGATGCGGGCACGTTGTGGCTGCTCGTTTATCGATTCGATGTCGGCTACCTTCCTGCCCGACTGGTATCCGTGGTCTTGGCCATCTCGGTAGCGTTCGTGTTGAACGCTAAATTCACGTTTCTCGTGCGCGTGGCGGATGCACGTTTCACGCGCTACGTTGCCATCCAAGCGCTAGGGGCGACGCTGAACTTCGGCGTGTACGCGGTACTGGTGCTCGCCGGGCCACTGGCCGGGCGGCCGTTGTTCTCGTTGATGTGTGGTGCTGCCGTGGCGACCGTCAACAACTTCTTGTTCAGTCGCAAGTACGTCTATATTCCTCGCTGAATCACAAAGTTGCCCTACAGACAAACGCCGTCAAGGGATGCCACCCAGCGTGTGACGACGTCTAGTCCTCGACGATGCACGAGGGTACGGCCGATTTCAGGCATCCGGGTGCTCGGATTCGTCTCCGCCATGCGAAACACCAATATGGAAGCATCCGGCATGCCGGGGACGATGGAGTACAAACGCCCTCCGGTACCGCCACCGGCCGCGATCGGTGGTTTGCATTCGCCGATCTGCCGACGGGGATGGTCTTGGTAGTCGAGCCACAGGCCAGACGTGTCGGCGGCCCCCTCAGGGTTGTGGCAGTGTCCACAGTTTGCGTCCAGATAGGATCGGGCCAGGTGGGTAACGCTTTCCGTAGAATCCTGCCAATCGGCGTTCTGAGACCATGCGGCAGGCGAGGGGAGCCCTTCCAACCAACCGACTTCTTGCCACGTGACGAGTTGGTTGGCGGGACTGCCGTGGTATCCGCGGTTGAGGTGCCGAGTCTTGATGCCGATGGGGTGCAACGCGCCGGTCGTGTGATTCGTCGCGTGGCACGCCGCGCACTCGTTGCGAGTCGGCACGATGTAGGTCAACGCGATCGACGAGCCACCGTCGTTGAGATCGAACGTCTGCAGATCGCCGGTTATCGTGAGGATCGCGTCATCGCCGTGCCAAATGTAGGGCAATGCGTCCCAGCCATGCGCCTGCTTGACCAGCAAACGTGTTTCGATGAGACGCACTTGGTCTAAATCCAGCGCGCCGACGTCGCCGTCCCAATCGTGGGCGGCGTACGCAACGCCCTGCCGCATCGGATAGAAAAACGATTTTGAGAGAATCGTGCCGGTCGGCAAATCGAAAGCCTCGAAGTCCGCGTAACGTCCGGTCGTGCCGTCCGGCAGCCAAATGGTTCGCAGCTTCAAAGCGTAGTCGGAAAATAGCGGCGTGTTGATGTCGTAGGGTAATACGCCGGAACCGAGTGCCAAGCGGTCGCCACGTTTCACCACAACGCCCCACTCCGATAGATGCTCGGGATAGTCACCGGCCTCGTGAAAACTAACCTCGGGCACGGGCGCGCAGGCGGCAACCAGGCACAGACCGCCTGCAACCAGCCAACGCTTCACGAGCAGGCCCGCACGCCTCTCATAGCGTAGCGAGGACTACCGCGCCGAGCTTCTGATGTTCGCAGTCGTGCAGAGACATATCCACACTCGGGTTTGCGTAGTTGTGTTGACCATCGACGTTCAAGATCTCGGCAGCGCCGTTGTCCACACAGATTGCGAACTCTGCTCCGAGCTTCTCGGGATTCTGTACACCGTCCCAGACGATATCCGGGAAGTGACCCGCCTCACCGTACATAAGCAGCCGAACCGCCTCGAGGGCTTCACGGTCCGGGGAACCTCCGCCGTCGCTGAAGCTGTTGCCGTATATGTAGATGGTCTCCGGATACGGATCGAATGCTTCCGCCAATTCTCGTTGACCGGCGTAGTTGGCGCTGAAGTAGCTGGAGATAAGCACGTTGGCCGTTTGATTGTTGCCGATCGTGTTGTTGAAGATCTCGACTTTGTCGTTGGAATTGATGACCACCCCGGATCCGGCCGGAATCCCGGCGACCGCAGAGCCCGGTACGCCGAAGTTTGGCGTGTTGTTGTCGAAGATTCGGTTGTTGTATATCCGTGTGCTGTGGCCGGCTTGGGGTAGATCCGGCATGTTGAATACGAGAATACCCCCGGTGTTGTTCATGGCAATGTTGTCGTACACGTCGGCATGCACCGTATTCTCTATTTCGATTCCCGCGACGTTGTATTCTGCGCGGCTGTTTCTGACGATCACGTTGCGCGATTGACCCACATAGATGCCCGCGTCCGATGCGCCGATCGCGACAGATCCGTCGATCAGCGTATTCTCGGTTTGCACGGGATAGATACCGTAAGCGCCGTTGTCGGTCGACGGACCGTTGGTCCACTCGGTACGCACGCGGCGCACGATGATGTTCCGGCCTTCGTTGATCTTGAGGGCATCGCCGACGGTGTCCTCGATCGCTAGATCCTCGATCGTGAAGTCGTTGGCGTTGACCAGCAACCCCTCGGCGCCGGCGACTTGCCCTTTGAAGCTCAAGATCGACTTGTCCATACCGGCACCACGGATGGTGACGCCGTCGGTGTTGAGCGTCAGCGAGCGTTTGAAGTGGAACGTACCTTCGGGGACGGTGATGACGTCGCCGGTGGTTGCGGTTTCTAGCCGCAGTCGCAACTCGTCTTCAAAGCGCGGTGCGGCGGCGGGTTCGGCGGGCTGATCGCAGCCGCTCAGCGCGGCCGCAACTGCTAGTACGGCGGCGAGGAGTGTCGTTAAGCGCATGTTGGTCCCCGTGCGTTGAGGGCGTGGTTATACCACAGATGTCTCACATCACGAGAAGCACGCGGTCGATGGTCCAGAAGGCAGCGAGCGAGCCCATGATGTAGACAAACGCACGTTCGAGACCGGCCACGCCTGTCCAGGCTTTGCGTGCCAGCCACAGCGTACCCACGAGCCCGGCGATGATCATCAGTTGTCCGAGCTCGATGCCCACGTTGAAAAGCAACAGGGATAACGCGAGTTGCTCTCGTGGCAGACCAATATCGGCGAGCGCGCCGGCAAATCCGAAGCCATGCAGCAGGCCGAAGGTGAAGGCCATGATCCACGGACGACCGCGGGTCAGCGTCGAGCGCGCCGCTTCCGGCAGCGTGAGTTCGCGTGCAAGAAACAGAATCGACAGCGCGATGACCGCCTCAACCGGACCTTGAGGCAGCTTCACCAGTTCCAATACGGACAGCGCCAGCGTGATGCTATGCGCGAGGGTAAACGCCGTGATGGTTTTGAGGAGCGACCACTTGTTCGGGATGAACAGCACGAGCCCGATGACGAACAGCACGTGGTCGATGCCGAACATCAGGTGTTCGATTCCGAGTGTGAGATAAGCGGCCACGCTCGGCGTGGGATCACTCAGGTCGAAAGACGGTTCCGCCGGGCGCAAGAGCCGGTTCGTCACCGTGCCGTCCAGTCGAGTGATCTGCACCATGACGTCGGTGATGGTGCGCGATAACCCGCTGATGTGAATGAAGCCGGCGTCGAGTTTGCACGCGACCGTCCAGCGTTGCAGCAGCGCCCCGCCCGTCACTTCTCGCGCTACCGGTGTCGGCTCGCACTCTTCCGGCAGCATCGGATCGATGGGCAATCGACGGTCCTGCAGAATCGGTTGTTTCCACAGCACCTCGAATTGGCCGTCAACCACTTCGCTCAGCTGCAGGTATGCGGGTCGTACTTCGTGGGCGAACGCCGGCAGACAGGTACAGGTCAATAGCAACACGAGGCCGCCAAGTCTCACGGGCGGCGTATCTCGTAGCGGCTCAGCAGATCTTCGAGATAGGACTGGTTGGCAAGCTCGCGGCGCTCTGACTGAATATCGATGGCTACCTTTGCCGCAACTTCAGCGAACGGCGGTAGCTCTTCGGGCAGTTGTTGCTCGAGCTGGACCAAATGCCAGCCGTAGGCAGAACGCAGGGGTCCCTGCCATGCATCATCCGGCGTCAGTCGCGCAATGCCTTGCGCAAATTCTTCACCGAAAAGATCGCCGATTTCGCGTTCAGATCGTTCGGCATAGGTTCGTTGCAGCATGAACGGATCGCCGCCGATTGCCGCGTCCGTCAGCGCGTTCACCGCGTCACGCCGGGCGTCTTCGCGCCGATCGACGGAAAAGTAGCGATGGCGAAAACTGTAGCGCGCGGGTTTACGATACCGCTGTGGGTGCTGTCGAAAAAAGTCTTGCAGCTCGGCGTCGTCCGGAGGTCGGTTGGTGGCGATGTCTTCGGTGAGAAATGTCAGTTTCTGAACCATGCGGCGGCGCACGATAACGTCGTTCTGGTCGAGCGACATCCTCATGGCCTCGCGGTAATAGACTTCTTCGCGAACATATTGATCGACGAGACCGGTCAATTCGCGCTCGGTCGGCGGCCTGCCCATCTGTGCCTGCCATTGATCCGTCAGACGGTTGATATGGTTGTCAGTGATATCGATGACGAAGTCATCACCGGTGCTGGGAACCAGATCGGCGAGCCAGAAAATCAGCGCGCCGACAATCAGGAACAGCAGGAGGGGATCTTTCAGCCAGTTTTTCATACTACGCAAGGATCTTGGTAGGAGCGCCTTCAGGCGCGATGGGTGCTTAGATCAACAACTTTATCGCGCCTGAAGGCGCTCCTACCAGGATTCCCAGCTTTTTAGGCCGCAAATCGCTGCAGATGGTAGTCCGCATTGCCGAATTGGGAGTCGATGACGAGAAGACGTTTGAAGTAGTGACCGATGCGCAGCTCCTCGGTCACACCCATGCCGCCGTGCAACTGCACTGCACTTTCACCGATAAACGTGCCTGTCTTACCCACCAGGTGTTTCAGCGCGTGCACGGTGCGTTGCGCGCCAATGCCGCTTTGCACGGTCTCCATAGTCGCCCGGTACAGCAGCGATCGGCATTGCTCGTACTCCATGAACATTTCGACCATGCGGTGTTGCAAAACCTGAAAGTCGGATAACGGGTGGCCGAACTGCTCGCGTTCTCGCGTGTACTCGACGGTGTCTTTGTAGAGCACTTCCATCGCGCCTACCGCCTCGGCTGCCAATGCCAAGATGGCGTCGTTGGCAACCTCTTGCAGAATCTGGAAACCTACGTCCAATTTACTCAACATGCGCTCTTGGCCGACGCGCACGTCTTGCAACTTGACCTCGGAGGCTTGCAAGCCGTCCACGGTCGGGAAGTTGTCGCGAGAGACGCCATCCGCATCGCTGTCGATGAGAAACAAGGTAACGCCATTTTCATCGATCTGACCGCCACTCGTGCGTGTCGAAACCACCAGCTGATTTGCGGTCGCCGCGTTCAGAACCATAGACTTGTGGCCGTTTAAAACGAAATCCTCACCGTCGGCGCGCGCCGTGGTGGTGATGTCATGCAAGTCGAAGCGTGCCTGCTCCTCGGCGTAGGCG
>JAPUIA010000126.1 GCA_027297435.1 Gammaproteobacteria bacterium | reverse complement strand
TTCCACGCCGACGCTCAGATCCCCGACACGGTCGCCGACGAGATCAAGGCCCAGTGGACACGCAGCTACTTCCACGGCCGGCGCGGAGATGCAATGGTCGTCGCCGTTGAGAATGGACGAATCGTGGGGTTTCTCCTGGCGCTCATGACCGCCGACGGCGTGCTGGTCGTCGATCTCGTAGCCGTGGACGAGGCGGTGCGCGGTCGAAGTGTGGCGGGCGATATGACCTGGTTCGCGCAATCGCAGTTCCCCGAGGCCGGCTGCTTGCGCGTCGGCACGCAGTTGGCGAACCTGCCCGCCATCCGCTGTTACGAACGCCTGGGCTTCCAGCTCGTGCGCTCCCAGTACGTCCTTCATTATCACAATGCGTGATCGTGGCCGCCGCATGAGGGGAAACCGATGAAAATCGACGACTTCGATCTTGAGAAGCGAATCATGATTGTGGCCGAGATCGGCAACAACCATGAGGGCGACTTCGCGCTGGCGCAGGATTTGATCGGGCTCGCCGCCGAAGCCGGCGCGCATGCCGTCAAGTTCCAAACGTACCGAACGGAGCAGTACATCAGCCGCCGCGAGGAACGGCGCTTTGCGCGGCTGATATCGTACGAGCTCTCGGCTGAGCAGTTCGCTACGCTCAGCAAGACAGCGACGCAGGCCGGACTTGTTTTTCTTTCCACACCGTTTGATCTTGAAAGCGTACGGTTCCTACGGAATCAGGTCGCCGCGTACAAGATCGCCTCCGGAGACCTCAATTTCTTCCCGCTTCTGGAAGCCGTGGCGGAGACGGGCAACCCCGTCATTCTCTCGACGGGTTTGGCCACGCTCGATCAAATTCAGGCCGCCAAGCAGACGATCCAGGGAATCTGGCAGACTCGCGCGATCGAGCAAGAGCTGGCGATACTTCACTGTGTCAGTAGTTATCCGGTTCCGGCCAAGGAGGCGAATCTCGCGGCGATCCGACGGCTTCAGCAAGAGTTTCAATGCACGGTCGGATACTCCGATCACACACTGGGGATCGAGGCGGCTTCGCTCGCAGTCGCTCTCGGCGCGCGCATCGTCGAGAAGCACTTCACCATCGACAAGCACTATTCCGACTTTCGTGACCACCAACTGTCCGCCGACCCGGCCGAGATGTGCGAACTCGTGAGGCGAATCGAACTCATCACGACATTGATGGGGAGCGGCCAGAAGATACCCCAACCAAGCGAAGCGGCGGCCGCCAACGGCCTACGCCGGTCGATCGTGGCCCGGCGTGATCTGGCCGCAGGAACGGTCGTCGTTGCCGAAGACCTGACATGGGTGCGCCCGGCCATCGGCTTGGCCCCCGGTAACGAACATCTCGTGCTTGGGCGCCAACTGCTGAAGCCTGTTTCGGCGGGCGAACCGATCCTACCGCAAATTCTCACACATGAGGTCGCCGGATGAGGATCGTCCTACTTACCACCGACACTTCCCATCACTGCTACTTCGTACGCGAGCTGAGCGCACGGTTCCCGATCGAGGCCGTGCTTGTTGAAGGCAATACGCTCAACCCGCCGTTTGACGTGAATCATCCATTCGAAATAGTACGGGACGACTATGAGCGACGCGTGTGGTTCGACGGCGAACCGGTAAGCCTCCTCGATCTCGCTTCGGCCAAGGCGTTTGGGTCGCTCAACGACGACGACGCCTTGAATGTTCTTGCGGAACTTCAACCGGACATTGTGCTCGTGTTCGGCACGGGAAGACTCTCATCGGACCTCATCAAGACTTGCCCGGAGGGGATTCTCAATCTACACGGCGGCGATCCGGAGCAAGACCGCGGCCTCGATACGCACCTTTGGGCGATCTACGAAGACCGTTTTGATGATCTGGTTACAACATTGCACCGGGTCAACGACCGGTTGGATGACGGAGAAGTCGTCGGCAAAGCGCCTATACCACTGCACCGCCAAATGAAGCTACACGAACTGCGACGGTTCAACACCGCACTTTGTCTGGAGCTGGTCGGCTCGGCGCTGGACGAATATCAGCGCTGCCGCCACATATCGTCTCGACCGCAGCAAACCCGTGGTCGGTACTATTCGTTCATGCCCGCAGAACTCAAAGCCACGTGCCAACAGAAGTTCGAACAACACACAAGCCGGCTCCACTAGATCCCGCCCGGTGGCTTGCCGACGACACCTTCGCGGTGTACTTGTTCCACGGCGTCGTAGATCAACACGACACCCCGGTTCGCAACTACACGCGCAAACATATCAACACCCAGACGTTCAGCCGCGTGCTCGATTCGCTCACCCAAGCCGGTACGCCGGTGTCGATGGATCAGATCGTCGAGCATCACACAAACCGAGAATCGTTGCCGGCCAAGGCGTTTGCAATTACGCTCGACGACGGCTTCGAGAATAACTACAGCGTTGCGGCTGGAGTGTTGCAGGCGTTCGGCATTCCCGCCACGTTCTACGTCACCACTGATTTCGTCGATCGCAACATGATGTCATGGATCGATCGCGTTGAGCATTGTTTCGACCGAACTCAAAGTGCGTGCATCCGATTGCCATGGAGCGACAAACCACACTATTTTTCCTCATCGCAAGAGAAGATCGCCATTCTTGATTTGATCAGAGCGAATGCGAAGACCAATCCAAGCATCGACGTTGACGAGTTGGCGGCTGATGTTTGTCGGCAATGCGGGCAACCAGAGGTAAAAGACAGCGATGACCCACTCGATCGGAAGATGAGTTGGGCTCAGGTCCGCGACCTGGCGGGCGACGATCTCTTCACGATCGGCGGCCATTCGCACACGCACCGTACGCTCGCCTTTCTCGATCAGGATGAATTGTCGGAGGAAATCCATCGCAGTCTGTACTTGTTGAAATATCAAGCGGGCGTCGACGTTCGGCACTATTCGTATCCGGAGGGGCTTCGCCACAGCTACTCCGAAGCTGTCATCGAGATGCTCAAGCAATGCGCGATCGAGTGCTGCCCGACCGCTGAGCCCGGCGTGAACTCGACCGACGACGACCTTTTCCGCCTTCGAAGGATTCCCATCACGGGATAGATCGACGAGCAACAATGTGCGGCATTGCGGGATATATCGGATCTCAAACAATCGATCCACGGCGGATCGACGCCTGTCTCGGCGCGATGCAACACCGCGGGCCTGACGCTTCGCACCAGTATCACCACAGCCTTG
>JAPUIA010000125.1 GCA_027297435.1 Gammaproteobacteria bacterium | reverse complement strand
AGCAACGGTCGTAGCTCGATCGGCGTGGTAGCAACCGCCGACATTCTGGACCGACTGAGCGGCGCGACGCAGGACAAGTTGCAGGCTCTGGTGATCGAGGATCCAGAACTCAGTACCATTCTCAAGAACGCCGTCTACGACACGCCGGTCAACCGGATCAGCAGCTACGCGGCTAACGTGTCGCGGATGTGGGGAGACGGTTTCGCACTGCTGGGCAACGCGGGCGAATTTCTCGACCCCATTTTTTCCTCCGGCGTCACGATAGCCATGAAATCGGCAAGCCTCGCCGTGGGCGTTCTCGACCGCCAGCTCAACGGCGAGACGGTGGATTGGGAACACGATTTCGCTCGCCCATTGGCTAAAGGCGTCGGCGTCTTCAAAGCGTACGTAGAGTCTTGGTACGACGGTACGCTGCAGCCTATCTTTTTTGGCAAGTTCAAAGACGCGAAGATCAAACAGATGCTCTGCTCGATACTCGCTGGATACGTGTGGGACGAAACCAACCCCTATGTCACCCGGGCAAGGCCAAGGTTGGACGTGCTGGCGGCGTTGTGCAGAAAGCGCTGATTTTCGGCACGCTGCTATGGTCCTTGTCCGCTTGCAGCCTCTTTACGGGGCTCGGCGACCGGCCCAGGCCCTTGATCGAACCCACCGAACGCGACGATGTCGAGCAACTGACGCAAGCGTTGAGCATTGTTCATGAGGACCAAGAGCATCAACTGCTCGGTGTCATCGAGTTGGCGCCAAACAGGACCGCCATGGCCGTGTTCACCCCCCGAAGGATTGAAACTCTTCAGCGTCGTGCAAAAGGCTGGGGAGCTCATTATCGAGAAACACCCGACACTGCCGGAATTCGTCGACCCCAGACAGATTTTTGCAGACGCGCAACTGGTCAACTGGCCCATCGATGTATTACGTTCGGCACTATCCCACCCCTGGCGGGTCGAACAAACCAACGTGGCGCGACGTTTGTGGCGGCACAACCGGCTGATATCGGAGGTGATCTACCAGGGTTCGATCGCCGATTGGCAAACGGTTGAGCTCAAGCATCCGCGCACCGACTATCGACTCGTGGTCCGCGCCGTAGGTAAGGAAAACTTCGACTAGTGGCTTTCTATCTCAACGAATTGGGCATCATTTGCGCGCTCGGCAGCGATAAGACCAGCGTCTGTGCGGCCATGGTCGAAGGCAGCCAGACGGGGATGGTGGCCAGCGATAGATTCAGCCCCGGCAAAGAAGTCTTTCTGGGTACGGTGAGCGGCGAATTGCCGCATCTACCTTCGCACCTTAATGAGTTCGATTGCCGCAACAACCGCCTGCTGCTTGCTGTGTTGGCACAGATCCGCGAGTCCGTCGACGGTTGCATCACCCGCTTCGGCACCGATCGAGTCGGCGTCGTTCTCGGCACCAGTACCTCGGGTATGGCCGAGGGCGAGGAGGCCATTCGGCGCTACGTTGAGACGGGCTCGACACCGGTAGCTTATCACTTTCACCAACAACAGCTGAGCGGTGCGAGCGATTTTCTGTGCGCCTATTTGGAACTCGGGGGGCCTTCAATGACGGTTTCCACCGCATGTTCATCCAGCGCTAACGCGCTGGCTAGCGCGCGGCGTCTGATCGATCTCGATGCCTGCGACGCCGTCATCGTAGGAGGCGCCGACTCGCTGTGCCAATTGACGGTGCAAGGATTCAGTGCGCTGGAAGCGACGAGTGCAGGCCTCTCCAATCCCTTCAGCAAGAACCGGGAGGGGATCAACATCGGCGAGGGTGCGGCGCTGATGTTGCTCACGCGCGAGAGCAGTGAGATTGAGCTGCTGGGGGTGGGGAGCACGTCGGACGCCCATCATATCTCGGCGCCCGATCCCTCCGGACAGGGCGCGTTGCGGGCCATGCAGTCGGCCTTGCGCCAGGGCAGCGTCACCGCCGGCCAGGTGGACTACGTCAATCTGCACGGTACCGGCACGCCGTTAAATGACGCGATGGAAAGCCAAGCCGTGTTCGAGCTGTTTGGGGATCAGACTTGGTGCAGCTCATCGAAACCCATGACCGGGCACACGCTGGGTGCCGCCGGAGCCATCGAAACCGGGCTGTGCTGGCTGCTGCTAAACAGCTCCTTCAACACCTCCAGCCGCAACCTGCCTCATGTATGGGATGGCGAGATCGACAACGCGCTTCCTGCTTTGTGTTATGCGACTGCCAATGAAGGCTTCGTCTCGCCGCCGCGATATGCCTTGAGCAACTCGTTCGGCTTCGGCGGCAACAATTGTTCCGTGTTGATCGGTGCACAATCTTGAACGTCCGAGATTGCGCCGTCGAAGAACTACTACCCCACGCCGGCCCGATGGTCCTGCTGGAGCGCGTCACCGCAGTAGCGCAAGACACCCTGGCCGCCGAGGTAATTGTCCGCGCCGATGGAATGTTCGACAACTTGGGCACAGTGCCGTCATTCGTCGGCGTCGAATACATGGCCCAGGCCATTGCCGCTTGGGCCGGCTATCACGCCAAGCAGCGCGGCGAGCCGGTCATTCCGGGTCTGCTGCTGGGCGCACGGCAATACGAATCATCGACCCCCGACTTCCTGGTGGGCGAGAGACTTGATGTGGCAGTCGAATTGGTGATGCAATCTGCGGCGGGGTTGGCGGTCTTCGACTGTACGATTCGAAACGAGCGGGTCACGATCAGTGCCCGGTTGACCGTGCTAACGGTGGAATCGCTGGACAGCATCGCACCCGCTTAGCCCTCACATGACAGCTGCAAAGGCCGGAACAAACCGCACATGTCAGACAGCAAAGCCGATTTTCAGCGCGATACCGTACTGGTCACGGGGTCCAGCCGAGGCATCGGCGAGGCTATCGCAACGCGCCTGGCACATGACGGATTCAACATCGTGATTCATTGTCGGGCTTCAATGGACAAGGCGGAAGCGCTCAAGCAACGTCTCGACGAACGCGGCGCCGCTACGCGAATCCTGTGTTTCGACGTTGCCGACCGCGCCGCATGCAAAGCCGCATTGGAATCCGACATCGAAGCCAATGGCGTTTATTACGGGGTCGTCTGCAACGCCGGGGTCGCTAACGACGGGGCGTTTCCCGCATTGTCCGGGCAGGCATGGGACGAGGTGGTGCATACCAATCTCGACTCGTTCTACAACGTACTTTCACCCCTGGTGATGCCCATGGTACGGCGCCGCAAACCCGGGCGCATCGTCACCATAGCCTCTGTGTCCGGACTGATCGGCAATCGCGGACAAACCAACTATAGTGCGTCCAAAGCTGGCATTATCGGCGCGACTAAATCGTTGGCGATAGAACTTGCCAAGCGAGCGATCACTGTCAACTGCGTCGCCCCAGGTCTGATTGAAACTGAGATGATCGAAGATGCACCCATCGATAGAATCATGGACACGATTCCGCTACGCCGGCTGGGTACGCCGCAGGAAGTCGCTGCCGTCGTGAGCTTTCTTGTCTCCGCGGAAAGCAGCTACATCACCCGCCAGGTCATCTCGGTAAACGGGGGACTATGTTGATGAAGCGCGTGGTGGTCACCGGAATGGCGGGATTCTCACCGATAGGCAACGACTGGCCGGCAATGGCCGAAAGCTTGCGCTCGATGCGATCCGGCATCCGCCACATGGAGGATTGGGAAATCTACGATGGGCTCAATACGTGCCTCGGTGGGCCGGTAGAAGGTTTCGAGCGACCCGATCACTACACGCGCAAGGTCGTTCGCAGCATGGGCCGCGTCGCGATGATGGCGACACGGGCCTCCGAGCTTGCCTTGGAGGATGCTGGTCTCATCGATGATCCACTGCTGAGCAGCGGCAAGGTCGGTGTGGCATACGGCTCGTCCACCGGCACGCCGGACGCCATTCGCGACTTCGCGCAGATGATGTCCGCACACTCCACCACCGGTATCAACGCCAACACCTACATCAAAATGATGGCGCATACCACGGCAGTGAACATCGGTATTTTCTTTTCTCTCCGGGGCCGCGTTTTCACCACGTCGAGTGCATGCACTTCCGGCAGCCAGGGTATCGGTTACGCTTACGAAGCGATCCGGCAGGGCCAGCAGATTGCGATGGTGGCAGGCGGTGCCGAAGAGCTGAGCCCTACCGAGGCAGCCGTCTTCGACACGCTGTATGCGACCAGCACGATGAACGATCAGCCGCAGCGCACGCCGCGACCGTTCGATGCGGATCGCGACGGTTTGGTCGTCGGCGAAGGCGCCGCGACCTTGATCCTCGAAGAGTACGAGCATGCGCAGGCTCGCGGGGTGACGATTTACGCAGAAATTATGGGGTACGGCACCAATTCGGACGGCACACACATCACTCAGCCCAATCAAGAGACCATGCAGATCGCGATGCAACTCGCGCTCGACGATCAGGGCGTCGAGCCCGAACAAATCGGCTACGTGAGCGCGCATGGCACCGCTACCGACCGCGGCGACGTTGCTGAGTCACACGCGACATTGGCCGCCGTCGGCGCAAAACCGATCAGTGCCCTGAAGAGTTATACCGGTCACACGCTGGGCGCATGCGGTGCGATCGAGGCCTGGGCAGTGGTCAACATGATGCGTGAAGGTTGGTTCCACCCGACGATGAACCTCGAACGCCGCGACCCGGAGTGCGCCGAGTTGGATTACATAGTCGACGACTGCCGCAACATCGAGACCGACGTCGTGATGAGCAACAATTTCGCGTTCGGCGGAATCAACACGTCGCTGATCTTTCGCAAACCAAGCTGAGCGAAACTATAAACGCAGCCCGAAGCTAACGACGATGGGAAGGTCGAACCCATCGTTGTCGGGGAACAAGTTTGCGTTGGAGAAGTGTTTCCAGGAAATACTCAACGAACCTTCTCGTCCAGACCGAGTATCGAAGCGCACACCGACGCCGACCTGAGCCTGAAACGTGAAATGTTCGGACTGTTCCCGTTCACCGAAACGTTTTTCGCTGATGTAGGTCGGTCCTAGCGCACGTACGAAGAAGTAGGGTGTGGTGCCATCCGGCACGTGCCTACTCACCCAGCTAGTGGTATCCGGAAAGAGTGCCAGTTGCGGGTATACCGAGATCGCGTACAGGTCCTCATTCGATCCGAAATTGGTTTCCAAATAGGTATAACTCACGCCCACGGTAAGCGTTTGTCGTGCGCTACGTTTGAACTCGTAGAACGCGTAGTCGAGACCGATGGTCTTGTTTTCCTGATCCGAATCGAGCTGCTGACCTCCACCCATCGACAATACCAGCTCATTGGCTGCCGACGGCGATGCCATGGCCAATAGCAAGCCAATCGTGGCAATCCAGACCTTGGTGTTAGTACTCATAAGGTAGGGGTCTACAAACCCGACGCGGGAACCCACGCCGACAACATAGACAAGAACGCACTTTAGCAAGCATGCCGCAAGCGTAACATTATCGTTTGGGGGATGGTTTGCGCGGCGGTCGTCGTTAGGATGCTGTCGTTACCTGCAAAGAGCCTCACAAGGCACGCCGTCCCGGTCCCCATCGAGGTGGGACAGGCCGCGTTGACTGAAATACTGATAAGCCTCTTCGCAGGAACTCATCTCCCCGCAGTAGTTCTTGTCCGCCAAACGCCCGCTCGCGAAGATGACCGTCGGTGCCCGCGTACCCCGACGCCACAGCCAAGGAGCGACAGGTCCAGAAATGCTCCACAATCCTGTTGTTTGTTGCCGGGCGGCGGCTTCAACCTGTAAAAAGGTCTCATCGGTGAGATATCTGCGGTACGCCCAAGCATGGCCTTGCGCCACCAGTTGCCGGTTGATATCCAGCCTACCCAGCCAAACGTTCCCAACCAGGCGCCCATATCGGTCACGTTCCAACACCTGAACGCTAACGTATTGGCCCAACACTTGGGCCTCCAAAGCCCAGGTCGCCTGAGATCCCCATGCTTGGCCTTTTTCAGGGGTATCGATCTGCGCCAGGCGAATTCTGTGCTGGGTGCGCCCCACGAGCAGGTCGAGGGTGTCACCGTCAATAACGTCCACCACACGGCCGTAAAGGACATCGGCCG
>JAPUIA010000124.1 GCA_027297435.1 Gammaproteobacteria bacterium | reverse complement strand
ACACCGATTCGGTTCACTCAACACAAAGAGACCAACGCCAACGATTGACCGCCTTGTTTGGATAAAACAGACTCCTTGGCTTTTTCCGGCTATGGATGTTGCACCAACGTTGCACCGAGTTATTGGCAGCGTTTAGATCGGGCTGAAACGCCCTAGATTATGGTGCCCCGAGGTTACCCCAACCAGATTCACAGTCTCGATCGCTTTCTTGATGATGCGACCGGCTTGCACCCACGCAGCATCGAGTCGAAGGATGTGCCGGATGGGCCCGACGATCTGCTGGCAAGGATCGTTGAACTGGAAGAACTGCTCGCCGCAGACAAGGCCCGCAAACCCAAGTTTCGAAAACCTGAGCGCCAGGCGGCTTGGCAGGCCGAGTTGGCACGGCTGAACAGGCTGTTGTAAGACCACCAACCGAACACCGGCTGGCGCGCGCTTTAGCGGCCGACCTCCGCTTTAGTGGCCGACCTCCGCTTTAGCGGCCGACCTCCTCGAGGTCCGCCCAATCGACGGACAGCCGCCTGCCGTGCGATTTGATCATCGAACGCGAAATGCGCGGGTAGTGCACGATGTCGACCACGTTGCGCTCACCGCCCATGAGGTAGACGAGGTCCTCCTCATGTGGATTGTGCATGCTGTGTGCGGGGGATGGAGCCGGAAAGCCCATGAAATCCCCGGTTTGTACTTCGAAAGTCTCGTCCCCCAACGTAGCGATACCGCGCCCGCTCAAAATGTAGAGAAATTCTTCGTCTGCATCGTGATAGTGAAATTCGGTGCTGTCGCGACCGGTTTGCAGGCGCACGAGATGTAGGCCAACACGTTGAAGGCCAACCGCGGTTCCGAGCGTCCTGGTCAAACGCACCGCGTTGTCGTTGAATTGATGTTGGCGCTGCTGCTCGGGCAGCGCCTCGATGTCCGCGGCCTTCAAGAGATAGCGCGCCGTCATGTGAGCAGGTCCGTAAGTTCCGCCACCAAGCGGTCGTTTTGCTCGGGCGTGCCGATGGAGATGCGCAACTTGTCTTCGAGCGGCTGCGAATCGAAGTACCGCAGAAGTATGTGGCGCTGTTTGAGCGCAAGATACAACTCTTGGGCGTTAAGTTTTGCGTCGTACGGCACGGTCGCAAGCAAGAAATTCGATTGCGAGGGTGGCGTGTCCAATCCGAGGGCTGCAAGCGCCTCCCGAAGCCGGCGTCGCGCAGCCCGAACGTTTGCCCAACACTCTTGCGCGTAGTCTTGGTCTCGAAATGCCGCCCATCCTAGCCGTTGACTGATGTCGTTGACGTTGTAGCTGTCGCGGGTTTTGCTGATCAGCGGGTCTATCAACGATGCCTGACCCAGTAAGTAGCCGAGCCGCAACCCGGCAAGGCTGTAACCTTTGGAGAAAGATCGCAGGATGAGCAGGTTGTCGAACGCGTTGATCAGCCGCACCGCATCGTAGCGCAGTGAGGGATCGACGAAATCTACGTAAGCCTCGTCGAGCAGCAATACGCCGTTGAAATCGTTGGCGAGTCGGCTGACATGTTCTACGTCAAACAAGCGGCCAGACGGTGAATGCGGATTCACCAGGCAAACCAGTCGACTGCCGGCTTCGTTGAGCTGATGGGCGCAATCTCGCGGCAACTCCCAGTCGTCGTCGAGCGGGACGGGACACAGCGGCGCACCTTGAACTTGTGCCAACACCGGATAAAGGGAGTAGGACGGCTCGGCAAAACCCAGTGGGGTACCGGGTTCGACAAACGTCGTGAGCGCCAACCGCAAAGCCTCGTCGCCACCGTTGGTGATCAACACATTGTCGATCTTGAGTTCGTGGTGCTCGGCGATGCCGTTGCGCAACTTGTCAGCGGTAGGCGGCGGATAGACGCGCAGATTTGTCGCCTGCAACCCATCGAGGCACTGCTGAACGTCAGGGCTTGGAGGATACGGATTCTCGTTGGTGTTGAGTTTCAGGGTTTGCCCGTCCTCCGGCTGTTCACCCCAGGTGTAACCCTGCATCCTGTGTATGTTGTCGCGTTCGTAGGGCATTAAGCGGGCTCAACTTGGGTCTGTTTCGCGGCCTCGGCGGGACCCAACAAGTGCGCGAGCCATGTTGTCGACGGGTTGGCTTCGAGCGCAATTTTGGCGGTCATCGTCAACGGTACCGACAGCAACATGCCAACCGGTCCCAAGACCCAACCCCACAGCACCAAAGACAAAAACACGACCAACGTCGACAGTCCAAGTCCTCGACCCAAGAATCTCGGTTCGATCACGCTGCCCATGCCGATGTTGACGACCAAGTATCCTGCGATCGTGAGCAGGGCGTAGCCTGGACCGAGTTGCACCAACGCCAACAACACGGCCGGTACCGCGGCGATGATCGAGCCGATGGTCGGCACGAAATTCAGCAGGAAAGCCAAGATGCCCCAAAGCAGCGGGAAGTCGACACCGAGAATCATGAGGTAAAGCGTGATCACGACGCCGGTGAAAATGCTCACCGAGGTCTTGATCGCGATGTAGCGATTGACGTTGTCGGCGAACTTCGCGAAGTAAGGCATCGTGCGGTCGGGATGGGACAGTACCTCGGTGAGCTTGGTCGGGAAGCTCGAGGCTTCGGCGAGGATGAAAATGACCGTCAGCAGGATCAGGAAGCTATTGCTGAGCACGCCGCCGAGCCTGGCCAAAGTGGTGCCCGCCAATGCCAGCGCAGTGCCTGGATTGAAGTAGGACAACAGGATTTCGCGTGACAACGTGATGCCGTACGGTTCCAGCCAAGCGACTGTGGTGGTCACGAGAGCGGTCAAACGTTCCTGGTAGAAGGGCAGTTTCTCGGAAAAGTCTCCAGCCGATTGTGCAACCAGCGCTCCAACTCCCGCGACCACGACCACCATCGTGATCATCACCAACGCGATAGCAAGCGCTCCGGGTACCTTGTGTTTCTCGAGCCAGAACATGGGGGTAGCCGCTATGGTGGCGATGAAGGCCGCGAGTAGAAACGGCACCATCAGATCCTCGGCGGCTTTGATACCAGCCGTGATCACGATCAACGATGCGAAGATGACGAAGCCCTTACCGGAACCCAAGGTGATGGCCTAGCGGTGAATGGTGCATTCTAGCGTGATTGCCGTTGAGCTCCTAAGACAGGCTGACCCTGTGTTCGAGACTCGGCAGCTGTCGACGCACTTCGGACACCTTGTCGGGATCGATGTTGGCGACCGCAAACCCGTCGCCGTCGGCATGCTCGGCAATCACGTCGCCCCAGGGATCGACGATCAGCGAATGTCCGAAACTGCGGCGCCGCGAGTTGTGTTGGCCATGTTGCGCAGGGGCTATCACGTAGCACTGACACTCGATCGCACGGGCTCTGAGCAAGGTGTGCCAATGGGCGGCGCCGGTGGTCGCGGTGAAGGCGGACGGGACGGCAATAGCGATCGCGCCTTGATCGACCAAGCCTTGGTACTGATAGGGGAAGCGAACGTCGTAACAGATCGTCAACCCCAACGTGCCGAATGGCAGAGTTGTCGTTACCAACGCATCACCCGGCGCGGTGCGACTGGATTCGTTCAGTTGGGTGCCATCGTCCAGACACACATCGAAGAGGTGGATCTTGCGGTACACGGCGACAATCTCGCCTCGGGCGTCGAGGTGTACACAAGTGTTGTAGGCTTTTTCGGGATCCGGACCCGTCTCGTGAAAACCACCCAGTACGAGATCGCATTCCAGCGCCCGGGCGAGAGCCTGACAACGCGCGAGGATCGGCCCGCCTTCCGGCAAGGGTTCGAGAATCTCCCGCTTGCCGCGATCCGGCCCGATGTATGCAAAGGCTTCGGGAACCAGGATCACTTCGGCGTCAGCATCCCGGGCACGCCGTCCCAGGTGTTCGATAATGTCCAGGTTGGCGCTGACATCGGTCGTTGCGCAGTGCTGGAGGGCGGCGACCCGGGTGCTGCGTGGCATAGCTAAAGTTCGGGCTGCGTACACAGCACCGGTTTGCCTAAGAATTCCTCGATGCCCGGCAGGTTGAATGCGTCGTCTTCGGACACGAAGCTGATGCTGATGCCGGCCGCGCCGGCGCGACCGGTCCGTCCGATGCGGTGTACGTAGTCCTCGGCATCTTCTGGCAAGTCGAAGTTGATGACATGGCTGATGCCTTCGACGTGGATCCCGCGGCCCGCCACGTCGGTAGCCACGAGATATTTCACCGTGCCGTCTTTGAAACGGTTTAGCGTCGACATGCGTTTGCGCTGTGGCACATCGCCCGCCAGGGGCTCAGAGCGTATTCCGCGTTTGTTCAGCGATCGATTGAGACGATGGGTTTGGTCGCGTCGGTTGGTGAAGATCAGCGCCCGTTCGGGTTTTTGGTTGGCAAGGAAATCGCCTAGCAGCTGCTCCTTGTCGGCGGCGCTCACCAGCCAGAACTTCTGATCGACGGTATCAACCGCGACGTTCTCCGGTGTGATGGCCACATGTTCGGGTTCTACGGTCCATGAACTGGCTAGTCGCATGACATCGTCGTTGAACGTTGCGCTGAAAAACAGCGTTTGCCGCCGGTGTTTGTGAGGCGTCTGGTAAACGATTCGGCGTACGTCCGGAATGAAGCCCATGTCGAGCATCCGATCGGCTTCGTCAATGACGAGCGTCTCGACGGATTTCAGATGAATGTAGCCGCGGTTCAGGAAGTCGAGCAACCGGCCGGGTGTGGCGATGAGGATGTCTACCCGTTCGGACTTCAAGCGATCACGTTGCTTCTGAAAGTCGATACCGCCTACGACACATTGCGCGGTCTCGTCCATATAGAGGCTCAAGTCGTTGGCGTCGCTCTCAATTTGCATCGCGAGCTCGCGCGTCGGTGCCAGTATCAGCGCCCGTGGAGTGCCTGGGGGCAACGGTTCGTCGAGCGGGTGTTCCCAAAGATGCGTCAGGATCGTGATCAGAAAAGCCGCTGTCTTACCGGTGCCGGTTTGCGCTTGGCCGGTGATGTCGTAGTCTGACAAACTGAGCGGCAATACCTCGCCCTGTATGGGCGTGCAATACTGATACCCGAGATCCGCGATCGCATGCACTAGCGGCGAGGGTAGTGCGAAGTCTTGGAACCGATCCCTGCCTTCCAGCTCGGGAACCTGATACTGACTGATATCCCAGTTCATGTAGCGGCGATCTCCTGTTCGATGCATACGAGTTTCACGCACTGAACGAGCACGTGCATCGCCACCTTCAGATCGGCGAGCGTCGCAAATGTCGGGGCGATGCGGATGTTTTGATCTTGTGGGTCGCGCCCATAGGGAAATGTCGCCCCGGCCGGGGTCAGGGTCAGGCCCGTCGCTTGGGCCAGGGCAACGATGCGGTTGGCCGTCCCGGGTAGCACGTCCATCGAGACAAAGTAGCCGCCCCGGGGCTTGGTCCAGGTAGCGATACCGAGACCGCCGAGCTCTCGTTCCAGTACGTCGTTCACCAGTTCGAACTTGGGTCGTAACAGCTTGGCATGTTGTGCCATGTGCTGTTCTACGCGTCCGTTCAGAAATCGGGCGTGACGTAGTTGACTGATTTTGTCTGGACCGATCAGCATGATGCTCAACGCGCGTTCAAGTGTGGCGAGCACGCGCTCGGATCCGGCAAAGAAACCAAGCCCGCCGCTCGCGTAGGTAATCTTCGAAGTCGACGCGAAGAGCGCGACATGATCCTCTGTGCCCATACGCTCTGCGTGCGAATACAGGTTGGCGAGGCGTGCCGCCGGAAATTCGAAGTCGTGCATAGCATAGGCGTTGTCCCAGAACACGACGAAGTCGTCTGCAGCCGCGCTGTTCGGTAGCTCGGCCATCGCGGCGACGGTGGCGTCAGAATAGATGCAACCGGTCGGGTTCGAGTACTTGGGCACGCACCAGATGCCTTTGATCGAGGCGTCGCTGGCGGTGAGTTCCAAGACGCGTTCCATGTCCGGGCCGAACTCGGTCATCGCAACGTTGACCATTTCGACGTTCAGCGATTCGCAGATCGTGAAGTGTCGGTCGTACCCCGGTACGGGCGTGAGCACCTTGATCTTCTTGCGATTGGTCCAGCGCCGGTCGTCGCCCCAAAGCCCTTGGTTGTAGGCGGTAGCGGCTACCATGTACATGAGGAACAGGCTGGAGTTGCCGATGGTGAAGACCCGCTCCGGATCGACGCCCATGAGTTGTGCGCCGAGTTTGCGAGCCTCGATCACGCCCCGAAGCGTTCCGTAATTGCGGGCATCGACTCCGTCCTCGCCGATGTAGGTATCGACCGCGGTATCCAGATCGCGACTCAGGTCTAGCTGATCTGGCGCCGGTTTGCCACGCGTCAGGTCGAGCGACAGCCGGTTGGCCTGCTGCAATTCGAGGTCGCGACGAAGCTCGGTGGCGAGTATCCGCAGTTCTGCGTGGGGACGTTCTTGGATAGTGACCATGATTTCGAAGCTAAAGCCCGGTGGACTCGTCCAACCCGAGCATGAGGTTGAGGTTTTGCACTGCCGATCCGGATGCACCCTTACCCAGGTTGTCGTAGCGGGCGATCAGCAGGGCCTGCTCGTCGTTACCGAAAACCATGATCTCTAGCTCGTTGGTGTCGTTGCATGCGGTAGGGCTCAAGTAACCCGCCTCCAGCACGCCCTCGACGCCAAGCGGCAACACGTTTATGAAACGCGTCGCGCTGTAGGCTTCGGCCAGGGCGGCGTGCACGCGTTCGAGCGTGGTGCCTGGCGCGAGATCGGCGAGGAACAACGGCACTTGGGTCAACATACCCTTATAGAAGTTGCCGACATGCGGAGCGAACAGCGGTGATGCCGTCGTGCCACTGTAGTGACGCATCTCCGGTATATGTTTGTGCTTCAATCCCAGCGCGTATGGGCGCACGTTCCAGGCTTCGCGCTGTTCATCGGTAAGCGCTTGATACTTTTCGATTAGGCTTCGACCGCCGCCCGAATAGCCGCACAGTGCGTGCATCGACAATCGTTGATCGGCTGGTAGCAAGCCTGCGGCGATCAGTGGCCGTATCGTCAAGATAAAACCTTGCGGATAGCACCCGGGATTGGAAACGCGCTCTGCGTTTCTGATGGTGTCGGGTTGAGATTCGGTGAGTTCGGGCAGGCCGTAGGCCCAGTCCGATGCGGTTCGATGCGCCGTGCTCGCGTCGAGCAAGCGGGTTTGACCCGCCGCAAGTTCTTGCGCCTCATGAGCAGCATCGTCCGGTAGGCACAAAATGGCGATATCGGCATTTTGCAACAGGCACGCGCGTGCCGCCGGATCTTTACGATCCGCTTCCGCGATCGTGAGCAAGTCTATGTCCGTACGGGAACCCAGACGCTCCGCGATCTCGAGCCCGGTCGTACCGACCTGACCGTCGATGAATACCTGTGCTGGCAAGCAAGTTCTCGTGGTGTCAGAAAAGGCGCGGCATTTTAAGGCCACGCTGTCGTAACTACCAGTCTCTGCGCCAGAACCATTTCAAGGCACTGAGAGCGAGTAGTAGCACGCTGATCGGCAAGATGATGGTTTGAACCAGGTACACGACGATGAGGTTGATCAGCGCGCCTATGATCTCTTCGACGCGCGCTTGGAATGCGTTCAGCTGGGCACGGACGTCCAGATTGCCGCGCAGGCGGTCGAGGAAGTCCGATTCCGGGTCGATATCTGGCGCTTCATGAAGTTGGCCGAGATCCTCACTCGCCTGTGCGATGTGCTCGATGGACTTGGCCTGTTTGGGCTCCAGCAACGTGTGATTGACCAATGCCGTAATCAACGTTATCGCCACGAACAGGAAGCGCACGAAAGCAATCGCACCGCAGACCTTGATGAGAACCGCGCGGGAGGTCGCGGCGGGGGGCCACCACAAGCCGAGGAGCAGCCCGGCCACGGACAGGCTCAAGAGTACGTTGATCCACACGTTGCCCAATAGTTCAACGATCAGCATCTGAATACCGAGCGAGGTGGTCGCTGCTAGCACTAACCATGAGAACCGTTCCACCAAATCGTTCAGCGGATCCAGAATTTCGCCAGCGGTGATGGTCAGGCCGATGCCAACCGGCTGAATGGCGATTTCCGTACCCTGTGCGACGGAGATCACACCATTCAGCGTGCGCGCGATGGCGTAGGTTGCGAGCGCTCGATTGAAGCTCGCCAGGGTTGCGTCCCGTGCGCCGAGATCGAGGCCGCCCTGCCATGACAAAGCGACCAAGATCAACAGTGCCGCCGATACCCAGGCTCTAGCGACGCGCGTGATGGGATTGCGCTTAAGGCCTGGGCCTCAAGCGACCTTGCGTTGGGTGAGGAACAGGGTTTCGAGTTTTTCGGTGATCACGTTGGTGATGGAAGACTTGTCGAGATCCGACAGTCTCTGCAAGGTCTCAGGTCGTACGCGATGGAGGTGCAGTACCGGCCAAGATTCTTCGAACTCGCGTAAATCGCCTTTCGCCAGAATCGGCAGGAACGGATCGTCAGCGGGGCGCCTTTTGATGATGGAGCGTAAACCGGCCTCGAATCGTATCTGACGGTTACCCAAGGTGCGGTCCTCGCTTACGTTGGATAGATACAAGCCGGTCTTGTCGATGAGTTCGCCGGGTATGATGTACAGGCCGGTCGCCGTTACGGCTTCGGGTTCGATGAAGTTGAACGTGTCGTGGTACACCCCCGGGTCGGGCAGAATGACCATCCTGCGCGCCAACTCCTTCGGGAAATACATGTTGTAAGTGGTGTAGAGCTGCTCGACGCTCGGTGAGTAAACGCACAGGGTGGTTTCGAACTGCAAGACGAAGTCTTGCGCGCGTTCAGTCTGACGAAAGTCATCCAGATCCCAGGCCAAGTCCGGATTTTCGGGGATTTCCGGCATATCGCTACACGTCCATTTGTCGCTTTGACTATTCTATGATTGCGGTTGGACCGTCGCGAGGGGTTTGCGTCACTATTTTGGTCGTTTTGTGATGACGTTCGCGTCTCAAAGGTGACCGAATCCCGCCTCAATCCGCGGACCTCCGGTCCGACAAAGGATTCGATGCAGAATTCGATGGAGGGGTCGGTGTAACGCCAAACCACCGGCGACCCGAACGTTCCAGCTCGACCAACCGCGCTCCGTGGTCGGTATTGCCCAGCAACTCATCGAGGCTGTCCGAGAGGGGAACGTCGGGATGGAAGTGGCGCGCTGCGTGCACGAACCGCAGGCTTCGAAACGCGTCGAACCACTGATGCAGGGCCTTTCGGAGCGTTTCGGGTCGCTTGTACTGGCGGCGAGCCGAGGCGAGAAACGCCTGGAACCCGAGGCCGTAAAGCACCGTCCTCGTTTCGCGCGACAGCCGCGTTTCACCCAACGATTCGATGTAACGAATAGCCTCCGCGAGTAGATCGAAACTCTCCGGTGCATAACTCCTATAGTTTTCGGCCATATTCATGCTTGCCAGCGCCGGCCCGGTGCCGAACGGAACTCGATGCGAGACGCGTCCGGCGAGCTCGATCGGATGCGTCGCCGGAACGTATATAGGCGCTACCTTGGCGGATTTGTTCAAAAGGTAGAAATCCTCGGCGGCATTACGTTTTGGAACACCGCGAACCGCCTCGAGAACCTCTGCGCGAATCGCGATGGTGCTGCCGAGAGTATGGTATCCGTAAGGCGAACCGGCAGATCGTAGTCGGTTGACGTAGTAGCGCAGGTGCAGCTCGTACCGACCGACCCGCTCGGCGATCGCTGGCTGCATGCTGTGGCGAAACGGATATACCAAGCAGCCGGCGGCTGGCGGAGGGGGCGTGAAGTAGTCTGCCGGCAGACGCGCGTCTGCATCGGTCAGGTATATCCATGACGAACGTATGCTGCCGCGTCGGATGCAAGCGAGTGCCACGTCTGTACCGATCTTGCGGGCTAGTCCTACGCCCTGGCGTTTGGGTATCGGATGGTCAGGCAGGGTCCGGTCGATCGCCAGAACGTCGGCGTGTTGCGTCAACGCCGTCAGTGCACAAGCATCATCGGTATGATCGGTCAACGCACACCAATGCGTGCGCGTGCGGCTCGCCTGCTGCGGCGTTGCGTTCGTCGGGGTGTTGATGACCGCGACGACGAGTACCCGAGCCGTCAGGTTTGCCACGACGTCGACCAAACAATTCGGCGCCTCATCGAAACAAGGCACAACCAGGACGTGGTCGTAGTGCGTCGTCAGTTCGGGGATCCGCTCAATCTCGGGTTCCGCGTACCGGTCGAGGTAACCTTTTTGCTTTACCACGCGAATCGGAGGTAGGGCTCAATGCAGGGCTGGTCTGAGAGGCAGGCACTGGATGATCTGAGCCTCGGCGTCGACGAGCTCAGTGAGTCGCCGGGCGATTGCTTGAGCGTCGCAATGCGTTGCGGCGAGATCGATGAAAAGCCGCCAATGGCGTGCCTCGCTTTCCGTAATGGCGTTGAAGAAACGCTTCTCTGCACCCTCCGGTAAGGCCTCAGCGATCAAGCCAAAACGTTCGTGTCCGCGGCGCTCCACCACCGCGGCGACGAGGAGCCGGTCGAGGAGATAGCGTTCGGGACCTTGCCGGATGAGATCGTTCATGCGCCTGATGTACGGATCTTTTCGGTCGGCGCCGGGCGCGAGGCCACGTTTCGTCAACAATCGCACCACCTCTCGATAATGGGTGAGTTCCTCCACCGCAAGCTCCGCCATCGCATTGACCAACTGCGGGCGATCCGGGTAGTGCGACGCGATGTTGAGCGCCATGCCCGAAGCCTTCTTCTCGCAAGACGCGTGATCCTTGAGGAACTGATCGAATTCGGCCATCACAACCTCGGCCCATCGAGGATCCGTCGGGACCAGGTGCAGGTCGGCGCCTATTTCCCCGGTCACGGCAGAACGCGGTTCAACCAATCGGCAATATGATTGATTTCTTCCGGGCAAACCTGATGGCCCATACCATATTCGTGCCACTCGACCTGATAGTTGAGTTTGGTGAGGGCTTCGCGGGAGGTAACGGCCCGCGTGATGGGTATCATCGGGTCCATCATGCCGTGGCCCATGAAGATGGGTACATCGACGCTGGCAAAGCTCACCCGGTCGCCGAGGTGTTCGTGATCGTGGACATAGGTAGACAGTGCCATGATGCCGGCTATTCGCGTTTCAATTGCCAGTCCTAGCTGCAAGGCGATGACCCCTCCTTGGCTGAAGCCGGCGAGTACGATGCGCTTGGTCGGGGTGCCGCTCGCCACCTCTAGATCGATGAGTTCAGTGATCTGTTCGGTCGAGGTTTGAATATCTGCGGTGCCCGATGCGAGGCCGGCATTGGGGTCGATGTCGTACCAGGCGCGCATCTCCATGCCGCCGTTGGCGGTCACCGGTCGCATCGGCGCGTTCGGAAAGACGAAACGCAAAGGAGCGCACAAATCGAGCATGGGCACGATGGATTCGAAGTCGTGGGCGTCGGCTCCCAAGCCGTGCATCCATATGACGCTACCGGTCGTGTTGGGACCCGTCTCGATTTCGACGCAAATCAAAGCCATCGATCTACTCCGCTGGGACGTTGGCGAGACGATAACAGTTTCCCGTGTTTCGGTGGATAATGCGTCGATGGATGATGGCTATGATCGACAGACCTCGAAGCAGCTGACCAAGTTGGCCCCGGCGTGGCGGTTTCTACGGCCCTATATCAAGCAGATCATGATCGCGAGCGCGGCACTGGTCGTCACGGCGACGGTGACTTTGTCGATCGGTCAGGGGTTGCGCCTGGTCATCGATCAGGGGCTCTCTGAGGGTTCAGCGGGCCTGCTCGAACAGTCACTCTGGGTGTTCGCGGTTTTGGTCATCCTCCTGACGATCGGTACGTTCACCCGTTTCTACTTCGTTTCCTGGATTGGCGAGCGGGTGAGCGCCGATATTCGACTCGCGGTATTCAGCCACCTCATACGCATACATCCAGGGTTTTTTGAACGCAATCTACCGACCGAGATTCAATCGCGGATCACGACCGACACCACGTTGCTGCAGACCGTCATCGGTTCGTCTATTTCCATTGCGCTGCGCAACGTCTTGATGTTCTTCGGTGGTGTCGCGCTGCTGTTCGTCACCAACGTCAAATTATCCTTCATCGTGCTGCTGAGCGTGCCGTTTGTCGTAACCCCCATCATCTTGTTTGGCCGAAGGGTGCGGAGTTTGTCGCGGAGCAGTCAGGATACGCTCGCGGACGTGGGAAGCTTCGCGGGTGAGTCGTTGCGTCACGTCAAGGTCGTCCAGTCGTTCAATCACGAAGCGCTCGACGAGGCGGCGTTCGATCAGCGCGTTACCCGGGCTTTCGAAGTTGCAATTCGTCGAATTCGACAGCGAGCTTGGCTGATCGCGTTGGTGATGATGGTCGTGCTTGCGGCTGTTGCCACCATGCTTTGGGTGGGCGGCCAAGACGTCATCTTGGGTCAGACGTCGGCCGGCGAGTTGGCCGCGTTCATTTTTTATGCGTTCATAGTAGCCGGTTCGGTCGGTGCCATCAGCGAGGTCTATAGCGATTTGCAACGCGCCGCCGGCGCTACCGAGCGATTGGTCGAACTGATGCAGTCGCCAAATGAATTGCCGGACCCGTCGCATCCGATCGATCTAGAGCCGAACGCAGCGCTGGTGCTGGCGATGGACAACGTGCGTTTTGCTTATCCGACCCGTCCGGATGTCGAGGTGTTGAAAGGTGTGAATTTGCACATCGCTCCGGGTGAAATGGTCGCGTTGGTCGGTCCGTCGGGCTCGGGCAAGAGCACGTTGTTCGACTTGCTGCAACGATTTTACGACCCCACCTCGGGCCACGTGCGTCTAGGCGGTGTTTGCTTGACCGAGTTGTTGCTTGCGGATACCCGCCGTGTAATCGGGTTCGTTCCGCAAGATCCTGTACTGTTCGCGGGTACGTTGCGCAGCAATGTCTGTTATGGCAATCCGGAGGCCAATGCGGCTGCGATTGCCGAAGCGTTGCGTCTCGCCCACGCGACAGAGTTCATAGCCAAGTTGCCGGACGGTCTTGATACGTTGGTTGGCGAAAGTGGCGTGGGGTTGTCCGGCGGGCAGAAACAACGCATCGCTATCGCGCGAGCACTACTGTCCGAGCCGGGCATATTGCTACTGGATGAAGCCACCAGTGCCTTGGATGCGGAAAGCGAAAACTCCATTCGTATGAGCATTGATGAACTAAAAGGCAAGTGCAGCATCCTCGTGATAGCGCATCGATTGTCTACCGTGCGCCGAGCGGATCGGATACTCGTGCTCGAAGATGGCTTGCTGCGGGCCGAAGGTCCTCACGACGAGCTCGTCAAAACCAGCGAACTCTATGCGCGTTTTGCGCGGATTCAATTTACGAGCGGTTCTGCAGGGGTTGCCGATAACGGCATGGCTAACCCGGATGCGCCCCGCAACTGACTTCGCAGGTCTTTTGCTTAGCCGACAACAGTTCCCTAGAGGTGCGCTTCCTCGGTAAACTGCTTGGCCTTTTGCTGGGGATGGCTTATGGGACCACTTGCGGGCTATCGCATAGTTGAACTGGCTGGAATCGGTCCAGGCCCGTTTTGCGGAATGATGTTGTCGGACATGGGTGCCGAAGTGATTCGCATCGACCGTCTCAACCCGGGTGCCGCGCGACCGAAGGACGTGCTTGCCCGCAACCGACGCTCTGTTGCTGTCGATCTCAAAACCGAGGCCGGAGTCGAAACCGTGTTGCGTATCGTCGCAACTGCGGACGGTCTCTTTGAGGGGTTTCGACCGGGCGTGACGGAACGTTTGGGACTTGGACCGGATGCTTGCCAAGCTCGCAACGAAAAATTGGTCTATGGTCGCATGACCGGTTGGGGGCAAGCCGGCCCCATGGCGCAAGCGGCCGGGCACGACATCAATTACATAGGTCTGGCCGGCGCGTTGCATGCCATAGGCCGCGCAGGAGAGCGTCCGGTTCCGCCACTCAACCTGGTGGGCGACTTTGGCGGGGGCGGTATGTTGCTGGCATACGGAATGGTTTGCGGTCTACTAGAAGCGCAGAAGTCCGGCAAAGGGCAAGTCATCGATGCGGCGATGGTGGACGGTGCGGCCTTGCTCATGGCTATGTTCTTCAGCATGGCGGCCGGCGGCATGTTTTCCGACGCACGCGGCACCAACCTGTTGGATACCGGCGCCCATTTTTACGATACCTACGAGACTAGCGACGGCCAACACATCTGCATCGGTTCTATCGAGCCCCAGTTTTATGCGCTGCTCATCGAAAAATCCGGCGTCGATTCTGACCGTTTCGCCAAGCAAATGGACCCTGACGAATGGCCTGGTTACAAAGCCGAACTCGCCGAGGTCTTCAAGAGTAAGACACGCGACGAGTGGTGCACCCTCATGGAGGGTACCGACGTCTGCTTTGCACCTGTTCTGTCGATATTCGAGGCCCCGGAACATCCGCACAATAAGGCGCGCGAGACGTTCATCGAGATCGACGGCGTTGTGCAGCCTGCACCGTCTCCACGGTTTAGCCGCACGATTCCCCAAGTCATTCATGGCGCGCGGGCTCCGGGCGAGGATTCGTTGTCCGTATTGCAAGACTGCGGGTTTGGAGAGGCCGAGATCGCCGCGTTGCAGAAGGAATCCGTCATTCCGGCAAACGGTTAGCCGACAGTAAACCGATACTTAAGGTAAAAAAATATGAGTGTTGAGTTGCTTGACTCGCCGCGGTTTCACGGGTTTCGAGTGCGTCGTCAAATCGGCGGCAAAACCTATCAGGAATACTATCCGTTAAAAGTCGATGGCAAGCGCATGAGAGGGGCAAGACGTGCAGCCCTCAAAGCACAAGCTGAGAAGCGTGACGCCGAACTGGAACGCCTGCAGGCGTCCGCCAAAGAACGGGTGTCCCGAGAGGTAAAAGTCGACAAGAATGGCCAAGTTCGCGGCATCTTGTTTCGGCTGAAAAAGGAGAAGAGCGGCTATCAGACCCCGGTCTTTCAGATCGGCATCATGTCGTACAAGTTTAACAAGGTCGTCAATACAACGGTTTCGGTCAACTTGCATGGGATGCAGCGAGGATGGCAAAAAGCCGTGGACTTCTTCTGCGAACACAAGAACCTTAGCAAGCGATCGAAGACATACCGGGAATTGATCGCTGCACAACCGTCAGAAGCCGATCTCAGAAGGCTCGAGAGGTCGCGCAGGCGATGAGTTACGCGGAGATCTATCAGCGTTCGTTGACCGATCCCGAAGGGTTCTGGCGCGAGCGCGCCGAAGAACTGCCATGGATCGAGTTTCCGCCCACCATCCTCGATCAGGATGACAACGGCGCTTGGCGCTGGTACCGAGGGGGCAAAACCAACTCTTGTTGGTTGGCCGTCGACCGACACGTGGATGAGGGACGTGGCGCACAGACCGCCTTGATCTACGACTCACCGGCAACCGATCAACAGATCAGTTACACGTATGCAGACCTACGCGAGCGGACGGCTCGAGTCGCCGGAGGGTTGGTGGCGCTCGGGGTCGGCAAAGGCGATCGAGTCGTCATCTACATGCCAATGGTGCCGGAGGCCGTGGTTGCCATGCTGGCGTGTGCGCGGATCGGCGCCATTCACTCGGTCGTGTTCGGTGGCTTTGCGTCGCCGGAACTGGCAAGCCGCATCGATGACGCGCGACCCAAGGTGATATTGACCGCTTCGTGCGGCATCGAGTTTGCCAACGTCATTCCTTATAAGCCGTTGTTGGACGAAGCCGTGCGTCTCGCGCGGTACAAGCCTGACAAGTGCGTGGTGCTGCAGCGACCCCAGTGCCTCGCCGAGCTGAATGCCGATCAAGATCTCGACTGGGTTCGCTGGGAAGCGGCCAGCGAGGCCGTCGACTACGTTCCGCTGGATGCCACCGATCCGCTTTATATCCTGTATACGTCGGGAACCACCGGCAAGCCGAAAGGCGTGGTGCGTGACAACGGCGGTCATGCGGTTGCGCTCCACTGGAGCATGCAGGCGATCTACGGCGTCGACACCGGCGATGTGTTTTGGGCCGCATCCGATGTCGGTTGGGTGGTCGGCCACTCCTATATCGTCTACGGGCCGCTGTTTCGCGGTTGTACGTCGGTTTTGTTCGAGGGCAAGCCGGTGCGAACGCCCGACGCCGGTACCTTCTGGCGGGTCATTCAAGACCATAAGGTCGCGAGCTTCTTCGTTGCACCGACGGCCTTTCGTGCGGTCAAGAAGGAGGACCCAGACTGCAAACTCAAGAGGCAGTACGACGTCTCGTCGCTACGCTATCAGTTTGTGGCGGGAGAGCGGTTGGACACGCCTACGTATCACTGGTTGAAGGAGCATCTTGGCATCCCGGTGATTGATCACTGGTGGCAGACGGAAACGGGCTGGTCCATCTGCGCCAATATGGTCGGTATCGAACTCATGGAGACCAAGCCGGGTTCGCCGACATTGCCGGTACCGGGCTACGATCTGCGGATTCTCGGGGAAGACGGGCGGGAGCTCGGTCCCGGTGAGGAGGGAGCGGTCGTCATCAAGGATCCGCTGCCACCGGGTGGCTTTCCGACGGTATGGGAAGACCACGAGCGGTTCGTTGAATCGTATTGGGCGGCGTATCCGGGCTTCTATCTAACCGGGGATGGTGGTTACCGTGACGAGGACGGCTATGTCTACATCATGGGGCGGATCGACGATGTCATGAACGTGGCGGGTCACCGGATATCGACCGGCGAGCTGGAAGAGGTGGTCGCCAACCATCCAGCCGTGGCCGAGTGTGCCGTCGTCGGCGTCGCCGACCCGGACAAGGGGCAGGTACCTCTCGGTTTGTTGTTGCTTAAGGACGGGGTCAACATCGATCCCCAAGCCCTCGAAAGCGAATTGATACAGATGGTGCGTCAGACTATCGGCCCGTTCGCCAACTTCAAACGCGCGGTGGTGGTGAAGCGCCTTCCGAAAACGCGCTCCGGCAAGATTCTGCGGCAGGTGTTGCGCAAGATGGTGGACGGCATTCCCTATGTGACGCCATCGACCATCGACGATCCGGACATCGTCCCAGAGATCGAAGCCATCCTCAGGCAGGAAGGCGTATTATCTACCCCGAGCGATTTGGGCTGACGCATGATCATCGTCCACGGCAAAATTCCCATCAAACCGGACAGCCGCGAGGAGGCTCTGCGGCTTGCCAGGCGCATGACCGAGGCAACGCTTGCCGAGATAGGCTGTATTTCCTATGAGTTTTTTGTTGGGCTCTCGGATCCAAATACGCTGATGTTGTTTCAAGAGTGGGAGTCGATGGAAGCCTTGATGGCGCACTTTCAATCCGACCACATGGACGAGTTTCTCAAAGAGCTGCCGGCGATATTGAATGGTGAGGTCACGACGCGGCGCTACGCGGTCCAAAGCGTCGAAGAGGAATCCCAGACAGCGCCGCCACCGATCATCCACTGACGGCAGCGTGTTGACGCGCTCTATTCCCGGTCCTTTAAGGCGCTGGCGGTTGACGCTAACCGTCTACCCAAGGCCTCCGCTAGGTCAGCCTCGTGCGGGGTCAGTTCACTGCGGGCGTTGGGCCCCGAAACGTGCGATGGGCCGTAGGGCGTTCCGCCGCTCGTGGTCTCATTGAGCCCGGGTTCGGAATAAGGCAGACCGAGTAGCAGCATGCCGTGATGGAACAGCGGCACCATCATGGTCAACAGGGTGCTTTCCTGCCCGCCATGTAGGCTGGATGAAGAAACGAATACCCCCGCGGGCTTGCCGACCAAACTGTTGGCCGCCCAGAGGTCGGCCGTAGTGTCTAGAAAGTGTTTTAGAGGTGCCGAGATGTTGCCGAAGCGCGTTGCCGACCCGAGCGCGAGGGCTGAGCATTCGGCCAGGTCGGTTTTCGTGCAGAAGACCGCGCCCTCGTCGGGAATTGGCGGTGCGGTTTTTTCCACGATCGTCGCCACCGGTGGCACCGTGCGCAGCCGGGCCTCGAATTCCCCGTGGCTTTGCACGCCTCGTGCAATATGACGCGCGAGATTGGCGGTACCGCCGGAACGGCTGTAGTAGAGGATGAGTACGTGTGGCACGGCGTCAGGCCAGAATCGAAAGGACGTTTTCGGGAGGCCGACCGAGCGCCGCTTGATCGTTGGCGACGACGATGGGTCTTTCAATGAGCACCGGATTGTCGACCATTGCCTGAATTAGCGCATCGTCGCTTAGTGACTGGTCGTCCAGCCCGAGCGCCGAGTAAGGTTCCTCCTTCTTGCGCATGAGCTGTCGCGGCGCGAGCCCGAGTTGGCTGAGAATGCGCGCTAAGGTTCGCTCGTCCGGAGGTGCTTCCAGGTATTTGACAACCGTTGGCGTAATGCCGCGCTCTTCCAGAAGCGCCAGGGTCTGTCGGGATTTCGAACAGCGTGGATTATGGTAGATGGTGACTTCACTCATGGTCTTTGTAATGCTGATGGATTCAACGCCCATTAAATCAACCGAACAGAGAACGGGCAATGGAGCACAGAGCTTGGATTGAGCGCGGTTATGTCAGCGTTCGGTGGCATGCCGGGCAGATGCTGGAACAGTTTCTCGCTCATGATTGCCTGTCGAGTGCGGGCGCGCTGACCTACACGACGCTGTTCGCGGTGGTACCGATGATGACGGTCACCTACACCATGTTTTCGTTGCTGCCCGAGTTCGACAGCATCGGGCAACGCATCCAGAGCTTTGTGTTCGAGAACTTCGTGCCCGACAGCAGCGCATTGGTGCGCGACAAGTTGATAGAGTTTTCCGAACGCGCCCGCAATCTGACCGTTGCCGGTTTCAGCTTCTTGTTCCTCACGGCGTTTCTCATGTTGGTTACGTTGGAGAGGGCGTTCAACATGATCTGGCGGGTGCCGGAACCCCGGCGCGGATTGCAAAGGCTCCTGCTGTACTGGGGCGTGCTGTCCCTGGGACCGCCACTGATCGCGGGCGGTTTGTTCGTGAGCATCTACCTGACGTCGCTGCCGCTCCTCACCGACCTCGACACGATCGGCGTAGGGGAGGCCGTGCTCGAATACTTGCCACTGCTGTCCGGCACCGCCGGCTTCACCGTGCTGTACTACGCCGTCCCGAACTGTCATGTACCCCTCAAGCATGCGGTTTTGGGAGGGTTGTTGACGACTGGTTTGTTTGAACTGGCCAAAGAGATCTTCAAGTGGATCGTCACCAACACGTCCATCGAGCCGATCTACGGGACATTCGCCGCCGTACCGTTGTTTCTCGCTTGGCTGTACTTGGTATGGGTGTTGATTTTGAGCGGTGCCATCTTCGTGCGCACCCTGTCGCTGAGACGTGACGACGAGGGTGAGGAGCGCGAACCCGAGCTCGTAAAGTGTGCTCGTATCTTGCAGCTCCTCTATGACTCGCATATGCAAGGACAGTCCGTTACCGCCCTCGACATCAACCAGCGAGTGGCTCTAAATCGCGAGGAACATGATCGTATCTTCGCTGTCCTACAGGATCTTAAGCTGTTGAATCAGACCGAGGACGAACGCTGGGTATTGGGCCGCAACCTGAAGGGACTGACGTTGTGGGATCTTTATCAGAAGTTGCCCGAGGGGTTGGACGCGAAGCGCCTGGATCTTGTAAAAGGTATGGACCGCGTGACGCAACCCTTGAGAAGTATGGCGCAATTCGGGTCGAATGAGATGTCGGCAAGTTTGGATAGTGTTTTTGGAAGTGCGCAGTGAAGCAATTGACATTGGCAGTCTTGTTGAGCGTGTTGGTCGGCTGCAGTGGGGAAAGCTCTGTTGCCCTGGCCGATGGCCGTAGTACCAAGCTTTCTCACTGGGATGGCCGTTGGCTTATCGTCAACTACTGGGCAGAGTGGTGCGCGCCCTGCCGTGTCGAGATACCGGAACTCAACGCCCTGCACAGAGAGCGTGCGAGCACCGGTCTGGTGGTACTTGGGGTCAACTACGACGGGCTCGTTGGCGAAAAGCTCGAGGAAGTCATCGAACGTATGGGCATCGATTTCCCGGTGCTGGTCGACGATCCTCGTGAACATTGGGGCTATGATCTGCCCGCGGTGCTGCCGGCGACGATGCTCATCGATCCGGAAGGCAACCTGCACCGGCAACTGCAGGGCCCGCAGACCGTTGCGACCCTCACCGCCGCCATGCAGTAATATTTGGGGTCGGCCCGGCCGCTGCTACTGGAACCGGCAAGCGCGAAGTCCGTAGTTTTCGCAGCTCGCTTGCAACGCGGGTAGGTCTTCGCGGGGTTTATGGCGCCAGACCTTGCGCCAAGCCGATACGACCAGTTCGGGATATTGGAGCCGGCCTCGGCTGCCGTTGTAGCGGGCAAGTGCGTCGACCAAATCGCCTTCGCTGGCTTCGAGATAGTGGGCCAAGATCGTCGTGCCGTACTGAATGTTGGTGTGCATATGCGTGAGGTTGTCTTGGGGCCGTCCGATTTCCAAACGCCAGAACGGCATCACTTGCATCAGGCCTTGGGCGCCGACCCGAGAGACCGCGTAACGGTCGAAAGCACTTTCCACCTGCATGACGGCGAGCACCAAATCTGGGTCGAGGTTTTGTCGTTGAGCTTCGCGGTACACGGTATGTAGCAGGGTTAGCCGTTCATCGGGGCTGTCGAGGTAGCCTTTGAGGCGCGCATCGGACGCTTTGAGCCATACTTCCGTATCGTATCGATCCGTCGCCTCGTAGTCCTTTGCCATCGTCTCGGCGAGTTTTTCGATAAGGATCCGATCGATGTCTTCGGCAGACAGTGTTGTCGCAAAGCACAACCAACAGGTGATGACAAGACAGCGCACCGTGCTACCCAAGTTTGGCCAACACGTCATCGAACGGGACGACGTCTGCATCCGGCAGCGTTCGTAGACGATATTCCACGTTGCCTTCCTTGAGACCACGCTCGCCGACGATTATTCGATGGGGTATGCCGATCAAATCGGCCTCGGCGAACTTTACTCCAGGACGCTCGTCCCGGTCATCGAACAACACTTCGATTCCATGAGCTTGGCAGCGCGCGTAAAGATCGTCGGCCGCGGCGCGGACCGCGTCTGATTTGGGGTAATTGAGTGCCAGAATGTGCAACCGAACCGGCGCTACCGGTTCTGGCCAACAGATGCCATCGTCATCGTGGTTCTGTTCTATGACTGCCGCGACCAGGCGGGTAATGCCGATACCGTAGCAGCCCATGATTGGGGCAACGTCGTTGCCATGCTGATCGAGGACCGTCGCTTGCATGGGCTCACTATAGATGCTTCCCAACTGGAAAATGTGGCCTACTTCGATTCCCCGTAAAAACTCGATTACGCCCTGTCCGTTGGGAGCCTTGTCTCCCGGTACGACGTTACGCATATCGACGACTTGTGCGTCTGCCAACGGAACATCGCGTCCCCAATTCACGCCCTGATGGTGATAGCCGTCGCGATTTGCGCCGGATACAAAATCGGCGATCGCTGCCGCCTCGGGATCGACATACAGTGGCAATTGCAACCCGACCGGGCCGATAGAACCCGGGTAGGCGCCGGTGGCGGCATTGACCTCCTCGTCCATCGCGAATTCTAGGGGCTGGAGCACGCCATCCAGTTTCTGGGCCTTGATGACGTTGAGCTCGTGGTCGCCGCGTAGGATCAGCGCCACCAGCGATTCTGTACCTTTGACGATCAAGGTCTTTACACACGTCGACTCGGTTCTTTCGAGAAATCTCGCTACGGCCCCAATGCTCGTCTGGCCGGGGGTCGCGACCTCGATCATCGGTTCGCTCGGTTCGGGTCGCGCGGGCGGTGGGGCGGCGACAGCCTTGTCCAAATTAGCCGCGTAGTCGCCCTCGGTCGCGTACGCGATCGTGTCCTCGCCGGTGTCCGCGAGAGCATGAAACTCGTGGGAATTGGATCCGCCGATGTTGCCCGTGTCTGCTTCCACCGCTCGAAAATCGAGCTGCATTCTGGTGAAAATGCGGCTATAGCAGTCGTACATTTCCGCGTAGGTAGCGTCGAAAGAAGCTTGGTCGATGTGAAACGAGTAGCCGTCCTTCATCGTGAATTCACGGGCCCGTATGACGCCGAATCTTGGACGAATTTCGTCGCGAAATTTCGTCTGAATCTGAAAAAAGTTGCATGGCAGCTGCTTGTAGCTGTGAATCACGCGGCGGAACAGGTCGGTAATGATTTCCTCGTGGGTGGGACCCAAGCAGAAATCGCGCTGATGGCGATCCTGCAGACGCATCATCTCGGGACCCATTTTCGTCCACCGTCGGCTTTCCTGCCAGAGTTCGGCCGGTTGCATGACAGGCATCAACACCTCCTGGGCGCCGCTCCTGAGCAGTTCCTCGCGCACGATGGCCTCGATCTTGCGTAGCACCAAAACCCCGAGTGGTAGCCAGGTATAGAGGCCGGAAGCGACCTGGCGGATGATGCCGGCTCGCAACATCAAGCGATGGCTCGCAACGTCGGCATCGCTGGGGTTTTCCTTGATCGTAGGTATGAGCAGGTGGCTCTGCCGCATGGTTTCGGCTCTTATGCGTTCGAGAGGTGCCGGCATTAGAACAAAAACGCGGTGCGAAAAAAAAGCCGCACGACGTTATTCGCGGTGCCTTTGCCTAAAAGCGGTGCAAACCACTGTATTTTTACTAGTTTTTTGTAGATCATGCGCGGCTCGCGCAAATCCGGTAAGGAATCATCGATGCCGATCTACGAGTATCGTTGTGAAAATTGTGGCCACGAGATGGAGGCCATGCAGAAGTTGAGTGATACGCCGCTCGTCGCGTGTCCTACCTGCGAGAACGACAGCCTGAGAAAGAAGATTTCGGCTACCCATTTTCGTCTGAAAGGTAGTGGCTGGTACGAAACCGATTTCAAATCCGGTAGCAAGCGCAACGTCTCATCCAGCGACGACGCGCCCACCGACAAGTCCGCCGATAAGCCCGCCGAAAAGAAAGAAGTCAAATCTGGCGACAGCAGCGGTTCGAGCGATTCTAGCTCCAAGAACAAGACCGGCGATAAATCCAGCAGTAGCAAGTCCGAGTCGAAAGCGGCCTCGTCGGACTAGTGCTCGAAACCGTCAAAATTTCCGTATCGGCAATGTCCGAAACGTCCGGCGTTGGGGACGGCTCAGATGCATAGGCACTACTGTGGGGTGTTGAACGCCTCTCACGTTGGAGAACAAGTCGAGTTGTACGGCTGGGTACATCGTCGTCGGGACCATGGTGGCGTGATCTTTCTCGACATCCGCGATCGGACCGGCATCGTGCAAGTGGTCTACGACCCCGACACCGAGGAGAGTTTCCAAACTGCGGATCGCGTGCGCAACGAGTTCGTGTTGCGGATGTCGGGCAAGGTGCGGCCACGACGGGATGGGGCAGAAAATCCCAATATGGCGACCGGCGAAATCGAGGTCTTGGGACACGAGCTCGAGATACTCAACCCTTCGGCAACGCCGCCGTTCCAGCTCGACGAATATTCCGAGGCCGGCGAGGACGTACGGCTGCGTTATCGCTATATCGATCTCAGACGGCCGGAAATGCAGAAACGCCTACACATGCGGGCGCGGGTGTCGAGCGTTACGCGTGGCTACCTCGAAGCAAACGGCTATTGGGAAATTGAAACCCCGACATTGACCCGGGCAACGCCGGAAGGAGCACGGGACTATCTGGTGCCGAGCCGTACGCATCCGGGCGAGTTCTTCGCGTTGCCGCAATCGCCGCAGCTGTTCAAACAGCTTTTGATGATGGCCGGCATGGACAAGTACTACCAGCTCGCCCGTTGCTACCGGGATGAAGATCTGCGCCACGACCGGCAGCCCGAATTCACCCAGATAGACATCGAGGCTTCATTCGTCCGCGAGCAGGACATCATGGATCTCACAGAGGGCATGTTGAAGCGCCTGTTCAGCGAACTGTTGGAGGTTGAACTCGAGCCGTTTCCGGTGCTCGCGTGGGATGAGTGCTTACGCCTGTACGGTAGCGATAAACCCGATTTACGCAATCCGCTGACGTTTACCGATATCGGCGACCTCATGCAGACGGTCGAGTTCAAGGTGTTCAACGGTCCCGCCAACGATCCGAAAGGCCGAGTGGTGGCGCTGAGAGCCCCCGGTGGCGGCCAACTTACGCGCAAGACAATCGACGGTTACGCCGACTTCGTTGCACGCTATGGCGCCAGGGGCCTCGCCTACATCAAGGTGAACGATCTGAACGCGGGCATGGACGGTTTGCAATCACCCATATTGAAGTTCCTGCCCGACCAGGTCGTGAGCGCGGTGTTGCAACGGGTCGCTGCTGTCGATGGCGATATCGTTTTCTTCGGTGCGGACAAGACGGGCGTGGTCAACGATGCGTTGGGCGCGCTTCGCAATGAATTGGGTCGAGAGCTAGGGCTGATCGCCGAAGGCTTCGCGCCCCTTTGGGTCGTCGATTGGCCCATGTTCGAAGAAGGCCAGGGTGGTGCTGTGCAGGCCGTGCACCATCAGTTTACGCAGCCTTTATGCTCTCCCGAGGCATTGCTCGCAGATCCTCTAAGCGCTGGGGCCGCGGCGTACGATATCGTGTTGAACGGCTACGAACTCGGCGGTGGTTCCTTGCGGATTCATACCGAAGCAATGCAAAGAGCCGTGTTCGAGGCGATGAGCATGGGCCAGGAGGGTGAAAGCAAGTTCGGCTTTCTGCTCGATGCGTTGAAGCATGGCTGCCCGCCGCATGGCGGCATTGCGCTTGGCCTGGATCGCTTGCTCATGATCATGACCGGCACCCAGGCGATCCGCGACGTCATTGCCTTTCCAAAAACGCAGACGGCTGCTTGTCTGATGATGGCTGCTCCCAGTCCGGTTGACGAACAGCAGCTGCGTGAGCTACATATCCGCACCCGAACGCCCTAGGCGGATCTGTCTATACATGGCTGGACATAGTAAATGGGCCAACATCAAACACCGCAAGGCGAGGCAGGACGCCAAGCGCGGCAAGCTGTGGACCAAGATTCTTCGCGAAGTCACTGTGGCTGCCCGTCTTGGGGGCGGTGATGTAAACGACAATCCGCGGTTGCGCGCCGCGGTGGACAAGTCGTTGACCGCGAACGTGCCGAAGGACACGATCGAACGCGCGATTGCGCGGGGCGCCGGAGGCGAGGACGGCGCGAACGTCGAAGAGCTTGTTTATGAGGGCTATGCGCCGGGCGGTGTCGCGATACTTGTCGAGGCGATGACGGATAACCGCAACCGTACCGTTGCCGAAGTGCGACACGCATTTTCAAAGCATGGCGGCAACTTGGGTACCGATGGTTCGGTCGCGTACTTGTTCAACAAACAAGGCGTCATCAACTTCGCTCCGGGGGCCGACGAAGAGCAAATCATGGATATCGTGCTCGATGCCGGAGCGGAGGATATCGAGGCGGAAGAAGATGGCGCTGTGTCGGTGACGACCTCCTGGGAGGATTTGAGCCAAGTGGTGGAAGCGCTCAGAGTCGCATCGCTGGAGCCGGATCATGCCGAGGTCACGATGCTGCCGTCCACCACCAGCCCTTGCGATGACGCACAGGCCGAGAAGCTATTGCGCTTGATCGACGCGCTGGAAGAGCTCGATGATGTACAGAACGTCTACAGCAATGGAGAGATTCCCGATAGCGCTTTCGAAGATTGAGGGCATTGTCCTTGGCATCGATCCGGGTTCTCGAGTTACCGGCTACGGAGTCATCGCTGTCGATGGCAAGCAGCTCAACTACCTAGCCTCCGGGTGCATCAAGCCGAGCAGGGGCGCCCTACCACAGCGCCTTGGCGAGATCTTCCTGGGTGTGGCAAAGCTCATTGGTGATCACGGCGCGGACGTACTTGCCATCGAGGACGTGTTTCTGGCGCGCAATCCGAGTTCTGCGTTGAAATTGGGTCAGGCCCGAGGTGTGGCAATTGCAGCGGGGGTTGCCGCCGATTTAGACGTGTATGAGTATGCGGCCCGCGCGGTCAAAAAGGCGGTTGTCGGCACCGGGCGTGCCAGTAAGGCCCAGGTACAACATATGGTTCGAGTGCTGTTGAACCTGCCGGGCGTGCCCTCGCCGGATGCGGCGGATGCGCTTGCGATTGCCATTTGTCACGTCAATACTGCGATTGGAAGCGGCACCCACGCCGCGGCAGCCGATGCCGGACCGAAGACCAGGTGGGAAAAGTAGGTAATGATCGGGCGCATTAAGGGCCAGTTAGTCGAGGTCGTCGATCAGAGGGTCTTGATAGATGTTGGCGGTGTCGGTTACGAGGTAGACATATCTACGGGTGCGCTCGCCGCATTGCCGTCCGTTGGGGTGGAGGTCACGCTGTACACCCACGCGCAGGTCAGAGAGGACGCCCAGCTGCTGTTTGGTTTTCAGAGCAAGAGCGAGCGCGACCTGTTTCGAGTACTCATTCGCATCAACGGCGTCGGCCCCAAGTTGGCGTTGTCGGTCATATCCAGCGTCGATATGGGTGAGCTGGCGAACTCGGTCGCACAAAACGACGTATCCCTTCTCGTTAAGGTGCCCGGTATCGGCCGCAAAACGGCAGCACGGTTGCTACTGGATCTGAAAGACCGTCTGGCCGATCTCGCCATCGAACCGGTCGCTGCCCGTAACCATGCCGATCGGACGGTTGCCATCGAGGCGCGACGTGCGCTGGTGTCCTTGGGTTACAAACCTGCCGACGCGGCCCGCGTCGTCGACAGCGTTCACACCGATACGCTCTCTACCGAAGAGATCGTACGCGCGGCCTTGCAACGCATCGCCCGACAGACCGAGACCTCGGCATGAGTATCGAGCCGGACCGGCTGATCAGTCCCGTGCCGGACGGCGACGCCGAAGTCCGTTTGGACCGAAGCCTGAGACCCACCAGTCTTGCCGAATACATCGGTCAGAACGCGGTCAAAGAACAGATGGCCATCTTCATCGAAGCGGCGCGTCGGCGCGGCGAGGCTTTGGACCACTGCTTGATTTTTGGCCCGCCTGGGCTTGGCAAGACGACATTGGCCAACATCATCGCCAACGAATTGCAGGTCGCCATCAAATCCACTTCGGGTCCGGTCATAGAACGACCCGGCGACCTCGCCGCCATGCTCACCAACCTCGACGACGGCGACGTGTTGTTCGTCGACGAGATTCACCGTTTGTCGCCGGTGGTGGAAGAAATACTCTATCCGGCAATGGAGGACTTTCAGATCGACATCTTGATCGGCGAGGGGCCGGCTGCCCGCTCGCTGAAGCTCGATCTGCCGCATTTCACCTTGGTCGGCGCAACCACCCGAGCCGGGTTGCTGACCTCGCCCTTGCGCGACCGGTTCGGCATCGTGCAACGATTGGAGTTCTACACGGTCGAACAACTGAGTGACATCGTCCAGAGGTCGGCGAAGAAGTTGACGCTACAAACGGATCTGGCAGGCGCCGATGAGATTGCGCGACGCTCGCGAGGCACCCCTCGCATCGCCAATCGCTTGTTACGGCGCGTTCGCGACTACGCGGAGGTCAAAGCGGACGGTACGGTCAATCAGACGATTGCCGATAAGGCCCTCCTCATGATGAGAGTAGACCGTGAGGGCTTCGACGCGATGGATCGTCGTCTTTTGGAAACCATCATCGACAAGTTTTCCGGTGGGCCGGTTGGGCTCGATTCGCTTGCTGCGGCCATTAGCGAGGAGCGTGACACGATCGAAGACGTGGTCGAACCCTATCTCATCCAACAAGGCTTCTTGATGCGCACGCCGCGCGGGCGGGTAGCGACCGAGAAAGCCTACCTCCATTTGGACCTCGTCGTTCCGGAAAGCGGGAGCGATGGAGCACAACAGCGTGGGCTGGACCTGGATCCCGATAGCTAAGAATCAGGTGTTGTAAGTAACAGGAGGCCCCCGCCTTGCCAGAGCAGCTTTCCGTATTTGACATAGTCGCCAATGCCAGCCTGTTGGTACAGGCCGTGTTGGTCGTGTTGGCGCTCGCATCGATCGTTTCCTGGATGATGATCTTTCAGCGGTGGTTTTTTCTACGACGCGTTGTCAATGAAGTGGACGAGTTCGAAGATCACTTCTGGTCGGGTATCGATCTGCGTCAGCTGTATTCAGAGTTGGACGGCCACGATGATCTGACCGGGATCGAAACCATGTTCGTATCCGGGTTCAAGGAATACGTGCGCCTGTCCGAACAATCGGGCGCCGAAATCGACTCCATCATGCAAGGCGTGCAACGGGGGATGCGCGTGGCGCTCACGCGCGAGGAAGAACGACTCGGGACGCATTTGGTCTTTCTCGCTACGGTGGGTTCGACGAGTCCATACATTGGTCTATTCGGAACCGTATGGGGAATCATGAATTCGTTTCGCAGCTTGGCCAACATGAGTCAGGCGACACTGGCGTCCGTCGCTCCGGGTATTTCAGAAGCCTTGATCGCGACGGCCATGGGTTTGTTCGCGGCGATTCCCGCGGTGATCAGTTACAACCGGTTCTCAGCACGGGTGGACGTATTGATGAAGCGTTATGAAGCCTTTAGCGATGAGGTCACGAGTATTCTGCATCGTGCCGCGCAAGCACGGATTTCCAAAGCCTGATGGCTACTGGGCGTCGCAAACCCATATCGGAGATCAACGTCGTACCGTACATCGACGTGATGTTGGTCTTGTTGGTGATCTTCATGGCAACTGCTCCGCTATTGACTCAGGGCGTGTTGGTCGAGTTGCCGAAAGCGCCGTCGGAACCCATCACCGACACCGAGGACGACCCGCTGGTTGTATCGGTGCGCGCCGACGGTGCGATCTTCGTCAACCTCGGTATTCAGAATGCCGACGACGAAGGCACCCGCGTGACGCTGTATTCGCTGGAAGATCAGGTCGCCAAGATTATGCGCGCCCGCCCCGACGTTCCGGTGTACGTCAAAGCCGACCACAAGCTCGACTATGGCAGGGTCATCAGCGTAATGACCGTGCTGCAGAAGGCTGGTGCCGAGAGCGTCGGCCTGATTACCGAACCTCCGGATCTGGTCGACGGATAACAGATGCTGATTGCCGTACGCTATTACAGCCTACCGCTTCTGATGGCGCTCATCGTGCACGCGTTTGCGTTGGCCGCGCTCTATGGGGGTTGGAACCCATCCAAAGACGTGAGGGTGATCAAGCCGCAGATCGTGCATTCGACGTTGTTGGTGCTGCAACCGAAGGCGCAACCACGACGGCCGCCACCACCCCAACCACGCGCCCAAGAAGCGCCGCCGACACCCGAGGTGACCAAGCCAGAGCCGAAAGCGCAAGAAGAACCGCCGAAAGTGGATCGCGAGGCGGAAAGGCGCCGTAAGGAGCGCGAAGCGCAGCAGCAGCGTCTTGCCGAACTCGCTCGAGCTTCGTTTGACCAAGCACTGGCGACCGAATCCAGCGCGCTTGCGCTGGGCAACGACGAGGTGGTGGCGCGAAGTTACCAATTAGGCATCTATCAACTGGTGGTGGCCAACTGGTCACGACCACCGAGCGCGCGCAACGGCATGCAGGCCCGGCTCATGGTCGAGCTCATCCCCACGGGCGAGGTGATCGGGGTGACGATCGTCGAGTCTAGCGGCAACAGTGCCTTCGACCGCTCTGCCGAGACGGCGGTACGCAAGGCGCGGACGTTTGAAGTGCCGATCGAATCGGCCGTGTTCGAACGCTATTTTCGGCGTTTTTCGTTGTTGTTTAGACCGGAGGATCTCTTGCGGTGAGGAGTGCGGTGAGAAATGCGGTGAGGTTTGTCGCTGGGTTGCTGTGTTTGGCCGCGGTCCCTGCGTTGTGCGCTGAAAGTCTCGACACCATCATCATTGATGCGGGTTACGACAAGCAGACCAGGATTGCGATCGTGCCGTTTCGCCAGGGCCCCGAATTTCTAGGTCTTGCGCAACTGGCGGACGTGGTTGGGTTCGATCTGGCCAGAAGCGGTCAGTTCGCGCCGGAACCCCCCGAGAACATGTTGTCGTATCCCACCGTACAGCGCGAGGTATTTTTCCGCGACTGGCGAATCCTTGGTGTTGAGTACCTTGTGATCGGAAGAGCCAACGCAGAATACAACGGCGACTTATCGGTAAGCTACGAGCTATTCGACGTTTACAATGAACGACAGATGTTGGAAGAGCGGATGACCGCGCCACGACATAAGTGGCGCGACATTGCGCACGCCGTGTCGGACGTAGTGTTCGAGAAGATCACGGGTATTCGAGGCGCCTTCTCCACCAGAATGGTTTATGTCCTGGCGGAAAATGCAGGAACGGACTACGCACGATACCGGTTGGAGTTGGCGGACTCGGACGGAGAGCGCTCGCGAACGTTGTTTACCTCCAACGAACCCCTCATGTCACCAAGCTGGTCTCCGGACGGGCGACGTGTTGCCTACGTGTCCTTTGAAACCGGCCGTCCGGGAATCGTGCTGCACGATATGGCGACCGGTGCGCGCGAGCTGCTACCCAACTTTGTAGGCATCAACGGTTCGCCGATCTTCTCGCCAAACGGACAAAACCTGGCGCTCGTGCTATCTCGAGATGGCAACCCCGAAGTCTATGTCATGAACCTGACCGACCGACGTTTACGAAGAATCACGCGGCACCACGGCATAGATACGGAACCGAGTTGGACACCGGATGGTGGCAGCCTCATCTTCACGAGCGATCGAGGCGGCCGGCCGCAAATCTACCAGGTCGAACTCGCGACTAACTTCATCGAACGGCTGACCTTTCAAGGTCCCTACAACACACGGGCACGCTTGCTGCCAGACGGACAGCACCTGATATTCGTGCATCGGCGCGACGGCGTCGACCACATTGCCTGGCAGGATCTCGAGCGCGACGACCTGCGCGTGTTGACCGCGACGCCGCTCGACGAATCGCCCTCGTTGGCACCCAATGGCACGATGCTAATCTACGCGACTCAAGATCAGGGTAAGGGTATACTCGCGGTCGTTTCGATCGACGGGCGGGTGAAGTATCGTCTGCCGTCGTCATCAGGAGATGTGCGGGAACCGGCCTGGTCACCGTTCATCGATGCGCTTAGATCGAATTTTTGACGCATTTTTGGTTTACGAAGTCACTATTGCCGCCAAAACGAGCCGAAAATAGAAGACGAAGAACGGACTATTGTTTTCAATAACAATTGAGAGAACCCACCTAGGAGAAACAGATGCCTAAAGAGCAGCTACGCAGCCTCTTAGCCATTTTGCTCGCAAGTTTTTTGATTGCGGGTTGTGCAAGCAGCGGAACCCCGGAACCCATTGAACCGTCGGAACCGCCTGAGCCGACCGAGCCAACGGAGCGGCCACCGGCACCGCCGCCGCCACCGGATTTCGACAGCAGCGGTAACCCGTTCGTGCCTGGCACGATGCGATTGTTGGAGCGTACGTTCTATTTTGAATTCGACCGTGCCGTGCTGATGCGGTCCGATCTGACCGCGCTGGAAACCCACGCTCAAGTCTTGCGTAACAATCGTAGTCGTAGCGTCGTGCTCGAAGGCCACTGCGACGAGCGTGGCACGCGGGAGTACAACTTGGCGTTGGGCGAGCGGCGCGCGAACGCGATTCGCAGTTTTCTGACCTCCGCCGGTGTGTCGGCCTCGCAGATTGAGATGGTTAGTTACGGTGAAGAGCGGCCGGAGGATCCCGGACACGACGAATCTGCTTGGGGACGCAATCGTCGTGGCGTGATGATCTATCGGTAATCGGGGAGGCGCACGTGGCGCAGCGTTTGGTTGGACGATCTATAGGTGATAAGGGCGCGGCTTTTGCCGCGCACTTTTTTTTGTCTGCTGCGTTGGTCGGCACTGTCCTCAGCACGGGGTTTATCGGGTCGCGCGTATTCGCCGCGGTACCCGTTGAAGAATCGGTAGCCGAAGGCGAGATCGAAGCCCGGCCGAGGTTCCAATCACAAGCCCAACCGGTCCCCACATCCCCGCCTCAAAACGGCGCCGTGCAACCGGCCGGCGACAGCCGCCTGGGCGAACTGTTCTACCAACTGCAGATACTGCAGCAAGAGGTGCAGGACCTGCGTGGCCTCGTCGAGGAACAAACCTATCAACTAAACCGGCTGGCAAGGGATCAAAAACAGCAATACATCGATTTGGATCGCAGAGTTGCCGCGCTCCGCAACAACGCCCCAACGCCCGTCATATCGACATCTACCCTGCCCACGGATTCCCTCGCGCGCGCCGCCGCCTCGACGGCGAGCGGTAGTGAGCGCAACGCCTATACCAACGCTTTCGACATGATGAAAAATCGCCGGTTCGATGAGTCGGTAGATGCTTTTACTCAGATGATCGGCGACTACCCGAACGGCCAGTACACGCCGAACGCGTTTTATTGGTTGGGAGAACTGTATCTCGCAAGAACCGAGTCCGAAAAGGCGCGCCAATCCTTTGCGCAAGTCGTCAACTTGTATCCCGATCACCAGAAGGTGCCCGACGCGCTCTACAAGCTCGGCGTTGTCTATCATCGGCTCGGCGACGATTCCCGTTCGCTGGAGTACTTGAACAGGGTGCAGGCCGACTATCCGGAGACCTCTGCCGCGGGACTTGCCACGACTTACGCGTCAGAGCTGCAGTAGGGCCCGTGCACTTCCCGTAAAGGCATGCAGCTACGCATCACCGAGATTTTTCTCTCCCTTCAAGGTGAATCCACGACCGTCGGCTTGCCGACCGTTTTCGTGCGCTTGACAGGATGTCCGCTGCGTTGTCAGTACTGTGATACGGCGTATGCGTTTAGCGGCGGTTCGATGATGTCGATCGATCAGATCATGGATGAGGTGCGCGGATACGGTGTCAAACACGTTACCGTTACCGGCGGCGAACCGCTGGCGCAACCCGACGTATGCGAGCTGCTGCGACGCCTGTGCGATGCAGGGCTCAACGTATCGCTCGAGACAAGCGGTGCGCTTGACGTGCAAGCCGTCGACAGCCGGGTCGTGAAGATATTGGATCTCAAAACACCCGGGTCGGGTGAGGTCTCGCGCAACCGTTGGGAAAACTTGCAACATTGTACGTCGGCCGACCAGGTGAAGTTCGTGATCTGCAATCGTGCAGACTACGAATGGGCGAAACTGCAATGCGACGAGCAGCAAATCGCCACGCGTGTCGGTGAAATTCTGTTCTCCCCTAGCCATACGGAGCTACCGGCACGCACGCTCGCCGATTGGATCGTGTCGGACAGGCTGCCGGTACGCATGCAGATACAGCTGCACAAGTTCTTGTGGGGTGACGAACCAGGCCGGTGAAGGCGGTAGTCCTCGTTTCAGGTGGTTTGGATTCGGCGACGGTGTTGGCCATCGCCAGGCGTGATGGCTTCGATTGCTACGCGTTGTCGTTGCGCTACGGTCAGCGCCACGCTTATGAGCTGGATGCGGCCGAGCGCGTCGTGCGTGCACTGGGCGCCGTGCAACATCACGTGATGTCCATCGATCTGTCGAGCTTTGGTGGTTCCGCGTTGACCGACATGTCGATCGACGTACCGGAGGAACCAACCGATGGCATTCCCATAACCTACGTTCCGGCTCGCAATACCGTGTTTTTGTCGCTCGCGCTTGCGTGGGCCGAGGTGTTGGGTTCGCGGGATATCTTCATCGGCGTCACTGCCGTCGACTATTCCGGTTATCCGGATTGCCGCCCGGAATTCATTCGCGCGTTCGAGGCGACGGCCAATCTTGCGACCAAGGCTGGCGTCGAGGGGCAAAACTTCACGATTCACACGCCCCTTATCGATTTGAGCAAGCGCGAGATTATCGAGCAGGGCATCGCCTTGGGGGTGGACTACGGGCTCACGGTGTCCTGCTATCAACCGTCGGACGCAGGCGTTGCCTGCGGACGCTGTGAGAGTTGCCGCCTGCGGCGCCAAGGCTTCGAAGCTGCGGGCGTTGCCGACCCGACCGTGTATCAGAATCAATGAGGTAGGAGCGGCTTCAGCCGCGATGCCTTTGTGGTAAATCCGAGGTTTCACAGATCGGTCGGTAGTGTGATGCCGAGTTGTTTGCGCTGTTGCCGCCACAGTTCGAGCATGTGGTCCCTTTGTTTGGGGGCCTCGATGGATAGGTCGTATAC
>JAPUIA010000123.1 GCA_027297435.1 Gammaproteobacteria bacterium | reverse complement strand
GCGCAATGACGAGACGCGCACGTACGCGGAACTCTTCGATCACGGTAATCGGGTGGCGGCCGAGCTCATCGAACGCCATATGTCGCGCGGCGACCGGTTTGCCACGCTGGTGCGCAATCACCCGGAGTTCATCGAATGCCTGATCGGCGCATCCATCAGTGCTACGGTAATCGTGCCGATCGACCCGCGCACTCGTGGGGAAAAGCTCACCTACACCCTGAATAATTCCGAGAGCCGCGGCATCGTCTGTGCCCCCTACAGCTTACCGCAGGTCGTCGCTGTGGCGAACGCCGTGCCGAGCCTCGAATGGATACTTACTCTCGAGGAGGATGCCGGTGACGTTCGCAGCGACGACGTCGCTATCGCGGACTCTTTTGCGAGCGTATACGCACGCGATCCGAAGCCGGTCGAAGTGCGCCTCGCGTCTCCAGACGATCCGCTGCAGATCATTTATACCTCAGGCACCACCGGTGATCCAAAGGGTGTCGTGTTCTCCAACATCCGCTTCGGCGGCGCTATGCTCGGCGGGCAGATGTTTGGCTGGACGCCGGACGACCGACCCTACACCGGTCTCTCGTTGACCCATGGCAACGCGCAACTCCTCACCTTTGCACCCGCCCTAGGCATGGATCTGCCCGTCGTTTTTTCGCGCCGCTTCACCAGGTCGCGGTTGTGGGACATCACCCGTAAATATGGCTGCACCATATTCAACTTGTTGGGCGGGATGGCGACGGCGATCTACAGCATGCCCGTGCAGCCGATCGACGCTGACAATCCGGTGCGCATGGTGCTGTCCGCGGGAATGCCGCGGGAGATCTGGCGGGACTTCGAGAAACGTTTCGATCTCGAAGTGTTCGAGATGTACGGCGCCATAGAAGGTGGTATGGCGCTCAATCCGCCAGGTGTTGGGCCTGTCGGTAGTTTCGGCAAAGCGCCACCGAACCTCGATATCAAGATCCTCGACGAGTCCGGTGTCGAATGCGCACCGGGTGAAATCGGCGAGCTCGTTAGCAGACCCATTGGCGCGCCGGTCAAAGTCGAGTATTTCAAGAACCCTGAAGCGTCGAAGAAGAAAACGGTCGACGGTTGGCTGCGCTCGGGCGATTCGTGCCACACAGACGAAGAAGGCTGGTTGTACTTCGACTTTCGCAAAGGTGGCGGCATTCGGCACAACGGTGACTTCATCAACGTGGGCTACGTCGAGAAAGTGCTGGCGGAAGACCCGCAAGTCACGGACGTCTTCGTTTACGGGGTACCGGCGGCGTCCGGAGCGCCGGGTGAGAAGGACGTGGTGGGTGCCGTGGTCGCTGCCGGCGAGAACAACTTCGACCCGCAGGCAGTGTTCGCCAACTGCGTGAGAAACCTCGAGCCGAATTTCGTGCCGAGTTATCTGCAAGTGGTGAGCGAGATCCCAAAAACGGCGTCTGAGAAACCGCAGGAACGCTTCCTGCTCGATCAATTCGCACCCGACGCCGCGGGCGTCTACGCGCGGACCTGATCCGGTGCGGGCAAAGTTCTTATCCGAGCCCACCGATTTTGGCGATCGCTGCTACTCGGCGGCCCTGGTGCTCGTCACCAACGCGTGCAACCTGCGCTGCGAGCATTGTTTCGTCTATCGCGACAAGACGCCGAACGAGCCCCGGGACAAGATGGACGACGCGACGATGCTCCATCAGCTGCGAATCCTGCGTGATCGCCACCAGATCAAATCGATGCTGTTCATGGGTGGCGAGCCGATGGTTCGTCGCGATCTCGTTCTCGAGGCCATGAATCTGTTCGATGAGAGCGCCATCGTCACCAACGGTACATACGGCATCCCGTCAATGCCCGGCCACTTGGTGACCGTGTCGCTTGATGGTCCAGAAGCCGTGAACGACGCGCTACGTGGCGCGGGTGTGTTTCAGAGGGTGAAGCAGTCGATCTTCGAGCGCGATCCCGGTGACGGCACCACCGTCATGCTGCAGATGACGCTCACGCGGAGGAATGCGCCGTTTGCGCGCGAGTTTGTCGAGGCGGTGGCGGATTGGCCAGTGGATGGCATTGCCTTTACTTTCTACGTCCCGCGACGTGGTGATGAGAGCGAGTTCGTCTGGCAAGACCTGCGCGAGCGCGATGCCGTGATCGAAGAGATCATCGCGTTGAAAAAGGCGTTTCCTCAGATAAAAACCAACCTCGGCGCGCTCAATCTAATGCGCTCAGATGTCGCGTGGCGCTCGACCGGCGAACATTGCGCCATGAATGGCATGTTGCCGCTTTACGTCGGTGAGGGCGGCCAGTTCGAACGTACGTTTTGTTGTTATGGTAACGACGTGGATTGCAATCTCTGCGGCGCCTACGCGGTCTTCAACGGCGCGTACCACCGGGCGAAGAGGATGGAGGCATGCCCGCAGCCACGATCAGATGACCTGACGATCAGAGGGACGGAATAGCCGGTGCACCTTGTCTGTCAAGGCACGGGGCGGTTTGTGGGAAAGCGTCTGTTGAACATAGGAGTTGGTTGTCGGGTTGAGCCTTCCGAAAACTCAACGTCATTTCAGCGAGTATTGAGATTGCTATTTCATTGGACGACTTGGCGGCAATATCTAGCCCAATAGGTCCGTAGATTCGTGATGTTTGTGACAAACCGATACCGCGGAGTGTTTCCAACCGGTTTCCATGAGTCACCCGGCTCCCGATTGCGCCGATGTATCCGACGTCACTTGGTAGAAACCGTTCAAAAAGTGCGGTTTCTCGATCATGTTCATGAAAGAGTAGGACAACCGCAGTCCAGGGGTCGGTGGGCAGTGCGATAATTTGTTCGGTTCCGATTAGACGACTCACTGCAACCGCTTGACCATTCAGATATTCCAAGGTTCGCGTATCCGGCGTGAAGACCTCAACCTCGTAGCCTGCTGCTTGTGCTAACGAAGCCAACGAGTGTGTTACGGGACCTCCGCCAAAAATGTAGAGCCGTCGCGTTGGGAAGTAGGTGCGTAAGAAGGAGTTTCCAGACGGCTCGTAGAGTTCTGTTTCAACGGTGCTGATCGAACCTGTCGGTCGGAGCTGGGTCAACAATGCGACGCGCTTCCTGGCGAGTTGATGTTCGATCAGTGCGTTAACGACCTTTAGTGTAGGGTGTGTGTCGAACCATATGTCGATTCCAGAACCGCAAGGCAAGACGATGTCCATATAGGGTGATCCCTTCCCAAAACGCACACCAAAGTTCCGACCGGCAGTCATCGCAGCCAGCGCTTCCCCGGCTATGGCCACTTCCGCACACCCGCCGGTGAGATAGCCCTCATGATCCCCCGTATCGGACACCACCATCTGGCTCCCTATCGGACGAGGAGACGATCCGTCAACGCGGATCAACGTCGCCAAACACGCTCTCGACCCTACGGTTAAGTAGTCCTTTAGCGCGTGTAGTTCGTTCATCACTGGTTTTTGCCTCTTGAGCTGGAACGGCCCGGTTCGATTGCTGAGTCACAGAAAACGACGTACGCTCACCGCAGCTCGCCAGATAAGCGCCCCCGAAGTCTACGTCAATGCGGTCCGGGAAGCAGCGAGCGAAATAAACTCCATCGCGTATCAGTTTCGGCTAATCCCTGCGTAACCATACGCTTGACAGGAGGGAAACTGTTACCAAGTCGCAATACCAGCTTCCTGACCAACTTGATAGGGGGCGCGTCGTTGGTAAACAAGCCAACAATGGCATCGTAACCAGCCGTTCCAACTCATGAGGCAAAACCCGGTGATGAACGAACTACACGCGCTAAAGGACTACTTAACCTTAGGATCGAGAGCGTGTTTGGTGACGTTGATCCGCGTTGACGGATCGTCTCCTCGCCCGATAGGGAGCCAGATGGTGGTATCCGATACAGGAGATCATGAGGGCTATCTCACAGGCGGGTGTGCGGAAGCGGCCATAGCCGGGGAAGCGCTGGCTGCGATGACTGCCGGTCGGAACTTTGGCGTGCTTTTTGGCAAGGGATCACCCTATATGGACATCGTCTTGCCTTGCGGTTCTGGAAT
>JAPUIA010000122.1 GCA_027297435.1 Gammaproteobacteria bacterium | reverse complement strand
TGGGCTTGTCGATGGTAATCTCGATGGTGTCCGGTTTGGGTGGGTCGATCTGTTTGACGAACTTATCGAGTTCCTTCTGGGCGTGGTCTTCCGAACTAAACGGACCGAGATCGCCTTCTCGAGCTGAGAAGTACCACTCGTCGTTCAAACGAAAGATTCTGCTGCTGGCTCGAAAGCGCGAGGATCCGTCTTTGTCGTCGGTTTTTCTCTTTTCCATCCGTGTTGACCCGCCATTCGGGTAGACAAGAGCCTAGCAACGACGAGTATCAGGGAGCGTGACGGACATCACACTCCATTGTACATGTGCAACTGCGTTGTCGAATAGGTAGGGTGATCGGGCTTGGCTTGTCGATTCCGTGTGCTTGTCTTACCCTCGAACCAGTTTTCTCGCGGGTGGTTAGGTTGCAGTGACGCATAGATCTTTGTTTGTCATCCGAATCATCACCGGAGTAGCCGTCGTCGCAACGCTCGGCTTGGCTAGCTGTTCCGAGAGTTCGAGGGTCCTTGATAGCCAGCAGCCTGCAGAAGGGGTACCAGCAGGACAGCTGTTGTTGGACGGGGGCGAACAACAAACCCTCGAGCCCGATGCGTTGCAGGCGGCATTCGCTGCGCTCGCGCTCTCCGGCATGGAGGTATCTCGCGTTTCCGGGGGCGCTGGTGAGCACTTGTTACTGGTCAAGATCCAACTGGAGATGCTCGAGCCGGTATTGCTTGGCGGACGCCAGGGCATATCCGCCCTCCAAGCGCTGGAGGACGTGCAGCTTGTCGTTGGCAGCGGGTTCGTTTCTCAAGTGAACTCACTTGCACCCGTCGGTTTGTTGCAGATCGACGGGCGTACCGTTAGTGATATGCAGGTTCACGGATACACGCGCATCCTTGGGATACGCCCCGAGGGACTGGGTATCCTGGGACATCGCGACTTTCACCGAGGCATGTACGACTCGGCCCTTCAGGTGGGGCCTGGTATTGTCGAACAGGGGCTGCTCGATATCACCGAACGCGATCTAACCCGCACAAAGTATCTGCGTACGTTTGTCGCCACATGCGATCGCGTTGCGTTGGTGGGCGCTACCCAAAGACCGATGCATCTTTTTACGCTGGGACAACGCTTGCTCGAATTCATGCAGGCTGAGAACATGGACTGCGACGAAGTCGTCAACCTTGCGGGAGATCGCGAGGTGATTCTGGCGATGACCTCTGCGGACCGCTCGCGCATCGTTTATTTCGGACACCCCCATACCGCTAAAGCTGCATTGTTGGGTTTCAAGTTTCGCTAGGAGGTGCTGTCGACGCCCATATCATAGAAGTCGAGTTTCAGCTTATAACCACGCCGATCATTGTGGCTTACCGGAGATCACCACATCGATCAGATAGGGCTTGCCTGACGCCAAAGCGGCACTGATTACGCCTCCAAGTTCGCTTGGATCAGTCACCGCAGCGGCCTCGACGCCCAAGCCGCGAGCCATGTCCACGAACCCGAGGACTGGCTTGGTCAGATCCATGTGCGGATACGGGCGGTTCGATTGCGCGTTGAAGCGTTGGCGATAGATGTCGAGGTTGTGTTTCAACACGCGATACTCGCGATTCGACAAGATGATGAAGAGGATAGGCAGATCGTGGTGCGCTGCGGACCAGAGTGCCTGGATACTGTACATCGTAGAGCCATCTCCGGAGAGCGCGACAACGGGGCGGTTGGGATACGCCACCTTGGTGCCGATGACGCCTGCCATGGCTTGTCCGATACCGCCACCACGACCACCGTAGTAGTCGCCTGGTCTGGAAAAGTCGAATTGATCGCCGACTTCCAGCGAAGCCGTTATCGATTCGTCCACGATCACGACGTCATCGGGTAGCGCCTGGCTGATCTCATAGAGTGCACGGGTCGGTGACATCGGGTCGCTGTCCCACAGAGATTGCAGTCTAGCGTTCGAAGCTTCGCGCGCCTCGTCTCGGGCTTTGGTGAACGCGTCGTTGCGTGCTTGTGCCGCCGCGCGAAACGTGTCTGTTGCCTTGTTGGACAAGGCCTTGGTCAGTTGCGTCAATGCGTTCGCGAGATCTGCCACCAAACCGATGTCTAGCCGGTGAGAGAATGCCAGCCGCTCATGAGATGCCTCGATTTGCACCACCTGAGTCGCCTCGCTGATGATCGGTCCGGCGTCATACCACAGCTCTTCGAAAAACGTACCGCCGATGAGCACAACGACGTCGTGGGGCGCCAACGTTCGATGAACGTTGGCAGTTTCGAACGGTATGCGGCCCTGATTGTTGGGGTGACGGTTCGGAAACGAAACTTGCGCCCGTAAGGCTTCATGCCAAACCGGCGCACCGGTGAGCTCGGCAAATTCGACGAGCAGGTCGACGGCGCCTGAGCGAGCCACGTCGTCACCGACGACGATGGCAGGTGCAGCACTTCTGAGCAGCAAATCCACCACTTCGGCAATGCCTTGCTCGCTGGCGGCTGCCTCCCGTCTGAGTGCGGTGGAAGCGACTGCCGCGATCTCGGTTGCTTGTTCCATGACGTCTACCGGTAACGCGATGAATACCGGTCCGGTTGGCGGATCGTTGGCGATCTTGAAGGCGCGATGCATCATGGGGCCGATTTCGTCGGCGCTTCGTGGCTCGGCGCTCCATTTCGTGACAGGTGCAGCCATCGCAACGAGATCGTGCGATAGCAGGGGTTCGTTGAGCCGCAGGCGTGTGTCCTGCTGCCCTGCGGTAACGATCATTGGCGAACGGGCCTTCAACGCGCCGTAGATCATGCCGATGCCGTTGCCGAGTCCGGGTGCGACGTGCAGATTCACTATTCCGGTTTTGCCCGTGGCTTGCGCGTAGAAGCTCGCGGCCCCAACGGCGACGCCTTCGTGCAGTGCCACGTAGTAGGGGATCTGTGGGTAGTCGATGAGGCTGTCTAGCAAGGGGTTTTCGGTCGTGCCCGGATTGCCGAAGATGGCCTCCACGCCGTGAGCCACGAGGCTGTCCATGAAAACCTGGCGTCCCCGCATGTCGCTCTCCCCGAGAAAAAACGCGGATTAGTAGAGCACAAGCGTCAAATAATTGAAATTAATGCTTGCAGATATTATATCTTTATATACAATATCTAGTAGGACAGTATCAAGTTACAATAAATGGGTCACCCGATCCGCTCCCAGTGGCACGCTCTGGAGCGGTGTGTCCGTTGGTCGAGCGGAAAGAAACCCTTGTTCGAGATCTGCAAGACACGGTAACTGACCGCGGCTTGAAAAAACTGACCCAAATGCACCGACGCTTCGGTGCAGTGCTCGCGCCAACCAACCAGCAATGCAAACCGGAGATAGTCTGTGAAAAAACTCGGCGGAATGGATGCCATGTTCCTCTATAACGAAACCGCGACGACACCCATGCACGTCGCCAGTCTGCAGTATTTGCAGGTAGCTGAGGCAAAGCGCGCAACCTTTGTTGACGACTTAAGAGCGATGTTGCTCGACCGTATTCAC
>JAPUIA010000121.1 GCA_027297435.1 Gammaproteobacteria bacterium | reverse complement strand
TCGCGTCTAATGTTTGGGGCACGCCCGAGCTCGTGGCGGCGCCCGCCGCCGGTGTACTGATGTCCGAGCGCACGGCAAAAGGAGTGGCCGCGGGAGTACAAGCCCTATTTGCTCGATATCCGGACCGAGCAGCCACACGTGCATATGCCGAGCGTTTTAGTTGGGAAAAGACGACGCAAGGTCTGATCGAGCTGTTCGAGAGCATCTTGAAAGGGCGAGATCTCTCCCCTATTGCGAAGACCTGACTCGAGTGCCGGCAGGTCAATATGGGACGATGCTCATCGATCAACTTGGCTGGATTCAGGCAACAATCCACCCTCGATCAGTCGGGCCTGGCACGCACCGCAAAGTTATCCTCAGCTTGGTCGGGGAGATAGGTGGTCAATTTGTTGACGAGACGGCAATCGCCGAGATCAGACCACAGGCACCGGCAGCGATCTTGCCAGACACCAATGTGCAGGATTCCGCAACAACGCGGTGCGGCTCCAGCTTCATGCCCTGGCCTACAATCTGGCCAACTTCATGCGAACGTTGGCCCTGCCGAAGGAAATGGAACATTGGTCGCTGACAGGTTGGTGACGATGAAGCCGACGCGGGGGTAGAGCCCGTTAGAGCGCTCCCTGAGCGTACATCGACTTCGGGACCCGCGAAAAATCGTCATGCAGGAAGAACTGCGCGCCCAATCCCCAGCTGACAAGCTGGGAGATCAGATTCCAGTGGCTGCCGTTTCCCGCGTACTGTTCTGCAAGCATGGCTTCAATTCCGGCATGGTTGAAAATATCCGGCGGCAGCACCCCGTCTTTCATGAGCGGCCGCAGAAGGTTGTCCGCCAGTGCTGGCTCTGCTCGGAAGGCGGTGTCCATATCCGAAAGTTCGCGGCCCAGGCCGGTATCACGGCGCAGTAGACGGCTGACGGGTCCCCATGCTTTCCGAGCGATGAGGCGGCCTGCCAATTTGGCGTATTCAGTAGCGAAGTGCGGATCGATCTGTTGAGCACTGTTGGTGCAGGGAATATTGCGGATTCCCGGGAATCCGTACGCGATCACCTTCTTGTAGATTCGTTGTTCTAGACGCGCATAGGGCGGAATGGTAAGCGCGAAATCGACCAGGTCGCGATCGAGCATCGGCGCGCGGGTCTCGAATTTGTGGCGGTCGACTGTGGGCGACAGCCACACTCGCTGCGGTGTAAGGCTAAGAAAGTCCCAACAGTCGATCATGTTGAGCGGGTGGTCGTTATCGACCAATTCGAAGCTGTCGTGGAATCGTGTACGCACGGACTCGAACATACGTTCGAAGAAGGCGGGTTGGAACACGCGCTGCACCACGCCCAGATTGCGCTGGACGGTATGCTCGAAGGCAGTGGCGATGGCCGCTTCGCGCGTGCGGGCGAGCAAAAGCCGCGGCCAGGTATGAGAGCCCGAATATTCGCCCAGAATACCGATCAGAAAGATGTCCAACTCGTGCTTAATGCGCTCATGGAACACGATGGATGTGGTGTGTGCGAATGACAACATTCCCTCGGTCCGCCAGACCACAGCCGGACAGACGTCGTACAGGTATGGTGCTTGGTTGGAGAGCAGGTGGTGGTCGAAACCCAGACGGTCGGCGAGTTGCGCAGCAAAGCGCGCATCACGCGAGTCGGGGTCGCCGAAGGTGATCGCCGGGATGGGCAGGTGGTGCCGCCGAATAGAAGCGGCCACCGCACGGCTGTCGTAACCACCGCTCAGGAAGATGCCAATCCGTTGACTTCCCTGCATCGCGCGTTCGACAGCGCGGTCCAACAGCGTATTGTAAACGGTGACGTAACTTGTTTGGTCGAGCGTTGGCGCACTCTCGTCGTACTTGTAGTGCCAGTAGCGCTGTCGCCTGATGCCATTTGTCGAGATCGTCGAGATCGTTGCCGCTTCGAGCAAGCCGTATTCCGCAAGCCAGGTGCGATTCATGAAATGGGAGCCGTCGTAGCAGAACAGCTCGAGGAGCCCTGTCTCGTCGATTGCGCGTGTTCCCGGATCAACAGCACAGATGGCCTTGATCTCGGAAGCGAACACAACGCTCCGCCCGCGCTCGACATGGAAGATCGGCCGGAACCCCAGACGGTCCGACACAAGGGTGAGGTTTTTTGCATCGAGGTCCATGTAGACGATTGAAAAAAGGCCATTGAACTGGTCCGCGATCTCCGGGCCAAACCGGCGGATCAGTTCGGCGCAAAGACCGGGTGGCGAGGTGCCCTCCAAATCGAGCTCATGACGGAAGGCCTTGCGAAGCTCTGCCGCGTTGTAGATTTCGCCTTCAAGGAAAAGGATTAAAGACCCATCACTGCTTCGTGCGGGCTGGGAACCGTTCTCCAGGATGCCGTGGTCCAGCAAACCTACGCCCATACCCGGCAATGCGGCGACGTACTCCGAGTAGTCTATACCTGGAACTCGAACACGCTCTAACTGCTGTGCAAGGATTTCACGGATACGTACCTCGTCGGCTTCGGGATCCCAGATACCGACCAAGTTTGGCATGATTGGTTATCTCCATCGAACTTCATGGGGGCACGTTTATCCGACATTTCCCAGATAACCCCAAATTCAAGG
>JAPUIA010000120.1 GCA_027297435.1 Gammaproteobacteria bacterium | reverse complement strand
ATTTTGCCGTCGACCCACACCAGTAGGCCGGTCCCGGTAACGTAGGTGAGGTTCGAGAAGTCCACGGTTTCCTGCCGCGACAGCGTAATCGTGGTCCCGCCACATTCCAGGTGTGCACGACCCGTAGCGATTGCGTCGATGCGGTCCTGAGCAGTCACCTCCACCCAGGTAATTTTCATATCGGGAATCTCGAGCATTTCCGACAGATCGCGCGCGATGATCGCGCACAGATCAACCGTGAAGCCTTTGGGCTGCGAGTCTCTACCGCGCGATGAAAACGGCGGTATATCCGCCCGGTATGCCAGCTTGAGTTCACCGGATGATTTGATGTCTTCCAGCGTGCCGCCGATGGCGCCCGGTGCGAACAACAGAAACGCCGCCACGATGAAAAAAACCAGCAATATTCGCATCATCTACCCCACTAACCAGCGATTGTAGTTTACACAAATGGTGTCGGCCACCGCTAGCGCGGGGCCTCGTTATCAGACCATTCCGATACCCACACATCGTCCCAGGAAGGCTCGGTGTGAGGAGTCTCTTTCGTGGATTGGGTGCGGCCAATGGTCGATTGCGATACCTAGATTTTTGAACCCAATGTCAGAAACCACTGCATCTTGTCTAGCTTCAAGTCACCGCGTTGGTCAAAGTCAAATTCATGCTCCGCATAGCGAGCGCTGACACCAAAGGTAAAGCCGCTGTCCAACTCGATATCAATACCGACGCGGCCATAGAGCGCAAATGACACATCGCTCTCGCTCGAGTCGAGATCGATGATGACCACGCTTCCAGGGCCAGTCACGATAGGCCCGCCATTCACTTCATCTTCGTCATTATCCTCGCTAGGCAGATAACCCCATGCGATAGACGGACCAGCCGCCACATAGAGGCGTAACCAACGCGTTAGCCGTACGCCGACGACGCCGCCCATGAACACGTCCATCATGAACAGTTCGGTGTCTATGCTGACGGCAAGCATCCCGTTGCTCCCCGCAAACTCAACATCATCGTTTTTCCACGACACGAGCGCGCCACCTTCGAAACCTAATTGGCCGCGTTTACCCCACAACCGCTGACTGGCACCACCGCCTAACGGTAGACTCGAATAGTCGCCAGGTACTTCGGAGTTGGTGCCCGGGTCATTGACCGACCAAGCGCCGTCAGCGTCTGTTGTGCCCAACCACACTTGCGCGTATTGCTGCGCGATCGTTGGGGGTATGTTGTCATCTTGTTCTTGTGCTCGAGCGGCACCGCCGATAACAAGAAGAAAAACGGTGACCACGAAGATCAAACACCTCATAGTCAATTGTCTAACAACCTCACCGACCGAGCGAACGTCCATGTATCCGTATTTCCAACCGACAGTGTAGCTAGTACTTCGACACGCTCATCCTCTTTGTTCTCGGCATTTGACTACAACAGCTACCTCTTCGAGTGAGCACCCGAGATCCCACATACGTGTAAGCCTCCAAACTGCCATCCCGCTTACTCACACGGGTCCTTTTTGCGAAACGTCCTGTCCCACGCAGCTCTTGCTAGTATCGACAAGCCAGCTGTGGCCACCGCAGCGGTCGCTGAGACGGCCGTACCGCGCCGATTCATGGTAAGTCTTGGTTTGCCGAGCGTTCCTGCGACACGAAGGTAGGGGTTGATCAGTTCGCTCGCACTAATTGATAGACGCTTGCGTGGTTTCGACGTGAAGGTGAAGTCTATCTTCTCGGTCTTCAGATCGATCGCGCCTTTGCTGACGAGGTTGATCCGTTCCGTTTGTACAACGATGGTTGGTGAGGTTTCGAACCGCCCGTCGGTCGCTTCGAACGACACTCTTGCGCAAGTGATCTGGGTGTATGGGATCTCTTTGGCCATCGGATTGAGTGCTGACAACAGTTCGCCGCCGAAACCGGTGTATAGACTTATTCCACGATTGCGGATCCGCCCTCCGTCACTCTCGAGACTCGCACGACCGCGAAGGGACGCGGCCAGCTCTCGGATTGTAGCGCCATGCCCGGATAGATCCACGTCGACGTCGAAAATCACCGCTTGCACGAGATCCGTTGGGTCGCCGCCCAAGTTCAAACCCAAGTCTTTACCTCCGAATGTGAAGTGCACGTCCGCGCCGCGATCAGTCGGGAGGACCTTCAGTGTGCCGTCCAGACGTCCCCGAGGTGCGACCATGTCCAGCTCGGAAACGGTTAGGCCTCCGTCAAGTAGGGTTGCTTGTATCAGGGCATCGGTAAACGTGATATCGGTAAGGCGCACGGTGCGGGCTGCAATCCGCAGTGTGCCATCAATTGTTGCGAATTGGGTTAGTGGTAGCGGATAGTCTGGAATGACTCGCGTCGCGGTGGCTGATTCATCGACCACTTCTTCTGGATCTTCTTCCCAATCGCGCAAGTCCAACACCGCGAAATCCAGGTTGGCATCCACCCTGGGCCTGGGATCAATGAGATCGACACTCAGAGCACCGGTGAAGCTGGTTCCGCCGAGCGACCCTTTCAACTTATCCATGACGAACGACCGCACGGTGCCGTTGAAGTGAGCATCAAGTGTTAGGCCTCGTTCCGGTAGACGCTCGCCGTCGAACATGCCTAGATTGGCGAGACTCGGTATGTCGACACTAAGTTCGAGGTCGGTGGCCGAGAGATCCGGGGGAAAGTCGAAAACACCGTTCCATTCGAGAGTGGCTTCGCCGAGCGAGATGTGACTAGAATCGATCGTCCATCGATCGGCGTTCCAAGCACCTTGGGCTTGCAGACCGAAGGCAACCGCCTCGGGTTGCCAGCCTGGGTACGAGATTTCCAAGTTCTGCAGATCGGGTAGCGATATATTGACCGCGAACTCTCCCTGTTGTGCCGTCACGCGTGCGCTGCCGCTGAGGCTTGCGTCCCGAACCTCTGCCCGGAGATCTTTGATCGCAAATCCGTCGGCTGTGACGTCGACGGTCGCCTGCACGCTGAAAGGATCTTCCGGAACCATCGGCAAGGGAGAGGGGCCGCTATCCGAGACGATGGAAGCCACTGTGTTTAAGTTGGCACCGCTAGCGACGATTTCAAACCGGGTGCCGTCATAGTTTGGCGGGTCCCCGAGTGGGCCGTGTAATTGCAATCGCACCGGCACCGTGGCGAGTAGCGCGTCAACAACATCGGCGCCGTCTGTCGACTGTTGGATAGCAATATCAAGCTCGAATGGCCCGTTGAACGAACCGGGTAGCCCGAGTTGCTTGGTGAATGACGCAAGTTCTGGGCCAGATACGTTGAGGTGCACGTTTGCGGCGCGATCTGTTGGGACGACCCTCAGTGTGCCGTGCAGGCCCCCACGCGGTGCGACCACGTCCAACTCGGAGATGAACAGGGCTCCGTCGATTATGGTTGCTCTTACGAGAACATCGGTAAACGTACTGTTGGTAAGACGCAGCGTGCGAGCTGCAATCTCCAGTGTGCCATCTATCGCGGCGAGTTGGGCCAGCGGCAGCCGATAGTCTGGAATGGCTAGCGTTGCGCTGGCGGACGTGTCCGCTTCTCCTTGCCAATCTCGCAAGTCCAGTACTTCGAAATCTAGGTCGACGTCAATGTTGGGCCTGGGATCAACGAGCACAACGCTCAAAGCCCCGGTGAACTTGGTTCCGCCCAGCGACCCCTTCAGCTCGTCCTTAATGAACGACTGCGCGGTACTGTCATGCGCCGTCACGTTTGCGTTGTCGCTAAGGCTAGGGTCCCCAACCTCTGCCCGTAGATCCTCGACCGTAAATCCGTCGGTTGAGATCTCGACGGTCGCCTGCACGCTGAAAGGATCTTCCGGAACCATCGGCAAGGGAGAAGGACCGCTCCGTGCGATGGCGGATGCCACTGTGTTTAAGTTGGCACCGCTAGCGACGATTTCGAACCGGGTGCCGTCATAGTTTGGCGGGTCCCCGAGTGGGCCGTGCAACTGCAACCGCACCGGCACCGTCTCGAGTAGCGCGTCAACAACATCGACCCCGCCTGCGGATTGTTCGATGGTAACATCAAGCTCGAATGGCCCTGTGAACGAACCAGGTAGGTCAAGTAGCTTGTGGAACGGCTCGAGTTCTGGGCCGCTTACATTGAGCTGGACGTTTGCGGCGTCCAACCCAGGGAAGCCTTCGATAGTACCGGCGAGACGAAAGGTCGCTTGTCCAACCTCCAAAACCACGTTGTTGATGACCAGCTGTGAATCGGAGCGGCGCAAGTGACCTTCCAGTCGAAACGGTTCGTCCGGCACGTCGTCGATGCCGATTACGTTCAGAAACCGGCCTAGGTGAGGCCCATTCGCCGTGACGTCGAACTCCACCTGTCTGAGCGCTCTCAGTTCCGATGCCCGACCCGATGCGTCAATATTGAGCCCGGCGAGATTACCTCGAAGAGTCAGTTCTACTTTGTCTTCATGAGGCGTCAAGTAGGCATCGAGCTGCAGGCTACCGTCGCCATAGTCGGCAAGGCCCAGCATGGCAGTCACGTCATCCACGTTAGGAGATGCAACGCTCAACGTAATCGTTGGTTTGCTTGGATCTAGCAAGTCGTCGATGATGCCGTGGCTGTCGATTGCCAAACTGTCGAAGCGTCCACGCAGGTCATATTCGACGTTTTTTCCTTCGAGCAAGTTCTCGAACGTACCCAGTTCTGCGTCGATTTCTATGGATCGCCCGTTAACGGTGGCTATGACGTGGGCTCTAAGGCTGTCATCAACGAATAGATGTTCCTGCCGTGCATACACAATGGCGATTTCCAATGGGCGCTCCAGGTCTTGTGCGCCGTAGGTAATTGCTATGTCGTCCAAGCGCGCCTGTTCAAGCAAGACGCGGAACGGAATCTCGGACGTCTCCGCGGTCGGATCGCCAAACGTCCAGTTGTTGCGGCCGTCTTCGAGCGACTGCAGGAGAAGCGTCGCACCTTGCAAGTCGAGTTCTCGGATGATGATCGTGCCGTCGAGAAGCGAGAAGTAATCCACCGTGACAGCTAACCGTTCGACACGCGCCATGGGCTCAATGCCCCACTCGACGTTGCCGAGTTGAATGTTCTCTGCAACGAGGGTCACATATTCGCCGACCTCGAGTTCGAACTGCCCATTGATGCTGAATTCGCGGCCCGTTAATTCCTGCACGTATTGTTCGAGAGTTGGTTCCAGGAAGGCTAAATCCTCATGATCCGCATAGGCGAGCCATAGCACGCCCCCGACAAGGAGGAGCGTAAATAATGCGAAGGTGCTGATTATCCACTTCATGGCGAGCTTGCGTACTCGACGTTCACGATATTCCTCGTGATTCCTGCCAAACAAACTATCGCGTATGTAGGATAGGTAAATCCTAGAAAGGTGAAAATCCCGACGAACGTAGGAATCGCGATTCGGCCAAGAAGTTGCAAGCTCCTAAGCACAATTTCCCATCGCATCCGTAATTCGCCTTGGGTCCCTCACCGAAGATGCCGCAGTAAGAACGCTCCTAATTCTCCAAATGCCTGTTGCAACTCCAGGGAATCGGCGAACATGTATCCCCCGTGGGAGACGCCTTCATAGACGTTGAGCTCGGCCACCACGTCTGCAACGCGCATCTTCCGGTGCACGCGGACCGTGTCGCTCAAGAACAGGTCGCGCGTGCCTGTCACCAGATAGGTGGGCGGGAAGCCCTTGAAATCACC
>JAPUIA010000012.1 GCA_027297435.1 Gammaproteobacteria bacterium | reverse complement strand
GAAGGCGCACCTTTTACCGAGGCGCCCATCCAGCTCATCAACGGCAAAACGGGGGCGGTCCACCAGACTCGAAGCGAACCCGGTGACTGAAGCGATGCACATGGTCGAACGCTACCGGCGCACGGAATACGGTCTGCTCGAGGTTCAGGTGACGTATGAAGATCCGGCCGTGTTCAACGAGCCGTGGGTGGAGAATCGCATGTTCGATCTGGCGCCGCAGGAGGAGTTGATGGAGTACGTCTGCGAAAACAACAAATGGGCACAGGCCTACACGGACTAGCTCAGCGGTTAATCGAACCCTTGCTGGACGCGCCGGACAGCTCCCGGCCATCCGCGAGCGCCACGGTCTTCGCACTGGCCATATCGCTACCGTCCTTTGCCCGGTAGGCGGTGATTTTCACTTCCTGACCTACTTGTAGCGTATTGCGGGACCAGCCGCGTCGGATGAGACAAAAGCATGATGGGCATGGGCGGGTATGGTGATACTCATCAGTGTGACTAGCGTAGCGAGCAAACCTGTGCGACTTTCCATCATGCTGACCCCTTCCGAGACTGGGCGAATCTACTACCATTGCACAACAAAGTGCCAAACGGCATGTGTGCAATCTTGCCTGCGGTATCAGCCACGATGGCCACCAACGAGCCGGTATCTTATTGGGGGATAGGCGTACACTCCAGCCGACGAATGGGAGAATCATCGTGCCCAAACAGCAAACGGTCTGCGAACACTGTAGTGGTACCGCCAGTTACGTCAGGACTCAGATCCATGACCTGGAAGACCCCAAGGCCGAGGAGCACGTTGGCTCGACGCCAATGGTGAAGGGCGGTGACGTGCACGTATACAAGTGCGGGAAGTGCGGGCACCTGACACGGGTTCGGGTACCCGATTGAGGGTTTTGCGCTAGGATGCTTGCTTGCTGATGAAGGGCGTTTTTGGAAGGCATGGCAAAAACCACGGCAGACGTATCGAATCTTCCCGCCATCGACAATCCGGGGCGCATCGCCATTCTGAAGTCGAAATGGTATCCCGAGGTTGTCGACAGCCTGGCGGATACCTGCGAGCGGGTATTGCGGGACCGTGGATTCGAACGGGTCGAAGTGCACACCCTGCCGGGGTGTTTAGAGCTACCACTCGCGGCCGCAGATCTGCTCGAGACCGATACTGACAAGTCGATCGACGCCGTCATTTGTTTCGGCGTGATCTTGAAAGGTGAAACGCTGCATTTCGAGATGATCACAAACGAGTGTATGCGCGGACTGGGCGAGGTGATGCAGAAGTATCGGTGCCCGGTCGTGGTCGAAGTGCTGCCGGTCCTGAAAATAGAGCATGCGCTGGAACGCGCTGGCGATGACGAGTTCAACAAAGGCTACGAGGCTGCGGCTGCCGCGATCGAGATGATACATTGGCGGCGTGAGGTGGGCGCTTAAGCGTGGCGGCAGGCGCCAACGAACGCATCGCGTATTACAACGGCGAGTACCTGCCGGAGCGGGAAGTCCGTATTCCGTTCCGCGATCGAGGCTTTCTGTTGGGTGATGGCGTATTCGACATGACCCGCACGTTCGGGGGGCGCATCTTCAAGATACGCGAACATATCGAGCGGCTGCAACGCTCTCTAAACGCAATGCGTATCGAATCGGGTCACAGTGTCGATCAGCTGGTCGCGATCAGCGAAGCCGTGTTGGGCCGCAACGCCCACTTTCTGGACGAGACCAGCGACTACTGGGTCGCGCAAAGGATTTCGCGTGGGATCAATGCGGTTGGTGATGAAGGGTGGGATCAGGATGGCCCAACCGTCATTGTCGAGTGCATTCCGTTGCCGTTGAAAGCCAGGGCTAGCTATTACCGGGACGGCCTCGATATCGTCATCTCGCCGGTGCGCCGCACGCCGCCGGATGCGTTGACGCCGCGTGCCAAGACCGCCAACTATCTGAATCTGATCAATGCCAACTTCGCTACACAGGCTGCGGGGCCGAATTCATACACCATCTTGTTGGATACCAACGGCAACATCGCGGAGGGCCTTGGCGCCAATGTCTTTTTTGTCAAGGATGGCGTCTGTTACACGCCCCACGAGCGCTACGTGTTGCCGGGCGTATCGCGGGCATGCGTGATGGAGCTAGCGGAGCAACTCGGCATCGAGGTGATGGAAGCGGATCTAGACTTTCACGACGCCTACAATGCCGATGAGATGTTTGTGACGTCAACGAGCCTGTGCATCGTGCCGGTGCGTACGTTCAACGGTGCTCAAGTTGGGGAAGGGGTAGCGGGCCCGGTGACTCGGTCGATCACCGCGGCGTACACCGATCTGGTGGATTTCGACTTCGTGGCCCAGTATCTGGGTCATCTAAGCTAAGACTGTAATGCGATTCCTGGGTAGGAGCGGCTTCAGCCGCGAAGCGAGGGCGCGTCCTTAGGACGCGTAGTCGAGCGGTTTCGACACCGGGCATGGCGTTGCCAAGCCCTTCGCGGCTGAAGCCGCTCCTACCGGTTGTGTTTTAGCAGCCGTTGCTTCTGCCGGTCCCAGTCTCGGTCCCGTTGCGTCGCGCGTTTGTCGTATTGCTTCTTGCCTTTGCCCAGGGCGATCTCGCACTTCACGCGGTTCTTCTTCCAGTACATCGCGGTGGCGATGCAGGTATAGCCTTTCTGCTGGGTGGCAGAAAACAGTTTGGCCAGTTCTTTTGCGTGCAACAACAATTTGCGAGTGCGTTGCGGATCGGCGGCCACATGAGTCGCGGCACTCGTTAGCGGCGCGATATTGGCGCCGAGCAACCATGCTTCGCCATTGCGCAATAGCACGTAGCTATCTACCAACTGAACCTTTCCGGAACGCGCGCTCTTGACCTCCCAACCTTCCAGGACCAGACCGGCTTCGAAGCGTTCCTCCAACAAATAGTCGTGGCTCGCGCGTTTGTTGAGCGCGATGGTGCTACTGGTTTTGCCCTTGGATGGTTTGAGTTTGGTCGCCATTGCAGAATTATAGGGCTTGGGTTGTGACGGTTATAGCGTTGCGCCACAATGCGCCGCCAACGCGCTAGCCTATGGATTGTCGATGGCGAACAGTTCGGAATCACGACATGGTATGTGGTCCAGCCGCTGGTTGTTCGTGCTGGCGGCGTCCGGTTCTGCCGTTGGGTTGGGCAACATCTGGAAGTTCCCTTACATCACTGGTGAGAACGGCGGTGGTGCCTTCGTGCTGATTTATCTTGCGTGCGTTGCTTTGGTGGGCGTGCCAATCATGATTGCCGAAGTGCTGATCGGCCGGGAGGGACGTCAGAGCCCGATAAACACGATGCGGATGCTCACGCAACAACACCGTCGCAAGCCTGCATGGGTATTGGTCAGTTGGATGGGCGTGCTGGCCGGTTTCTTGATTCTGTCCTACTACGGTGTGATCGCAGGCTGGGCGCTGTTTTACGTCATGCGCATGGCGGAAGGTACGTTCAACGGTGCGTCTGCGGATTTCGCCAGCCAAGCGTTCAACGATTTCCTGGCGGACCCGTGGCAGATGGTGTTTTGGCAGACATTGTTCATGGCGTTGACGGTGTACATCGTTGGTCGCGGCGTGGTCAAAGGGTTGGAGACGGCCATTCGTTGGTTCATGCCGATGTTGTTCGTGCTGCTGTTCGTGCTATTGGGTTACGGCATCAATTCCGGGGGTTTTGCCCAAGGCGTAGACTTCATGTTCAGTTTCAACTGGGAGTCGGTGACCGGTGAGTCTTTCCTCATCGCCATGGGCCAAGCCTTCTTCACGTTGAGCCTCGGTATGGGTGCGATCATGGCCTACGGGGCGTATCTCCCGAGTTCGGCGTCCATCACGCAATGTGTCGTTACGATCGCGGTGCTGGATACCGTGGTCGCCATCGCTGCGGGGCTTGCCATTTTTCCGATCGTCTTTGCCAACGGACTCGAACCGAGTCAGGGCCCCGGGTTGATGTTTGTGACGGTACCCTTGGCGTTCGGTCAACTTCCGTTTGGTGCCTTGTTTGGTGCGATTTTCTTCGTGCTGGTGAGCTTTGCGGCGATTACTTCTGCCATCTCTCTGACCGAACCGGCCTTGGCCTACCTTGTAGAGGAATACAACGCCAAACGCTCACGCGTCGCTATCTCGCTCGGTGTAGTTTGTTGGTTGTTGGGCATTGGTACCGTATTGTCGTTCAACGAGTGGTCCGATGTCTTTGTGGTGGGCGATCTGACGATATTTGCATTCGTTGACTACGTCTCACAGAACATCATGTTGCCGCTCGGAGGTTTCTTCATCGCGTTGTTTGCGGCCTTCGCCTTGCCGAAGGCCGTCGTCGTGAGCCAGCTCGGGTTGAAGGGCAGAGTATGGGAAGTAACCTGGAAGGTGCTTGGCGGTGTGGTCGCGCCCTTGGGTGTGCTGACCGTGTTCATCGTCACGATCATTGGCATCGACACCATCAAGGATTGGTTTTAGGCAAGTGCCCCGAATGCGCCGATCCGCACTGTTGCCATACCCGGTGACCGATGTGTTCGCGATCGTCAACGACGTGGAGCGCTACCCCGAGTTTCTGCCCTGGTGTAAAAGCGTGTCGGTGCTGGTCAACGAACCGGAGTCGGTCGTCGCAACGCTTGCGGTCGAGGCCAAGGGCATTAGGGAACACTTCACCACGTCGAATACGCTGGTGACCGACAAGTCGATTCGCTTGAGCTTGGTCGAGGGCCCGTTCAGCCACTTTACGGGCGAATGGAGATTCAGCGAGGTGGGCGGCGACCAGGGCTGTAAGGTCGAACTCGACCTGGATTTCGGTTTCAGCGGCGCCAGAAGTTTGCTGGCAAACGCCTTCAAGTGGGTGTTTTCCAGCGCGGCAGATTCGTTGGTGGACGCGTTCTGCCAGCGGGCTCACGAACTGTTGGGCAGATAGTGTCCTGTCCCAGAAATAGCTTCACAAATTTGCTTGTCTTTTTCGCCGTTGACTTCGTTACTGCTCCTCCTGGAGGGTTGCTGGCAGTTTGGATCCCAAACTGCGTCGCGCCCCGATGGGGCGCGCCCTTGCCAACAACAAAAAATACGGCGCAACTTCATAAAGTTATTTCTGGGACAGGACACTAGCTTGGAGAGCAAGTTGCGCATCGAGGTGTGTTATGCGACTCACCATACGCAAACTCTCGTCGAGATAGAGCTGGACCCTGGCGCGACGGTGGCCGAAGCATTGGCTGCGGTGGCGAACCGGGAACCGTTTACGCACCTCGATCTTCGAGAGACGCCCGTGGGCGTGTTTGGGCAACGGGTCGACCAGCAGCGTCTACTCAACGATGGTGATCGAGTGGAACTCTACCGTCGTCTCGCGATGGATCCCAAAGAGGCGCGACGGCAACGTGCGGTCCGGCGCAAAGCGGACAAAACCCACGACTAATTCGCGGCGCTGCCGGCGGCTTCCGTGACGGTGTCCTCGTCGTCGGTCGGTGGCAGTTGATCGGTGGGTGCATAGTCGCCGGTGAAGTAGGCCAGCATATCGTTGTCGAAATACAAGCTGACCCTGCGGTCCTCCTGGAAGAAGCCGGGTATGTCGATGGTGTAAATATAATCCCACCGGTCGTCGTCGAACGTGTTGCGAATCACCGGTTCACCCATGACGAAAGAGACCTGGCTGCGGGTCATGCCGGGTTTCAGCTGATCGATCATTGCTTGAGTGATGACGTTGCCTTGCTGCACCGTCATTTTGTACACCCGCGGAATACTGAGCTTTGGCAGGCTGAAGCTGCAGGCCGCGAGCGCGCTACAGATGGCTATCAAGGTTGCAGTGCGAAATCCCATCAATCATCGAGGTCGTTAGAACGAGCCGCGCATCTTAGCGACTAAAGGGCACCTCTAACAACCTCTCGCGGCCGCGCCGTAGGCTCTCCGCGTTACCAGCAAGGCGGAGCCGCGCAGACAGT
>JAPUIA010000119.1 GCA_027297435.1 Gammaproteobacteria bacterium | reverse complement strand
CCGCCGTTGACGGGGTTCAACTTCACGTGCACGAACGTGCCGGGCGTGCAGGTGCCGCAATACATGGCGGGCCACAAGGTGCTCGACACGTACGCTACGTTGATGCTCAGCGGTACCTTGGGCTACGGCGTGGTGGTCGTCAGCTATGACCAACGGCTTTACTTCAACTTCACGAGCGATCCACGATTGATGCCCGACGTCGAACTCATGCGCTCCGGCGTCGACGATGCGTTCGCGGAGCTACTCGACTTGGCACGAACCCAAAGCGCCGCCCAAGCCAAAGCGTGACCATTAGGAGGGGAAAAGATGGCAATAAACCAGCTGAGTGAGCGATATCCGCAGGACGTCACCTTGAGCGATGGGCGCAAGGTGCAGCTGAGACTGATGACCGCCGACGATCGCGACGCCGTGCTTGGCTTCGCCCGAAGCTTGCCGGAGGAGGATCTCCTGTTTCTACGCGTCGATGTGACGCAGGACGCCGTGGTCGACGATTGGATTGCGAACCTGGCATCCGGAAGTTCAACGTCGCTGGTTGCGTACGACGACGAAGCGTTGGTGGGGTATGCCACGGTGCACCGCAATCAGGCGCCGTGGACGCGGCGCGTGGGCGAAATCCGCGTCAATATTGGCCCTGACTACCGTGGCAAAGGGCTCGGCAAGAACCTGACGGGCCAGATATTCGATGTGGCGCGAGCGCTTGGGCTCAAAAAGGTCATGGCAAATATGACGTCGGACCAGCCCGGTGCCCAGGCGGCGTTTCGCCGGCTTGGCTTCGTGCCGGAGGCGCTGCTTGCTGACTACGTCGAAGATCGCAACGGCACGTCTCGGGACCTCGTCATCATGTCGTACGACGTCGACGGACTTACCGACCAGATGGACGAGCCGCTGACGGTATAGGGTAAGCCAAGCAAGGCGGTTGACGCCAAAGGGATCCAGATGAGCCTGCTGCAGATACCCTTCAACATCATCGACGAAGGGTTCACCCACGGGGACGACCCGACGCAGCCACCCACCGTACAGATCGAAGCGAGGGTCGCCGGGCATCTCGATGAAGAGCGGTTACGTCAGGCGATGGGTGTGGCACTTGGCCGGCATCCGCTGGCCCGGGCCAGGCTCGAGCCTTGGACCGATGAAACCGTGACCTACGAGTGGCTCATCGACGATGTTCCTCAAGTCGACCCAATGAGCGTTGCCGCCGCAGCATCCGACGCCGATGTCGATCGAATCAGGAGCGAGCTACAGAGCCTACCGCTATCGATCTTCGAGTCGCCGCCGCTGCGCGCCAGGCTCGTTCATCGAGAGGGTGGTGACTTTCTGATGCTGGCCATACACCACGCGGCGAGCGACGGCATCGGTGCACTGCGTCTATTGCAGTCGGTGCTGTGTGCCTATGCCAACGTGGACGATCCCCAGCCACAATTCGATCCGCTCGAGGTTCACCAACTACCCGTTCCCGAGTTCGAACCGAGTACTGCCCAGCAATGGCACACCGCGCGGATGGAGTTCGAACGCTTCGCCCGCATGGGTTCCTTTCCCGAACATCTGCCTCCACAGGAACCCGTGGCTCGCGCGGGGTATGGCGTACATAGCATCCGATTGCCGCTCGATCCCGTTACGCGCGCGCCGCTGCGTTCAGAGCTGGGCGCGTCGGTCAACGATCTGCTGATCACCGCAACGGCCCTTGCGTGCGCCCGTTGGATCGATGCACACGGTGCAACCGCTAACCGCGTCACGGTCATGATGCCGATCAACGCGCGGCCAGCGGATTGGCGCAACGAGGTCGTTGGCAACTTTGCCACGGCCGACGTGGTTTCGACATCCGCCGAGGAGCGCGCGACCGCCAGGGACTGCCTTGCCTCGGTTGCCGGTTGGACCGATTCAGTCAAAAAGGTCGGTCCCGGTCCGGCGCTGGCCGCGCTGGCAGCCATCCCGGCGGGGCCGGTATCTGGACGGCGCGCCTTCGCGCAATGGGCATCCCAGGCAGGCGCGCAGTTTGCAGACACAACGGTGCTGTCAAACCTGGGACGGGTGAGCCACGACTGGCTCGACACCGACCAGTTGGAAATCACGGAGCTGTGGTTCTCACCGCCCATCACCCTCCCCACTGGACTGGGCATCGGCGCCATCGCAACGACGGATCGGCTTTTTTTGAGCCTGCGCCACAGCTGGCGGTTATGGTCGAGCGACGCGACCGCCCGGTTTGCCGATGCACTCGTTGCCGCGCTAGACGAGGTCTGTGCATAGAAACCAGCATCAGGGTGAGGTCCGGGGTATTACCGCCTTGGACTCGCGACCAAACAAGCCAACGGACCTTCGCTGACCGGCCAATTTCGGTCGTCTAAACAAGACATCGACGGCGCTACGTACGCTCAATGCAGAACACGTTCAGCTTATTGCCGTCAAGATCTCGAAAGTACCCGGCATAAAAACCTGCGCCACCTCGTGGCCCCGGTTTGCCTTCATCTGCCGCACCGCACTCGATTGCTTTCTGATAGAGTTTGTCAACGGTTGGTCGATCACTGACACCGAATGCAACCATCGATCCGTTGCCTACGGTTGATGGCGTACGATCAAAAGGCAATATGACGGAAAAGCTTGTCTCAACGCCGGGGTCGGTCGACCATGATATTCCGCGCTCAGTTTCAATGTACCTCGTCGCGCCAAGTTGCCCAAGTACGGCATCATAAAACGCGACTGCTCGATCCAGATCGTTGGTTCCAACCATCACGTAGCCTACTAACATAGAAACCTCCACGTTCGATCAAACTCGGTATATTGTCGGTGATTGTGGGGTAGCAAAGGGAGAAACGCTGATGAAGATTCTGTTCTGGACCATATCGGTGCTACTCATCGTGGCGTTGCTAGCCGTTGCCGGACAACACTTTCGTTACCTGAGCGCCCGCCGTGATGTCGTCATGGATAGGCAGGAGCTGTTTCACTCCTCCTCCGTGTTTCACGTCGCGACAGTACTCGAGTTATCCCCCAACCAACCGTTGCTCTCCGGCGTGAAAACATTCGTCGATGCCATCGAACAAGGCGGAGCGCAGGTTGTGTACGCGGGCAAGATTGCCGCTAATGCACTGCAATCTAGTCAGCTTCCGCGGGTTGAGTGGGATGCGTTCGTCCTTGCCCAGTACGCTTCGCGCGAAGCCTACTCGGCGTCAGAGGCAGACCCCGACTACCAGCGCGTGCGCTCGAGTTTCGCGAACAGCTTTGCACTCGGTATGAAGCGTTCTCCGTGGTCCAACCTCGCCATTCC
>JAPUIA010000118.1 GCA_027297435.1 Gammaproteobacteria bacterium | reverse complement strand
GTGGTGGTGATGTCATGCAAGTCGAAGCGTGCCTGCTCCTCGGCGTAGGCGAGAGCCAACTGCCGAGACCCATCGATGACGCCGGGTAACATGGCGGTCTTGAGATCGGTATTGCTGCTGCGCTTCAATGCCCCGCCGCCCAACACCACGCTGGCGAAGAAAGGTTCGGCGACCAAGCCCTTGCCGAACTGTTCCATGAGCAGCATCGTGTCGATCTGACTACCGCCGAAGCCGCCGTCGGTCTCGGCGAACGGCAATCCCAGCCAACCGAGTTCCGCCATGGTCGACCAGTGTGCGTCGCTGAAGCCTGTTTTCGAGCTGACGATCGCTATGCGCGCTTCAAGATCGTAGTTGTCGCTTATGAAGCGGGCGACAGTGTCTTGAATAAGCTGCTGCTCGTCCGTCAAAGCGAAGTTCAAGACGAAGACCTTTTGATTTCGAGGACGTTCTTCGCGATGACGTCCTTCTGCACTTCGCTCGCACCGCCGTAGATGGTGAATGAGCGGCTTGCGAGGTAGCCGCTCATGCCGCCCCTGGCAAACTTGTGCCCCGGGGTGGTGGCGCCCCACGCGGCGGAGTAGATGCCACCTGCCTCGACGGTGAGCTTTTGGATGCGTTGCTGAATCTCCGTGCCCTTGAGCTTCAGAATCGACGACTCCGGCCCGGGTCCGGCGCCGGTGGACGCCGATGCTAGGCTTCTCAGCTCCGTGAATTCGACGGCCATCAGATCAACCTCGAGTTCGGCGATCTTGGCGCGATAGGCGGGATCGTCCATCAACGTGCCGTTACCCCGTTTCACGGTGGTGGCTTGCGCCTTCAAGTCCTCTAGCGCAACGATGGAACGGGAAATACCGGCAAGACCGGTGCGCTCGTGTTGCAGCAAGCCCTTGGCGTAAGTCCAGCCCTTGCCTTCCTCGCCAATCCGATTTTCAACCGGCACATTCACGTCGGTAAAATGCACCATGTTGACCGAGTGCGCTCCGCCCAACGTGATGATCGGTTTCACCTCGATACCGTCTTGCTTCATGGGGAACAGCAGAAAGGTAATACCTTGTTGCTTCTTGCCGCTGTCGTCCGTGCGGGTCAGGCAGAAAATCCAATCCGCAATGTGGGCCATCGTGGTCCAGATCTTGGTGCCGTTGACGACGTAGTGGCTGCCGTCTTCGGACAGTTCCGCCTTGGTCTTGAGATTAGCCAGGTCCGACCCGGCGCCTGGCTCGGAATACCCCTGGCACCAATTCACCTTACGCGCGCGAATATCCGGCAGAAATCGCTGCTGTTGCTCTTCCGTGCCGTACCCCATGAGGATCGGTGCGAGCATGGAGAGGCCAAAAGGCATGTCCCAGGGCGTGTTTGCGACGGCGGTGGCTTTTTCCCAGATGTAGTGCTGGGTCGGACTCCATCCCGGGCCTCCGAATTCGGTGGGCCACTTGGGTATGTCCCAGCCGCCTTTGTCTTTAGCAGTAGCGAACCAGGCCATGCGCCAAGCGTTGAAGTCGTCGCCGGGCTTATAGGCGTTGTCGTTCAGGAAGTTCTGAACCTCTTCCTGGAAGGCGAGGTCAGCCGGCTCGAGCTCAATGTCCACTTGCCGTGCTCTCGAGTTTGAGTGAGCGGGCAAGCTTAACCCAAACGGCGATCTTTTTACTAGAAAGTTATTCTAGTTTAGGATGGGCGGATGATGCCGACCAAGCCCACCCGAGAGACTCGCACCAAGGCCCGCAAGCTGAGCATTTTGTCGGCCGCGCTCGATTGTTTTTGCGAGAAAGGCGTAGAGGCCACGGCAGTCGCTGATATTCAAAGGCGCGCACAGTGTAGTGTGGGAAGCCTGTACCACCACTTTGGCAGCAAGGAGGGGGTTGCCGAGGAGCTTTTCATCGTCACCATTCAGAAACTCAACAGTGGCATGCTCAGGAAGCTCAAGCGTAGCAAGCATGCCGAGGAGAGCGTCAAGGCGGTCGTTTTCTTTTACAGCGATTGGTCGACGCGCAATCCCAAGCTAGCGCGTTACTTGCATTCCCGCGATATTGACTTCTCGCCGGAGGCGAAAACGCGGCTCAGATTGCTGCGCCGTGAATACATCGCGAGCGTGTTTACTGGGTTCGCCGGCTTCGTCGAACGCGGCGACATGGCCGTATTGCCCGCCGACGCCTACGTGCCGCTCATCAGCGGCCCGATTCAGGAGTACACGCGCTTGTGGTTGGCCGGGCAGGCAGGTTCGCCCTCGCAAGTGAAAGGGTTGTTTGCCGAGGCTGCATGGAATGCGGTAAAAGGATAGATAGCAACGCGCCGGTCATGGCGCGCGGTCACCGCTGGGGGGAACCGATGAATTTTGAGACCTTGATCTACGAGGTTGTGGACAACGTCGCCACGATCACCCTTAACCGTCCGGACGCAGCCAACGCGATGAGTCCGGCGTGTGCGAAGGAATTCGCAGAGGTCGCCCTTGAGGCGGACGATGCCGACGATGTGCGAGCGGTGGTACTCACCGGGGCGGGCAAGATGTTCTGCGCCGGGGGCGATCTCGGTGCATTCGCACATGCTGGCACGGGCGCAAGAAAGCTGCTCATGCAGATGACGGGTGACTTGCACCTCGGGTTGTCGCGGCTAGCACGGGGGAATGCCCCCGTCATCGGGGCCATAAACGGTACGGCCGCGGGCGCCGGCTTCAGCCTGGTCATGGCTTGCGATCTGGCTATCGCTGCGGAATCCGCGGTGTTCACCATGGCCTACACCAATGCGGGGCTCTCGCCGGACGGTAGCTCCACATACCACATGCCCCGCAAATTAGGCGATCGCCGCGCTCGCGAACTGATGCTCACCAACCGCGTGTTGAAGGCCCAAGAGGCGCTCGATTGGGGGGTAGTGAATCAAGTGGTACCAGACGCGGAAGTGCTCGAAGTTGCGACAGAGCTTGCAAAAAAACTCGCCCGCGGTCCCACGCTGGCGTACGGCGCGGTCAAGACGTTGCTGAATGGCTCGTTCGACCAAACGTTGGAATCGCAGATGGAGTTGGAGGCGCGGGCTATCGCAGACCTTTCCGCAACCGCCGATGGGCAAGAGGGTATCCACAGCTTTCTCGAAAAACGTAAACCAAAATTCATAGGAGCGTAGAACCATGAGCGCGACAGAACATCCCAAACGGAAGATCGACGTGTTGGGTCAACAGATGGCCTTTGTCGAGATGGGTGAGGGCGACCCGATCATTTTCCAACATGGCAATCCGACCTCGTCCTACCTTTGGCGCAACATCATGCCCCACGTTGCCGACCTTGGTCGATGCATCGCCTTGGATCTCATTGGCATGGGCGACTCGGATAAACTCGATGACTCCGGTCCCGACCGCTACACCTTCACCGAGCACAGGCGTTTCTTTGATGCAGCGCTCGAAGCGCTAGGCGTCACGGACAACGTCACGTTCGTCATTCACGATTGGGGCTCTGCGCTCGGATTTCATTGGTCCAACCGCCACCGCGACGCGGTGAAAGGCATCTGTTACATGGAAGCCATCGTGAAACCCGTATCGTGGGATGAATTTCCATCAGCGGCGCGTGGCGTATTCGAGGGCTTTCGCTCTCCGGCAGGTGAGCAGATGGTGCTGGAAAACAACGTCTTCGTCGAAAACGTCCTACCGGGCTCGATAATCAGAGACTTGAGCGACGAAGAAATGGCCGTTTACCGGCGGCCCTTCGCGGAAGCCGGTGAGGGACGGCGTCCAACACTAACTTGGCCGCGCCAGATTCCCATCGACGGAGAACCCGAGGACGTCGTGGCGATTGTCCAGGACTATGCGGATTGGCTATCGACGTCCGACGTACCGAAGTTGTTCGTCAACGCGGACCCGGGCGCGCTGACCACGGGTAATGCGCGTGAGTTTTGCCGCACGTGGCCAAACCAGACAGAAGTGACCGTCAAAGGCAGCCACTTCATTCAAGAGGATTCGCCGGACGAGATCGGCGCGGCGCTCAAGGCTTGGTTACAAGCGCTGTAACACGATCGCTGAGCGCTATTCGAGTTCCTCGATATCCGGGTCCATACCGGCTTCGATCTTCGCCATGCGCTCTTGGTGCTCGTAGTGGTTACGCAACATCTTGCGGGCGAACGCCAAGATGATCGCAGCGAGTGGAATCGTCACCCAGATAACCGACGGGTCGATGAGTTTCTCTAAAACTTCCATCTGATTGCCTCTGCTAACGACTGGCCAGACCTTCCAAGCTGACAACGGCGTCCGCGCTCGGCATGTGGTTGAGGCTGCTCACGATGGCGGCGAGTTCTCGTAGCGGCGCGGATGCGTCGTCGTCTGCGATGATTGCCTCGAGCGTGGTTTTGTCCGCGTCAGTCACCTTGTGACTGATGTTGGCAATCGCGCCTGCCACCGATTTCACGGCATCGCTGCTATCGCCGTCGGTAATGGCTGCCAGCGCGGCCTTGTCGGCATCGCTTGGGAAGTGTTTGAAACCGATCACGATGTTGGCCATCGTGGTCACCGCATCACCCGCGTAGGTGTACGGTGCGTACAACAGCGCGCCCGAGAACAGCAGTGCCGAGACGTAAATCAGGGTTCGCATGTGTTCGCCCTCCCTTAAGGCAAACGATAGAGAATCAGATAGTACCTTATCGGCCGATTACCCTGCGAGGTCCTTTGCCATCGCCAGGATCTTGGTCGTAGAGCGCCAGTTGCGGGCCGTCGCGCCGACGCCAACCAGTTTTTCGATCCGTTCGGCCAGTTTCGAGCGCCCGATGCCATCGGGCGCATGTAGGTATAGAACCCGGTCGATCAGAGTGAAATGCTCGGTTGCTGATTTCCATTCGTTCAGCCCAGCGATGTCGGGGTTTGGTGGATCCTGATAGAAGAAGTACAGGTGTAGCGACTTCGGCGAAGATTCGGCGCGCGGGTAGGGGTTGCGCGCGATCGCGGCCGCTAGCGCCTCGACTTCCATAAGCAACACCTTCGGTTCGAATCCGTAACGTTCATCGACTGCCTTCGTAACGTCTGCCGCCAACCTGTCCCGGTCCTGCGACGCGGTACGGAACACGACGTTGCCGCTTTGAATGTAAGTCCTGGCCTCGTTCAACCCCAGTTCGGTAAACAACTGCCTTAACTCCTGCATCGGTACAATGTGCTTGCCGCCGACGTTGACACCGCGGAACAGGGCGATCCAGGTGTGCTTTTTGGCCAACCCGATTTCCTCGCAACCTTATCGGCGCTAGCATCGCATGGGAGTTGAAGGGACACTAGGAGGGACGATGGACAATGAAAGTTCTGCGGCTATCCAAGCCGCGCGAGATTTTATCGAAATGTTCAATGCACAGGACCATGGCGCGTTAGCGGACACGCTCAACTATCCGCATACGCGCCTGGCCAACGGTAAATTCGTCACGATTGGGGACCGGGACGAGTTTGCAAGTTCAAGCGAACGCAACAAGGCCCGGCTCAATGCGGAGGGTTGGCATCATACGGTGCTGACCTCGATCAGCGTGGTGCATGCCGGTAATGACAAGGTGCACATGTCTCTGGCGATAGATCGTTGCCACGAGGACGGAACGGTCTACAATCAATTCGATACCCTGTGGATTGCGACGCTGCAAGACGAACATTGGGGTATTCAATTTCGCTCGAGCTATCTTAGGTAACGAGCGTCTAAGAACTGGAGGCAGGGCATGGCAAATTTTGAGTTCACCGGTATCAATCACCTGGCACTCGTTTGTGAGGACATGGACAGGACGATCGATTTTTACACCAACGTGCTGGGCATGCCGTTAACCAAAACCATCGACCTGCCGGATGGCCGCGGTAAACATTACTTCTTCGATTGCGGTGGCGGTGATCACCTCGCCTTTTTCTGGTTTCCGGATGGGCCCGAGAGCGTCTCCGCGCAAGAATATCGGCGTATCACGGCAACGCCGGGCACGATGAATCACGTCGCGTTCAACGTTGCGGCCGACAAAATCGAAGCGTATCGCGAGCGCTTGATCAGTCTCGGCGTCGAGTGTACCGAGGTGGTGAATCACGACGACAGCGACAAAAAAGTGAGTGATGAGGTCAACGCGACGACCTTTGTTCGGTCGATTTACTTCAAAGATCCGGATGGCATGCAACTCGAAATGGCCGCTTGGGCCCGTGCCTTGACCGCGGACGATGTGAGCTATGTACCGCCCCAGGATGCCATAGCTAGTACCGCTGGTTAGACTGACGCCGTCCGGCACACCCTCAGAGTCATGCCTGCTTCGGTCGCCGAGCCGTAAGCAAGCCTGCGACGATGACGATCAAGCCAATCACTGAGGTCAGGTGAATGGTTTCGCCGACGACGCTACCAATGAGCCACAGCGAGACGAACGGCGACAGGAAGATCAGTTGTCCAAGCCGTCCGGCATCGCTCGTCAGGCGCAATGCCTGTTGCCAGAGCAGAAAGGTGATGCCCATTTCGACGAGGCCCACCCATAGACCGTAAATTGCGGTGGTTGCCGTCAAAGCTGGCCAGCCCGGGCCTAGCCAACAAGCCAACGCCACGCAAGGCAGACCAAACAGGAAGCTCCACGCCATCAACCCGATCGGATCTATCGAGACCTTCGTGTTGAGCAACCAATAAACCGCCCAAAGCAGCGTGCTGGCAAGGGCTAGGCCGACGCCGATCCAATCCAGATCTGGGACGGCTGTGAAATCGCCTTGGGTCAGCAGAATGACGACGCCCAGGTAGCTCAAAAGGATGCCCAGCATCGTGCGCGCCTCGGGACGTTGCCCGAGTATTGGCCAGGCCAAGAGGGCGAGCGTGATGGCCCATGTGTAGTTGAGTGGCTGCGCGATCTGTGCCGGCAGACGATCGTAGGCTTCGAAAAGTACGACGTAGTACACGAACGGGTTGATGACGCCAAAAACGGCCGCCTTGCCGATATCCGGAAGCGCAAGATTGAAACCGCCGTTGATGAGTGCCGCCGCCGCAAAGACGAATGTGGAGACGGCTGTGCCGAGTAGTAGCAGCTGTAACGGTTCGAGAACTTGCAACCCCAGCTTGAATCCCGTCGCGACCGTTGACCACAACGCAACGGCAAGAAGACCGTAAAGCAATGCGCGTCGTTCCGATCTCAATTGGGCAACCCCTCACCGGATTAGCGTATGCTTCGAGTATGCAATGCGACGACAAGCTAAAACAACGCATCGTCGAAAACTTGACGACGTTCGAAGTCATCGAGAACAAGGTTGACGACGCCCATCACGCAGCGGTCGCCATAACGGTAACCGATATTGCCCTCGGCCCGGACCTGCCTGGCCTCGAGCAATTCGACCAATGGCAAGCGAGTGCCGGTCTCATTCTCACGCGCCGCTCTCAGAAGCTGCGTAACCATCCCGGCCAGTGGGCGTTTCCGGGTGGTCGCCTCGATCCTGGCGAGACGCCGGTACAGACCGCGCTCAGAGAGATGCGTGAAGAGGTCGGTGTCTGCCTTGGCGAAGAGTCGGTGCTGGGCTGTTTGGACGACTTTGTTACGCGCTCGGGTTTTGTCATGACACCGGTCGTCGTCTGGGGCGGTCCGGGTCTCGAGACGCGGCCGAACCCTGGGGAGGTGGCATCGGTGCATCGCATTCCACTCGAGGAATTTCTGCGTGAAGATGCGCCTCTGTTGGACGATCTACCGGGCAGCGAACACCCGGTATTGCGCATGCCGGTTGGTACGGATTACATCGCCGCGCCGACAGCGGCGTTGATCTATCAATTTCGCGAGGTCTGTCTGCTAGCGAGGCAGACGCGAGTGGCGCACTACGAACAACCGACCTTCGCGTGGAAGTAAGCCAGCAAGGCCCGAGGTAGGAGCGGCTTTAGCCGCGATTGATCGCGCCTGAAGGCGCTCCTACCCTGGATGCGAGCCGCGATTGACCTATTATTCGAGCTCGTCGCGGTCTTCGGGAAGCGATTCGACGTGTGCCAGGTCGACGGCGTCGAATACTGTGGCGTCTTGCACAGGCGCTTCCAACCCGATGTGAAACGTAGCAAATCCGGGCATCACAAATTGATTGACCGCCATGCCGATCACACGTCCTTTATGCGATGCAATGATCGGCAAGCGTTCGTTTGTGATCGGATCGGTCACCGTGCCTAGCAGATCGCCAACGTTAACGCGCTTACCCAGCTTGACCTTACTGAACAAGATGCCACCCTGGTCCGCGCGTATCCATCGTGACGTGTAGTAAATGGGTTCCGGGTTTCCCCAAAAGCTGCGTTTGTTGTACATACCGAGCGTGTCCAGCAAAGTATGAATGCCTTTCACGGCGTGGCTGACCGCCTCGTCATCCACGCGCAAAGGCTCGCCGGCTTCGAGCGTGACCGCGGGTATGCCAATCTCCACGGCGGCGCGTCTGAGCGTGCCATCGCCACCGGTGCTGTGCAGGATAACGGTTGAGCCGAAACCTTCCGTTAGCTTCACGACGCTCGGGTCGCTAAGGTCCGCCCGTAATTGGGGCAAATTGGTTCGGTGAAATGAGCCGGAGTGAAGATCGACCAAGCCGTCACAATGGCTGATGATCTCGCTGAAGAAACCGTGCGCGATACGTGCGGCGGAACTGCCTTTAGGGTGACCCGGGAAGAACCGGTTCAGATCCCGACGATCCGGTAGATAGCGCGAGTGGCGTTGAAACGCTTGCATGTTGACGATGGGTACGGCAACGACCGTCCCCGTCAGTTTTGCAGTGTTCAGATTGTGGACGACGCGACGCACGGTTTCGATGCCATTTACCTCGTCGCCGTGCACCGCGGCGGTGAGGCACAAGACGTAACCGGGGTTAATCCCGTTGGCCACCAGAATCGGTGTTGGGATGCTTGTCCCGCTGAAAGTCTCGCTCGCGTGCCAGGTCAACTGTTGCAGGCTATTGGGTGGTACGACGCTGCCGACGAGCGCGAAACCGTCCTCGGACTCGGAACTCGATCGCGGAACCCGTACGATCGGCTCGATGGGAGGCTCTTCATCATCGACCGGAGTGGCGTCAGCGAAGCGTTGCGCCTGAGCTTGCACGAACCGATAGGTGACGCCGGGCTCGATAGCCGGGGCTGGGCGAGCCTGGTAAACGGGAGTCTTGACAGCGATGGTGGGCTCGATCGTGGGCGTAGGCCCGCGACCGTCGCAGGCAGCGAGCGCAAGTAGCACCAAACTGTTACGGGCCCAATGAGTCATGTCTCGTTAACGGGCTTGAAAAACCAGAATATTGTATTCTGCTTAACGCGACGCCCACGTCGCGAGTTGCAATAATTGTGCGATGGTGCCTAGTTGCCGACGGGTTCTGGGCCCCAATCGACAATCTTCCGATCCAGAAGATGACCCGGAACCTGGGTTTTGGCCGGGCTCAACCGATCACGCTGCCTAAGTTGGCGCCACCGTCTACGGCGATTACTTGCCCGTTCACATAGCTGCCCGCGTCGGATGCCAGAAATAGTGCGATACCGGCCATGTCACCGGGGCGGCCGATTCTACCCATCGGATTGCCGGCTTCGATCTGGTCACGAAAGTTGTCGAGCGTCCGCTCCATCATCTTGCTTTCGAACGGCCCCGGCGCGATGGCGTTGAACGTGATGCCGCGCCGGCCGAGACGTAGCGCGAAATTCTTGGTCATCCAATGTACGGCCGCCTTGCTCGCTCCGTAGGAGTAGTTGTCCTGCATCGACACCTTGAGTGCATCGATGGAACCGATGTTGATGACACGCGCGGGGTTAGCCGGGTCGGCCGCTTTCTCTAACTGCGGCAGCAGCGCTTGGGTCAACATGAATACGGCTTTGACATTGATGTCCATCACCTTGTCGTAACCGGCTTCCGGAAACTGATCGAAAGGTGCTCCCCACGCGGCGCCCGCGTTGTTGACGAGTACATCCAGGTGGTCTTCTGCGTCTAAGAACTTGGAGATGAATGAGGCACGCCCTTCGTTGGTCGAGAGATCGGCGGGAATGGCGACGCAATGCCCAAGAGCCGTCAACTCTTCGGCGGTGGCGTTGCATTGATCTGCCTTACGGGACGTGATGTACACGCGAGCGCCGTTTTCGACGAAACCTTGGGCGATCATTTTGCCGATGCCGCGGGATCCGCCGGTGATGATGGCTACTTTGCCTTCGACATTGAAAAGGTCAGCTTGCTTGAGACTCATGATCAACTCCTATTTTTACGCATGGTAAGACGAACCCCGCCATTGACCAACTGCTCACCGTTACCCCAAACTCTCCAAGCGTTGACACTCAATAACGAGAAGGAAGGACCATGGCAATTTCAGAAGGCGACAAACTGCCGGAAGCAACTCTGCACGTGATCAAAGAAGGTCGGCCCACGCCGATTACCACGGATGATCTGTTCAGCGGTAAGAAAGTGGTGCTGTTCGCCGTACCTGGCGCCTACACGCCAACGTGCTCGCAGGCACATCTACCGGGCTATGTCGTGCAAGCCGACGCCATCAAGGCGAAAGGCGTCGATAGCATCGTCTGCCTTGCGGTGAACGATGCGTTCGTCATGGACAGTTGGGGCGCGGACAGGAACGCGGAGGCGCTCATAATGGTAGGAGACGGTAACGGCGATTTCACGAAGGCCGTCGGCCTCGAAATGGACGGTAGCGGATTCGGCTTGGGTACGCGGTCGCAACGCTATGCGATGATCGTGGAAGACGGCACCGTCACGAAGCTGGCCGTCGAAGATCCCGGTCAATTCGAGGTCAGCAAGGCCGAGGCCATATTGGAAGCTCTATAGGCCAGGTCCCGTGGGCCAACACAGGGGGTGGCTATGCAGGTGGTTCGAATATATACCGGGGATGATGGTGAGTCTCACTTCGAGGATGTCGATATCGACCTCGAGGATCGTGGGCCGTTAGGACGTATCTCCGAATTGTGGCCGGGTGGGGGTGTCGTGTTCCGCGAAGTTCAAGGCGACTACAAAACCAATTTTCACAACGCTCCGCGTCGCCAATTGGTGGTCAATCTGACGGGCTCGGTAGATATCGAAACCGGCGACGGTACCGTTCGACGATTGGGTCCGGGCAGCATTTTGCTTGCCGAAGATTTAACCGGCCGGGGTCACATTAGCAGAGCCGTGGATGCCGAACCGCGTTCCTGCCTATTCATTCCGTTAGACGGTTAGCAGCGTCTCCGGAATTGCGACTCGCCGATCTTTGGCAGGCGGTCTGTGAATGGCCTTGCGGAAGATCGGGACGACACGCGCGGCGTATGGTTTGCGTTTGCAGCCTATGGATTCTGGGGCGTCGCGCCCGTGTACTTCAAATGGGTGGAGTTCGCTGAGCCTCTCGAGATTCTCGCTCATCGAATCGTCTGGGCGTTTGTGCTACTCGTCTTATTGGTCAGCGTTCGAGGTCGCTGGGGGACGGTACGTCGGTTAACCCCACAAGGTGTTGCTTGGCTTGCCGCGAGCGCGACGTTGGTGACGATAAACTGGGGCGTATTTATTTGGGCTTTGCAGAATGAACGGATCGTCGAGACCAGTTTGGGCTACTACGTCAATCCGCTGGTCAACGTGGTACTTGGCGGATTGTTTCTCGGTGAGCGATTGCGACGCTGGCAAGCGCTGGCTGTCGGTCTTGCGACTATCGGAGTCGTCAGCGAGATCGCCAGTGTTGGCGTAGTGCCGTGGGCAGGATTGGCCTTGGCTTTTTCGTTTGGTTTCTATGGTCTCGTGCGCAAGAAGATCATGGTCGACTCTGCTGTTGGGCTTGGGGTCGAAACGACGCTGCTGCTACCGATTGCGGTGGGGTATCTGATCGTTCATTCGTTCGGCGAAGCGAGTACGTTGGCGAGTGGCACAACTAACGAGTTGCTGCTGTTGGCGCTGGGTGGGTTTGTCACGGTGTTCCCTCTCGTTTGCTTTGCAGCAGCGGCGTTGCGTTTGAGTCTGACGGTTTTAGGCATACTTCAGTATTTGGCGCCGACCGTCACGTTGCTAGTCGCGGTGTACTACTACGGCGAGCCGCTACAGAACAGCCAATGGATCACGTTTGGATGTATCTGGTTGGCGTTGGTTATTTTTTCCGGCGAGGGCTTGTATCATAAACAGAAAGGGAGGGACCATGATCATCGTCTATACGATGGAGCGTGAGTATCCGTACGGAACTCTGCGCTCTACGAATGCCAGCAAAACCAAAGTCGTCTTGGAAGAGAAAGGCCTGCCTTATCGCGTGGAACGGGTGCGTCCCGGTGATGTGTGGAAGAAGGTGCCGCACGTCGTCGCCAAACACCCACTCGGTAAGGTGCCGTATATCGACGATGGCGAACTCACGCTCTTCGACTCGACGGTCATCAATGAGTACCTGAACGACGCGTACCCGGAGCCGCCCTTGCTCCCCGATGACGTGCCCGGCCGCGCACGGGCTCGCGCCTTGGAAAACTACGGTGACGAAGGCGTCCTGATGCGTTTTCTGCCCATGATCTGGATGCCTTGGTGGTCCCCGGAGGAACAACGCGACGAGCAAGCTATGGAGAAGGGGCGGCAAGGGCTTCGAGAACACGTATTGCCGTTTCTCGATGGCGAGCTAGCCGACCGTGACTATCTGTGTGACACGTTCAGCCTTGCCGACGTGCCATTCGCTGCACTTGCGATGGTGTTGCAGGTGGATGGAATGGATGTGTCGGCGTTTACCAACGTTGCCCGGTATCTGGATCGATTGCGGAATCGACCGAGCTATACCGCGATTAGCCCAGAAACCTCGATGGAAGACTCAGCCGGACGCGGCTGACAGGAGGACCAATGGCCTATTCACAAATTCTCTTCGAGGTCGAAGCGGGGGTCGCGACTATCACCTTGAACCGTCCCGAACACATGAACACTTGGACTTCTGTCATGGCCAGCGAACTGTCCGAAGCCATGCACGCGTGCAACGACGACGATGAGATCCGCGCTGTGGTTTTGACCGGGGCGGGGGATAGGG
>JAPUIA010000117.1 GCA_027297435.1 Gammaproteobacteria bacterium | reverse complement strand
CGCCAAAGATCGTGACGTTTTGCGCATCGCCGCCGAACGCGGCGATGTTGCGTTGCACCCACTGTAGCGCGTGAATAATGTCCAGCGTTCCGTAGTTGCCGGAGTTGTCCGCGAGTGTCTGCGGCGACTCGCCCGCGCCTCGCAGGCCGGGATGGGCCAACCAGCCAAACGGCCCAAGCCGGTAGTTGATTGTCACGACGACGACGTCATGCTCGCGCGCGTAGCGCGCGCCGTGATAAATCGGTGTGGCGCCTTCACCGATGTGGTTGCCGCCCCCATGAATGAAGAACATTACCGGGTGTTTTCCCGACACGTCGATCGGCGCCCACACGTTCAAATACAAACAATCTTCCTCGCCCGCGAGCGGTCCGCCGCCGAAGCCGCTTTGGGGACATTGAGAGCCGAACTCGAGCGCCTGCAGCGTGTCTGCCCAGGGTTCTACCCGTCGCGGCGCCCTCCACCGTAGATCGCCGACGGGTGGTGCTGCGAACGGGATGCCCACACAGGCGTGACTGCCGCGGTCGACGTATCCATTGAGGTCGCCTGAATCGATCGTACGGTGAGTCTCAGTTGCGGCGACCGCAGGAGGGGTCTCTTCCGTAAAACGGGATACGTACCAATAGACCCAGAGACCGGCGCCAACGACGAGCACTAACAGAGCGATGAGTAGTTTTTTCATGGGGTGAGTGTAACCTGCCAACGACGACCCAGGCACCAAGTGATAAGCGGAATTGTCCCATGCGAATTGTCAGTTGGAACGTGAACGGTATACGAGCTTGTACCCGGAAAGGCTTCGCCGAGTTCTTGAACACGTGCGGTGCCGACGTGTTAGCCCTTCAAGAAGTGCGTGCCTTCCCTGGCCAACTCGATCCGGAGATACGCACGCCTGCGGGTTGGCACGCCGTGTTTGCACCTGCCGAGAGACCCGGCTATAGCGGGGTGGCGATCTATAGTCGTATGCCGCCAACCCGAATCGATGACACCTTGCATGAGCCCCGCTTCGATGTCGAAGGGCGTTTCATCGTCGCCCACTTTGGCCGCATGGCCGTCGCGAGCGTCTACTTTCCAAAAGGCAGTGGGCGTGAACGCGACAATAGCCGGGTGCCGTACAAGCTCGATTTCTATGCGGCCGTTTTCGAGCGTATCGAGCGCTTGCGCCGCCGGGGACCGGTATTCGTTGCCGGTGACTACAACACGGCTCACGAGGCTATAGATCTCGCCAGGCCGAAGGGCAACCTTAAGTCGAGCGGATTTCTCCCGGAGGAAAGATTGGAGATCACGCGCTGGCTAGATGCGGGCTGGGTGGACACGTTCCGCGCGCTACATCCGAATGAGCCGGACCACTACACGTGGTGGCGCCAGTTCGGGGGAGCCCGCGAGAACAACGTGGGTTGGCGCATCGATTACGTCATTGCGTCGCCATCCGGAAACAGACGCGTCCGGGACGCGTTCATCTGGCCAGAGGTTTTCGGGTCGGATCATTGTCCGGTCGGCGTGGATCTTCGCGCGGACGAATGAGAACCGCTACGGCTATTGCGCCGTGTCTAATGGATCGGGAATGCGCTCGGAGATTCGAAACTCACGCACTTGTCTGTTGTATTGGTCGACGATGAACGTGAGCTGATCGACGCCGTTGTTGTAATAGCTGTCGAGCGTTTGCTTGTCGGCATCGGTGAGTTGCCGCTCCCCCAAACGATCGATACAAGTGAGCGACGCCTGCATGGCCGAAGCGTATGTCCGGATTTCTTCATCGAGTCTTCGCATGTCGCGCCTTCTTGCCCATTGACCGTCTATGACCGTCGGGGGATCTGCAAAGGCGCACTGCTTGAGGTCGGCCCGCGCGATAATCGAAATTGGCAGCGTCGCAGGAGCGGGTAGGGGTGCAGACGTATCGGGTTTAGTAACGGGAGGGCTGACGATTTTGGGAGGAGGTGGTGCTGGTGCGATAGTCGGTTTGGGAGGCGACGCTGGTGCGCTGTCTCTAGAGAGTAGATTGGCAAGCTGGAACTGGGCTTCTGCATGGCCTTGCATAGCAGCGGCCTCCAGCCATTTACGCGCCTCACCGAGGTCCACTTGAACGTCGCGACCTTCCAGATAAAGCATACCAAGGCTGAACTGGGCGTCGACATGGCCTTGTTCCGCGGCCAGGCGGTACCAGCGTACTGGGTCGTCGGCTTGTTGTTGTGCGAACGTTGGGGCGATCGTTAGTGCCAGCGTCGCCAGAAGAACAATTCGTGTCTTCATGCATTCCTCCCGTCACGTTTGGGTGAAACGGAGACGGGGCGAGCCTAACACACCCGCCTGTTTACGGGGGTTCTTCTACGTCGCCCGACCCTTTCGACTTCTTTCGATTTCCCTGTCATTTCCGTCAGGTAGCTGCATTTGAGAACGATCAATCTGATCTGCAAGGTCCAGATTCGGGATGGTCATGTTCAAGAGGTTGCTGGTGCCGGCGCTGTTGGGTTTCGTTTCGGTCGATGCAGGGGCTTGCGAGATCGAAAACCTGTGGTTCGAGAATGCGTTCTTTCAGACCGAGATCGAAGCGCTGAACTACGTTGAAGCGCGCTATGGCGCTGACTCCCGGCGAACCGATACGGAATACGTGGGGGCCCTCTATGATGCCGGTGAACGGTTTCGCATAAACGTTGGCCGAGGGTGCGGAGGTGAGGATGCGTTCTCGGCTCGGATACCGGTCATTGAGGGAGTACCCATCATGGCGTTCTGGCACACGCACGGGGAGGCCGGTCCGTCCCGTACGCTTTTCTCGCCGGAGGATGTCGCAATTGTCCGGTCGACCGCGCGACCGTTCTACCTGATCACGCCATCGGGCCGTCTGCGCGTACTCACGCCTTCCATGATTGACCAGCACGAACCGCTGCGAGGGTCGCACCGGGGCAAGCCGGTGCAATCTCTGACATCGGCAACAAATCGATAACCGCGTTTGGGTAATGTCTCGATGTAGCGGTGGGGCGCTTCGTCGTGGAGTGCGGCGCGAAGCGCGCCAATACACCGCGTGACAGAAGCATCTACCACACAGCGATCGCCCCATACCTCGTCGAGCAGGGTTGCGCGTGACACGACATTGCCGTTGCGAGCGATCAAAGCATCGAACACTCGAGCGACCATCGGCTCTAGACGAACGTAGGTTGCCTCGCTGATGAGCTCGCCGGAAGCGGGCAGATAGGTCCATCGAGGGTTACAACCCATAAGCTTTACTTATTCATTGATCAAGAGAATTGAAGTGTAAGGGACCATTTCTTGGGTGGACAAGCAAGATTGTGTAGGATAGACCATTAGATTATCTAATATCGAAGAGGAGGTGGACGTGCGCGCGAGCCTCAAGGGCATCAGGACGTTCGTGGCGACCGTTCGGGCTAGATCCTTTACCCAGGCGGCTTCCACGCTACATGTCAGTCAGGGTGCCGTTAGCCAACAGATTGCGCGGCTCGAAGACTATTTGGGCGTCCTACTGTTCGAGCGATCACCACGTGGTCTGAACCTGACTACCCACGGACGTCGGCTATTTCTTGCGGTCGGCGAGAGCATCGACCGTATCGATCAGGCCGTGGACGCCGTGCGCATCCGCGAACGGCAACAACAACTTACGTTGACGACACTGAACAGCTTCGCCGCTCAATGGCTAATGCCACGGATGATCGAGTTTGAACGTCGTCATCCCAATATTCGATTGCGTTGTGAGACCGGCGCCGCAACTTGGGACTTGGCGTCGATGAACGTGGATGCCGGAATTCGTTTCGGCAACGGTCAATGGCCGGGGCTGAAGGCCGAGTTTATGTTTGAGGAAAAGCTTGTGCCGGTCGCCGCTCCGGCGTTTCTGGAAACACTGTCGTTGGAGGACGGGCCTAACGTGCTAAAAGACGTTGCCCTTATCTACGATCTCGACGTGCCGACACGATGGGGCGAATGGTTCGTCGCAGCGGGTATCGACGCAGCGCCCAATCTGGCACATGGTTACAGCGACAATCTGGTGATGCTCTCGGCCCTCCGCTGTAATCCCGATAGAGTGGGACTTGTCGGCTCGTGTATTATCGACCGAGAACTTCTCGAAGGGCGGTTGGTGCGGTTGTTCGACACCGCGGCGACGCCTGAGGGCGCTTACTATCTTGTCTATCCGACCGATGTTACCGTCAGTGAGCCGTTCGTTGCTTTTCGTGCTTGGTTGTTCGAGGCGGTAGCGACTTATGTGGCAGAAAGGGACACGTAAACCGCTTCGATAAGCTGTGCTGATCTAGAACCCGATTTATGCAACACATTTCGCTGCCGACCAAGTTCGTTTATTGGGTGGGGCAACTTGCCGAAGGGTTGAAGAACACGGCTTTCGGCGTCTTCTTGCTCTTCTACTACAACCAGGTTCTCGGCGTCTCCGGAACACTCTGTGGCACCGCGCTCTTTATCGGTATGGCGTTCGATGCGGTTACCGACCCGTTGATGGGTTCAATTTCCGACGGTTGGCGGTCGAAATACGGGCGCCGCCATCCGTTCATGTACGCATCGGCCGTGCCGTTGGGGTTGTGTTTCTTTCTGTTGTTCAACCCGATGGTGGAAGGCGAGACAGGTCTTTTCATCTGGCTTTTGGTGTTTGTCGTGCTAACGCGTTTTTCGATGACGCTCTACCACGTGCCGCATGTCGCACTCGGTGCGGAAATGACCAGCGATTATCACGAACGCAATACCCTCGCAGCCGGTCGCATGGTGTTCAACTCGGTCGGCGCGTTGACGGTTTACGGCTTGGGGTTTGGCGTGTTCTTTGCCGCCAGTGAGGCCTTTCCCAACGGTCAACTCAACGGCGACGCCTACCCGCCCTATGCGGCGATTCTCGGCGTCGGCATGTGCGTGGCGATCCTTGTCACCTCGATTGGTACTCGACATTTGGTTCCACACTTGCCAGTACCGAGAGCGTCACAGCAACTCAAGCTCACTGCGCTTTTCAAGGACATGTGGGCGGCCTCGAACAACCGCTCGTTCATATGGCTGATCACAGGATTCGTTGTGGTATCCGTTCCGGTTGGCGTCGGCACCTCGTTGCAGTTGTATCTCAACACGTTTTTCTGGGAAGTCCCGCCCGAAGCGATCTCGATCATCCTGGGTTCCGGCGTGGTTGCGACCTTTTTCGGATTTGCGGCTTCACCCTGGATCATGCGGCGAATCGAGAAAAAGCAGGCTTTGTTCGTCGGCTCTATCGGTTGGGCGTTGTTCTATGCCTCGCCGGTGGTCCTGCACTATGCAGGCCTCTTCCCCGCTCCTGGGAGTGAGGCGGTGGTCATTGCGCTGGCGATTTCGCACTTCCTTGCGGGCGCGGTCGTGAGCCAGCTGATCGTGGCCGTCATCTCCATGCTGGCGGATGTTGCAGACGAGCAGGAGTTGGCGACCGACAAGCGCCAGGAAGGTGTTTTCTTCGGCGCTTACTCCTTCGTTATCAAGGCGACCGGTGGGTTAGGTGCGGCGACCAGCGGCATCGTGCTGGATATCATCGAGTGGCCGACCGGCGAGTCGGTACAGTCTGCTGCGGATGTGCCCACAGAGACCTTGTTTCAGCTCGCGATGGTCGCCGGTCCAGCGCTTGCGATCGGCTTCATTCCCGCCGTGCTTCTATGGCGCAACTACAAACTCACCAAACACCGCCATGAAGAGATTCTCACCGAACTTCAGGCCGGCGCTTGAACATAGGGCGCCTCTAACAACCCATCGCGAACCGCGACAGGTTAGACGAGTTGCCCGCTAGGGTTTAGGCTCGAGAATGGCCTGATAGGTCAGCCTTCGGGACAACGAATGTACGTCGGGCCGGTTCTGACCGAACTGTTGAATCATGCCGAACGCGATAGAACTGCTACGCGCCACGTGGTGCATCACCCGGCGATAGGAATTGAGCATCTGTTTCCTCTGATAACGAAACGGATTAGATGCCGAGGTCTTGTAGGTTGTAGTCCTTTAAACCGGCTTTGGCTTCCGGCGTCCAACGATAGTCTTCTTCTTGCTGGGCAAACGGCTGATAAATGTAGGCTGTCTCATCCGGAAAGCGTTGGCGGCGTGCGTCGATGGCATACGCGATCAGCCGAGAACGTTCGTGGATTCGCTCGGCGTCGTAAACCGCCACTTCGTTGTGCACGCCACCGCTGGTCACGCCCAGTATCGAGGCGCGCCGATGAAAGCCGAAGTTGATCGTCACGCGCACATCCGGGGTGGTGTTGGCGAAAGAACCGTGAATGGCCTGCCGGCTGCAGATGGCCACATCGCCCGGGTCGCAGACGACGGGAACCGCGTCGGGTAGCCGGTCCGATCCGGCTGCCGCTACCATCGCCTTGATGTGGGCCTTGCCGATGTTGTGGGATCCCGGCACCACCCATAAGCCGTTCGCCGGCGTACAGCCATATAGCTGCGCCATGAAGTTGAACCCGTGGGTACCTTCGTCAAGGTTCGGCTCGTCCCAGTGCGTCCAGCCGTCCTGGTGCCACGCCACCGGCCCCCCAAGACCTGGATGCTTGATCCACACGGCCTCGTTGAACGGCGTGAAGTCTTCGCCGTTGATTGCGGCCGCGACCGCCAGCAACTGTGGGTGGCCGTAGACGCGCAGGCAAGCATCGGAAAATTGCAGCGACCCCAGTACCAATTGAGGAATGTATTCCGGGGCTTCGGCGGGTGGTTCCAGTTCTTGCATCTTCGCCGGATGACGACCGTACGAGGCATCGGTGCCTCCGATGGGATCGGATAGTGGCCTTACCCAAACGACGTTGCGCGCCTTGTGACCGACACCCAGCGCCGTACGTCCTCGACTGTCCAGCTCAGCGTCTTTGGCGACGGGTACGCGCTCTAACATGTCGGCGACGTCGCGTTCGATATCGTCCAGTTCGTCCGCGGCCAGAACGTCCTTCAACACGTAGAAACCGCAACGCAAATAAGCGTTCAAAATATCGGGGTCGAGATTGCCCTTGGCATCGAAACGAATCGGCCCGCGGTTACCCAACGCGAACGCACG
>JAPUIA010000116.1 GCA_027297435.1 Gammaproteobacteria bacterium | reverse complement strand
GGTATGGATGACGCTAAGTGCTGGACACCAAAAGAAAGTCTCTTAGTGCGATGCGTAGACGAACTATGTCAACACGCCAAGATTCAGGACGATACTTACGAGCAATTTCAGGAACGCTGGAACTTGGAACAGCAACTTGAAATTTTGGCGCTTTGTGGCAACTACCATACTGTCAGTTTCGTTGCGAACACTTCACGCATCCCACGTGAAGAAACGGGTGCCAAATTTCCGATCCATACCTCACGTCGAGAAGAGTGTTCATGCGCGTCTTACAGTTGACCGGTCCAAAACAGTTGGCGTGGCACGAAGCGCCAACCCCGTCGCTTGCCAGCGACGTTGCCGCAATCGTGCGCCCCATCGCCGTTGCGAGCTGTGACCTCGACTGGCCGTTGGTGGCCGGCGAGCTACCGTTCCCCTACCCCGTCACCTTGGGGCACGAGTTCGTCGGCATCGTCACGGACATCGGTGACGAGGTAGCTCGCGTCAATGTCGGCGACCGCGTTGTGGTGGCCTTTCAACCGAGCTGCGGCCACTGCGCGCCGTGTCGGCGTGGTACGACGTCTGCGTGTACCTCCGTACCCAAGACGTCGATGTACGGCGTCGGCTCGGTCGGCGGCGAATGGGGTGGTGCGATCGCAGACTTCGTTGCCGTGCCGTTCGCCGACCACATGTGCGTGGTGCTGCCTGCAAACGTTAAGTCCGTTGCGGCGGTGAGCGCCGGCGACAACCTGGCCGACGCGCATCGGATGATCGCGCCCCATCTGGTCAAGGCTCCGGAGTCGGTGCTCATTGCGGGTGGCTTAGCGAGCATACCGCTGTACGCACTGCTCTTTGCGAAGGCGCTCGGTATCAATGAGGTGAGCTTCGCAAGTGCCGAGCGAGCTGCTCTGGATCATGCAGAACAGCTAGGCGCGAACTGTCTCGAGCTCGAGAAGCCTGACCGCCGGCTCGGACGCTTCGATCTCGTGGTCGACTGTGCAAACCAGGCCGAGCTTTTGCACACGCTCATTCGTTGTGTGAATCCCGGTGGAGTATGCGCGAGTGCATCGATGTATTTCGAGGGTGACGTCAAATTGCCGCTATACGAGATGTACATGAAGGGCGTTAGTTTCCACACCGGGCGCGTCGACAGCTCGGCGCACTTGAACGAAATCGTTGCGTTGCTTCGTGACGGTGTGGTCGATCCACTCCTGGTTGATACGTCGATCGACGATTGGGAGCACGCACCGACGGTGTTCGCTGAGCGGCGCACGGCAAAGGCCATCGTGGTCAGAGATGAAGGCGGATCCGTGTGAGCTTTTTGAATCGAACGTCGACCAGTTGAATCGGCAGCCGTTAGTGTCGATTCGGCCTCGAAATCGAATGACCGCTTAGCGAACCGTTGCTGACGAAACCGTTGGAAGCGGCCAAACGTCGCTACGTGCCCACAGCGGACTCTCGAGCAAGTATTGATAACATTCGTCACAGCGTTCAGCGGATTTGGAAACATCACCCGGCCCGCTATCGCCGCGTCGACGTTGTCGATGGGATGGCTGCGTGGTCGAATCCGGATATGGCCATGACCAGCTGCTACCGTTCGCCCGGTCCGAGGGGATCCGATGCCGGCGCGTCGATGTGGCCCAAGTCCCGGTCCGGTGCAACCACGTCGCGCACGCGTTGCTTCAGTTCTTTGATGTCTGGAAATCCACCATCACGCGTCCGCGACCAGACGAGCTCATCGTTGACCGAGATTTCGAAGACGGCATCCGCGCCTGGCACAAGCGCCAGTTCGTCGAGTTCGTCTTCGAAGGTGGACAACAATTCCTGAGCCATCCAGGCCGAGCGCAACAACCAGCGGCATTTTACGCAGTAGCGAATCTCTATGCGGTGGGTCATCTGGATCAGACCTCCTGACGAGCGGGTTCAAGGTCGTTCCGCCAACGCGTACAACAGATCCACGTAGAAACTTTTCGACCTCGGCCAACCCGGCGATTGTTCGAGCGACTTTAGAGTCAGAAACAAGCGTGAGTGTGAACTCATCCAATAACCATTGACAGGAAGGCCCCGCCACTGTGCGGGGGTCTTTCTTTGTCTCGTATGGCCGGTGTTGGCCGTTAGTGTTGATTGCGTGCGTAAATTGAACGTCTGCTAAGCGCACCGTTGCTGACGAAACCGGTTGACGCGGCCAAAGGTCGCTACGTGCCCAGGGCCCCCATCAAGTGGGAATCAGTTTGGAGAGATAGAGCATCGCTTCGCCCATTGGCACCACAACATCGTGATCCGCCGAACGGTAGGGCTCTACCGCCTCCAGCGAAAGCCCGGTTCCTTCGAGAAGTAATTGAAAATCAAGCACCGAGTAGCAACGCAGGCTTTGAGCTACCGCTTCAGACTCATCGCCGTCTTTGGGCCATATGCTATTAACTAGGCGGCAGCCTTCTGCATCAAAGGTTGTACGCGATAGCGCCTCAAAGTCTTCAACGACTTCGCCGGTCCTCTCCGCAAACGGGGAGTAGACATCAACAAGCGCGCATCCATCCGTTTGCAACCAAGCAGCAATCCGTTCCAGAAGCCGACGCTGATCGGCATCAGAACCGATGCCGAACCCATCGAAGTAGCACACGACATCAAACAGATCAGTCAATTCGATCTCATAGAAGTCACCTTGGACAACCTCCAGTTTTCCCTGAGGGAATTGACCTGCGATTCGCTGCGCGTTGGCAACTCGTTCGTCGATCAAATCGACAGCTACCACTGTATGCCCGGCGGAAACCATCGCACCGGCTACTATCCCGCTACCGCAGCCGAGTTCCAACACACGCTTGGCGCCAGATCCTGCAAATCGCTCAATCGCTGCGGCTCTGTTCACCGGGCGACCTTGTAAATCGTCTACCGAGATCCGTGCCCACCTTTCCTCAAGTCCGAGCCAAAGCGTTTGTTTGGAGTAGAAATCCCTGACCCAATCCATACGCAGCTCCAGTTGAGGGACGATACCTGGCGGTCAATGCTACTACTGTAAGCCGATTGGTTTCGTCGCCTTTTGGCCGTTTGCGTCGATTGCCCTCGAAATTGAATGACGGCTAAGCGAACCGTAGCCGACGAAGTCGCTGGAAGCGGCCAAACGTTGCTATGTGCCCACAGCCGACATGCCGACAATCAACTACAGGTGCTAGTTGGGTACGATACTTCTTGAATTTCATGGAGAAAATGGAGTTAATTCCTGGTGTCAAATCTACCGACCTGAGGGACTGACGATGAGTTCCACCAACGAGATGGTAGCTCTCAGTGCAGCCCCAGTCGATCCACAGCGGCGTATTGAGGCCGTCGACATGGTACGAGGGTTCGCCCTCTTCGGCGTCCTCTTCGTGCACCTGTTCAACTTCGGTGCCTACTCAATCATCTGGAATGAACCCGCCGACGAACTCGCCTTTTCGGTGATGCGGGCCTTCTTCGAGACAAAATCCTGGCGTCTGTTCTCATTCTTGTTCGGCTTCGGTTTTGCTCTTCAATTGATTCGGGCT
>JAPUIA010000115.1 GCA_027297435.1 Gammaproteobacteria bacterium | reverse complement strand
TCAGGTTGCCATCCCAGCGTGCCGGGTTGTCTCCCTGGCGGTACTTGCGGACCGTAGCCCAGGACAGCACCCGTTCGATTCGTGCTCGGAGTCTCCGTGCAGTTTCACGCTTGGTGTTCCAGATGGGGCGCAGCACCGCTTCGACGTGCTCGGTGCCGATGTCGCTCACCAGCAGACTGCCCATGATGGGATAGGCATACGTGCTGAGGGTGTTTTCCCACTGCGACCTGTGTTTGCTGTTCCGCCATGAGGGTGCGTGAGCCTCGATGTAGTCAGCACAGCAATCCTTGAAGGCGATCGCTCGGGAAGCGGCGAGTGCCATTTCCTGGCGTCGTCTGCTACGTTCCTGCAGGGGATCGATGCCATCGCGCAGCATAGCTCGGTACTGTCCTGCCCTGGTCCTGGCGTTCGCCAGACTGACATCTACCAACGGTCCGAGTCCCAACTCTCGGCGCCTGGCATCGGCGGCCATGTAGCGAAATACCCAACTACGGCTCATGTTCCCAGACGATTGCGCTTTGACTTGCAAGTAGAGGTTGCCGCCATCGGCGTGCATGCCCGGCTTTTTTGCCTTCAGTTTCGTGGCGCTCAGCAGGTTACGCACCGTCATGCCTGTGTGGCGCGTGGTGACCATGATCCACCTCTGTACCCACCAGTGGAGTCTGGATTGTAGTGGACGCGCTCGGGCGTGTATAGACCGTAAGTCCAATGCTTACGGGGTCCTAGAGTAAGGTGTTAGACTCTCTCGGACAGTATCGGACCGGTTTTGGGCGGACTCCCTCTCCGCCAAACTAAAAAGGGGCACAAGGCCCTTTTTGGTTTGGGTAAGGGATGGACCAGCGGTAAGGCGGATTGCCCAGCGCTATTTTTTGTTGAATCGATCCCGTGCATTTCGAGCGTCTGCAGATGCCGCTGTCAACTGACTCTGATCGGCGTCTGCGTGACTTGCCGTACGGTTCAGTGCGCCGGCCGTGACATTAACCGCTTCTTTGATCATGCGCGTTGCAATTGGTGGCATTTCGGCGGCGGCCCGGGCGAGTTCCATCGCCTTGGCGGCCGCCTGCCCATCGGCAGCGATCTCTTCGATCAGCCCCCAGTCTAGCGCCGTTTGTGCATCCATCTTTTCGCACAGAATGCAGATCCGCTTGGCGCGTGCCGGACCGACCAGATTGACCAGGCGGGGCAAAGCACCCCATTGAAGGTTCAGACCGATTTTGACTTCAGGCACATAAAGGAAGCAGCTTTCACCCATCACCCGCCAGTCGCAGGCGAGCGGCAGCGCGACGCCGGCGCCAACCGCGAGGCGTTCCATGGCTGCAATGGTGATCTGCGGCATTGCTTCCCAGGCTTCGCACAGGCGCACTCCGCGGAAAAAAGTGTGGCGTTTTTGCAGTTCTGAGACCTCTGGGTCGTCGCGCGACGCGAGGTCTTCCAGATCGGCGCCGGCCGAGAAATAGTCTTTGCTGCCGGTGAGTACGACCGCTCGAGTTTCCAGATCATCATGAAACGACCTTGCTACGTCAGTGAGTTCGAGGATGAGTTGGCCATCGAACGCATTGAGGTTGCGCTTGCGGTCGAAGGCCACCACGGCGACGGGCCCATCGCGTTGTACGGTAACGTAGCTTTCCGACATCTATCTGCCCCTTATCTTTTGGCCAGATTAGTCTACTGGTTCGAGGCGACCAGGAGAACGTCAAGCTAAATCCGAACAACATGGGATATAAAAAAACGGGGCCTCAAGGCCCCGTTTCTTGTGAAATTCCGTTACTCAAACGACCTTTATTCGACCGCTTTCGCCAGATTACCGTGTTCTCTTTGAATTCGCTCGTAGATCTCCTCTCGATGCACGGCAACCTCTTTCGGCGCGTTGACGCCAACCCGCACTTGGTTGCCTTTCACGCCCAGCACCGTGACGGTGATGTCGTCCCCAATCATCAAGGTTTCCCCGACTCGTCGGGTCAGAATCAGCATACCGTCACCCCCCTGTATCGCTGTCCGTGCACGATTCGAATGCCGGCCTACGCCAACAAGCTTCCCTATTTTCGGAATGCTCAAGCTACAAGACTAATGGTCTCGGCAAGATTAGCAAGCGCGACTATGTGTCGGGTTGCGTTCCCGAACTCGCGAGATCAAATTCGTCATGAATGGCTCTCACCGCCAGTTCCAAGTAGCGCTCCGCGACAACAACAGAAATCCTTATTTCCGAGGTCGAAATCATCTGGATATTGATGTTTTCGTCAGCTAACGCGTCAAATAACCGAGTTGCCACGCCCGCGTGTGAACGCATACCGACACCGACCACCGATACTTTCGCAATCTTATTGTCACCGCTGAGCTCGCGAGCCCCAAGAGATTGCCGCACCGGTTCCAGGAGTTTGAGGGTACTCTCGAAGTCTTGTCGCTTTACCGTAAAGGTAAAGTCCGTCAACCCATCAGCGCCCGTGTTCTGCACGATCATATCGACTTCGGTCGCCGTGCGGCCCACTGGCCCGAGTATTTTGGAGGCAACGCCCGGAATATCGGGTACGCCGGACATCGTAATCTTCGCTTCGTCGCGAGCGTAGGCGATGCCTGATACGATCGGTTGCTCCATGGTTGGCGTCTCCGTAGTAATTAGCGTGCCGGGGCCATCCTCGAAACTGGACAACACGCGTAGCGCTACATTGTATTTGCCCGCGAACTCGACGGATCGGGGGTGCAATATTTTCGATCCGAGACTTGCAAGTTCCAGCATCTCTTCGAACGTGACACTCGACAGCCGTTTGGCGTCTTCGACGATTCGCGGATCAGCACTGTAGACCCCATCGACATCCGTGCAAATTTGACACTCGTCGGCTTTCATCGCCACCGCTATGGCCACAGCCGTCGTATCGGAACCGCCGCGTCCGAGCGTGGTGAGGCTACCCGTTGAATCCGTTCCCTGGAATCCGGCGATCACCGGCACAACACCTTCTGCGACCGCTGCGTCTAAGGCTTCCGTTTCGATGTTCTGAATACGCGCCCGTTGGTGGTTGCCATCCGTAAAGATACGAATCTGGTTGGCCAAAAACGAACGTCCCGGGCAGCCAAGATCCGCAAGGGCCATGCTGAGCAAGGCGACCGATACTTGTTCGCCCGACGCCAACAGCACATCCATTTCGCGCGCAGCCGGATTCGCCGAAATCTCGTTACCCAAGCCTGCGAGCCGGTTGGTCTCGCCGCCCATGGCCGAAACAACCACAATGACTTGATTTCCTTCGTTTCGACAACGAACTATTCGTTCGGCGATCGCCAGGATGCGTTCGGTGCTCCCAACACTCGTACCGCCATATTTTTGAACGATGAGTGCCATCCTCAAGCACGCTCCGCGACCCAGCCTGCAACACGCTCGAGCGCTTCCGATAGTTTTTGCGGATGGTTACCACCGCCCGCCCGCGCCATGCCGGGTTGGCCGCCACCTTTAGCGCCGACGATCGAACCAACATCGTTGACGAGTTCCGGAGCCGATAGCCTGTCAGTAAGGTCTTCCGAGACGCCCACAACTAAATTGACCTTGCCACCTGTAACTTGTCCCAGAACGATGACCGCTGTGCCCAATTTGGATCTCAGCATGTCGAGCGTCTGCATCATTGCCTTCGCATCTCCCTCTACTTCCGCCGCAACCACCTGAATACCGTTCACATCCCGAGCGGATCCCGCCAAGTCGATCCCCTCGCCGGAGGCCAACCGTTGAGTTAGTTGAGCAACCTGTTTTTCCAAATGCCGATTCTCGGCGACCAGCGTGGCGACACGACCGACCAGGTCGTGCGGCGTGCTTTTCAGCGTCGTGCTGAGTGCATCGATGATTTGCTCGGTCTGATCCACGCGCGCTAACGCACGCTCTCCAGTCACCGCTTCGATTCGCCGTACGCCAGCAGCAATGCCGGTTTCGCTGGTGATTCTGCAAAACCCAATATCTCCCGTACGGGTGACGTGGGTACCACCGCAGAGCTCCACGGAGTAATCGCCTCCCATGGACAGCACTCGCACCTCGTCCCCGTACTTCTCGCCAAAGAGTGCGATAGCACCTTTGGCTATCGCTTCGTCGTAACTCAAACGGTCGACGACCACGTCGCTGTTGCGCTGTATCTGTTGGTTGATCAACTTCTCTATCTGAGCGATTTCTTCCTTAGCGACCGGCCGCGGATGCGAGAAGTCGAAGCGCAACCTTTCCGGGTCCACCAAAGAGCCTCGTTGTTGAACGTGAGCACCCAGAACCCCGCGCAACGCCGCATGCAACAGATGCGTAGCAGAGTGATTGAGGCGAATTTTCTGGCGTCGCCCGGCATCAACCGAGGCAGTCAGTTCAGCGCCTACCTTCAGCTCGCCCTCGTTGAGCACACCAACGTGGAGATGTTGATCACCAGAGGCCTGGGTGTCATCGACCGCGAACTGCACTTCGGCGCTCGTCAGCACACCATTGTCGCCCACCTGGCCACCGGATTCGGCGTAAAACGGCGTTCGATCCAAAACCACGACGGCAGTGTCGCCCGGACGCACGAGGTCAAGGCTTGCACCGTCGATATCGAACAGGCCAACCACTTTTGCTGCATCGGAAGTCGAGTCGTATCCGACGAACTCAATTTTCGAATCCGTATGGATACGTTGGCCCAGTGTAAAATCGAATCGCGTCGAGGCTCGACCCCGGTCGCGTTGCCGTTCCATGGCAGCTTCAAAACCTTCGATGTCGACGTCAAGGCCGCGTTCGCGTGCGACATCCGTCGTCAAATCCGTCGGGAATCCGTACGTATCATACAGTTGGAATATCACATCACCCGGTATGCAATCGCCCTTCATCTCACCAATGGTTTTGTCCAGCAACTGCATGCCCTGGTCGAGCGTCTCACTGAACCGCTCTTCCTCTCTCAGCAACGCCGTCGTAATCTCAGCCTGCCGATCTTTCAACAACGGAAACGCTTCGCCCATCTCAATGACCAGATCATCGACGAGCGTGTGGAAGAACGGTTCACGAATCTCGAGTTTGTAGCCCTGTAGTAGTGCTCGCCGAATGATCCGCCGCAATACGTAGTCTCGATCTTCGTTGCCCGGCATCACGCCGTCCGCTATGAGGAACGCACTCGAGCGCAGATGGTCGGCAATGATCCGCAACGAAGGATTGGCAAGTATTTCGCGTGGTTCGTTGATACCGGCAAACCGACCCGCCGAATTCATGAGGCTGCAAAAGAGATCAATTTCAAAATTGCTGTGCACGCCTTGTACGATGGTGGTCATGCGCTCCAGTCCCATACCCGTATCCACCCCAGGCTGCGGCAAGGGATTCAGCTCGCCGTCCGGCGCGCGGTCAAACGTTGGAAACACCAAATTCCAAAATTCGATGAAACGGTCGCCGTCTTCGTCGGCCGATCCAGGCGGACCACCGGCGACGTCAGGACCGTGGTCATAAAACAGTTCGGTACAAGGTCCGCAGGGTCCGGTTTCACCCATGGCCCAAAAATTGTCTTCATGATCGACGACGCGGGCCGCGGCAAGACCAATCTTTTTCTGCCAGAGATCGCGAGATTCTTGGTCGGTGGGATGTACCGTCACCCACAGCCGGTCTTCCGGCAGTCCAAGAACGTCGGTCACGAACTCCCACGCCCAACCGATGGTTTCTTCCTTGAAGTAGTCGCCAAAGCTGAAATTGCCAAGCATCTCGAAGAACGTCAGGTGCCGAGCGGTATGACCGACGTTTTCGAGATCGTTGTGTTTGCCACCCGCCCGCACGCACCGCTGCGATGAGGTGGCACGCCTGTAACCGAGGTCCTCTCGACCCCGCAATGCATCCTTGAACTGATTCATACCTGCGTTGGTAAAAAGCAGGGTCGGATCATCGTGTGGCACCAGCGTGCTGGACGGCACGATCCGATGCTCGCGTTCCGCAAAGAATGCAAGGTAGCGTTCGCGTACCTCGGCAGTTTTCATACGATTAGGCTAGTAAAAAACGGCCGCAAGTATATAGAACCTGCGGTGACAGTGCTCTATGACGTGTAATCGATCAGAGTTTCCCTAGGGCCCGGTAGATCAAATCAGCGGGGAATCCGCGTCGTGCTAGAAACCGACCTTGTGCGTCCCGCGCGTTAGTGCGATTCGAGAATTTTTTCTGCAATACGCGACACGCTTCGCCGAGCCAAAACTCACCGGTGTGCGTAAGCTCGGCTTCGGCGAGTTCATCGTCTACCCGGCGCTGGCGTAGCTCTTGGCGAATGTAGATGGGTCCGTAGCCGCGCTCGATACGACGTCGCACCAGCGCTGCCGCATACCGCTCATCGCTCTGCAGGTCATCCGCTTGCAACTTATCGACGACCGCGTGAACCACATCTTCGCGAAAACCCTTTCGAACCAGCTTGCGTTCCAACTCAATGCGCCCGTGTTCGCGCTGACCGAGCAGCCTGACTGCCCGGTCGAGCGTTTTTCTGAACGTGTCGTCCTCGAGCATTTCAACGTCGGCGAATTCAGCCACGTTCCCAGCCCTTTACAACGAATCTTGAGCCGGTTCGGGGATGACGACGTCGCCTACGTCGGTGCCCGCTTCTGGCAGCAGCTGACTACGAATTTGCGCCTCGATGTCCTGACGGATCTCGGGGTTCGCTTCCAGGTAGTCGGCGGCATTCTTGCGCCCCTGACCAATGCGATCGTTCTTATAAGCATACCAGGCACCGGACTTCTCGACGATGCCTTGCTGGACACCAAGTTCGATAATCTCGCCCGTGCGGTTAATGCCTGAGCCGTACAAGATCTGAAACTCGGCCTGCCGGAACGGTGGGGAGACCTTGTTTTTGACGACTTTGACGCGGGTTTCGTTGCCCGTCACTTCATCGCCTTCTTTCACCGCACCTATGCGACGAATGTCGAGACGCACCGACGAGTAAAACTTGAGCGCATTGCCCCCGGTGGTCGTTTCCGGTGACCCGAACATGACGCCGATCTTCATGCGAATTTGGTTGATGAAGATCACGAGCGTATTGGAGTTTTTGATGGAAGCGGTCATTTTGCGCAGCGCCTGGCTCATCAGACGGGCTTGCAAACCCATGTGGGAATCACCCATTTCACCCTCGATTTCGGCTTTGGGCGTCAACGCCGCGACGGAATCGATCACAACAACGTCGACCGCGGCAGAGCGCACGATCATGTCGGTGATTTCGAGGGCTTGTTCGCCAGTGTCTGGCTGTGAAACCAACAGGTTGTCGATGTCCACCCCGAGGATTTTGGCATAGATGGGATCGAGAGCGTGCTCTGCATCTATGAACGCACAGGTGCCCCCGGCCTTTTGTGCTTGCGCAATGACCTCCAGTGTCAGCGTGGTCTTGCCGGAAGCTTCGGGACCATAAACCTCGACGACACGGCCGCGCGGCAGACCACCGATGCCCAGTGCGATGTCCAACCCGAGCGAGCCGGTGGAAATGGCCGGTATGGCAACCAGTTCGTGGTCACCGAGACGCATCATGGAACCCTTGCCGAACTGCCGCTCGATTTGCGCGAGTGCTGCACTCAGGGCACGTTGCTTATTCTCGTCTCGCTTATCTTGCTTGCCTGCTGTTTTTTGATTGGCGCCTGGTTTCTTGCCAGCGATGTCTGGGGATATGCTTTCGACCATGGGTGTTCCACGTTTAGTATGGTGAAGGACTACTGTATATTTAATCAGTAGTGATGGCAACACCCCAAAGCCCAAACCAGAGCAAGCGTACAAATCGATGCTCGATCGAGCTACGAGTTTAAGAGAGAATTTCACAACGATGAACCGCGCCAGCCACACGCCCATGATGCAGCAGTACCTTGGCATCAAGGCTCAGCATCCCGAACATTTGCTGCTCTACCGAATGGGCGACTTCTACGAACTCTTCTATGATGACGCCAAACGCGCCGCCAAGCTCTTGGACATCACGTTGACGGCTCGCGGGCAATCCGCCGGGGCACCGATTCCGATGTGCGGCGTGCCCTTTCACGCCGTGGACGGTTACCTCGCCAAACTGGTACGACTGGGCATCTCGGTGGCGATTTGCGAGCAAATCGGCGATCCCGCCACGAGCAAGGGACCTGTCGAGCGACAGGTTCGACGGATAGTGACCCCAGGAACCATTACCGACGATGCCCTGCTCGCCTCGACGGACGAAAGCCTCTTGATGGGCCTTGCAAGCGACGGCAGCGAGTATGGGATCGCCCTTCTGAGCCTCGCGCGAGGCGAGTTGCAGACGCTAACCGTTGCCGACGCCAGCACGCTATTGAGTGAGATCGCACATCTTCAGCCAAGCGAGATACTGACACCGACAGAGCTCCCTGAATTAGCAGGCATCGATTGCAACATCCAGGATGGGCTCGCCTTCGATAGCGACCTCGGCTTCAAGCATCTAACGCAGCACTTTGGTACCCAAGACCTGTCTGCCTTCGACATCGAACCAGACAACGCTTGCGTCGGCCCCGCAGCAGCCGTGCTTCGCTACGCTCAGGCGACTCAATGCCAACAGCTGCACTATATCGATCGCATCTCGCCCATAGCGGCCGTCGACTATCTGAAGTTGGACGCACACAGCCGCCGCAACCTGGAAATCGATAGCGGCAGCGCAGCCGACCTGACGTTGTTTGGCTTGATGAACACGACCCGTACCGCCATGGGTGGGCGGTTGTTGCGACGCTGGCTGAATGCACCCTTAAGAGACGCACACGCCGTACAACAACGCCAAGGAGCAGTTACGGCCTGTCTGGAGCAACATGCCCACGAGCCATTGCGCGAACGCCTGGTGGAGATCGGTGACATGCAACGCATCGTCGCGCGTGTGGGTCTGCACTCGGCATCGCCGCGAGATCTCGCGAGACTGCGAGCCGCAATCGATCAGCTACCTGCCATCTGTGCCCTGCTAGGCGATTCGTCGTCGCATCACCTCACCTCGCTCGGTAAAGAACTTCCACACTTTTCCGACATCGGCGAATTGCTCACCCGCGCGATCGTCGAGTCGCCGCCGGCGACCATCAGAGACGGCGGCATGATCGCTGCAGCGTTCAGCAGAGATCTCGATCATCTGCGCGACCTCACCGCAAACTCCAGCCGGTGGTTGGCCGATCTCGAACAAACGGAACGGGCGCGTACCGGCATCAGCACGTTGAAGGTCGGCTACAATCGCGTGCACGGCTATTACATCGAGACGAGTCGTGCGGCGAGCGGAGAAATTCCCGCCGAGTATGTGCGTCGCCAGACACTGAAGCATGCCGAGCGTTACATCACCCCAGAGCTGAAAACCTTCGAAGACGAAGCGTTGACCGGTCAAGCCAGAGCCTTGAAGCTGGAAAAGCAGCTGTATGACGAATTATTGGACGAGCTTGCAAGCCGGGTCGTCGAGCTTCGCCACGCTGCCGCGGCGCTCGCGGAGCTCGACGTGTTGACCTGCTACGCTGAGCGCGCCTTGGCACTTGGCATGGCTCCCCCAAGCTTCACCGAGGAACCCATGCTCGCAATCGAACAAGGCTGGCACCCGGTGGTCCGCGCCGCCAGCAACGATCCGTTCATTCCCAACGATCTGATCATGCACGGCGACCGGCGCATGTTGATCGTTACCGGCCCCAACATGGGCGGTAAATCCACCTACATGCGACAGGCGGCGATCATCGTTTTGCTCGCATACACCGGCAGTTACGTTCCAGCTGCTGCCGCGAATCTTGGACCGGTGGATCGTATCTTTACCCGCATCGGTGCAGCCGATGATCTTGCCGGCGGTCGGTCGACGTTCATGGTGGAGATGACGGAAACGGCCAACATTCTGCACAACGCTACCGAGTCGAGTTTGGTGCTGCTCGATGAAATCGGTCGCGGTACCAGCACCTACGACGGTCTGGCCTTGGCATGGGCAACCGCACAGTATCTGGCCGAAACTACGCGCGCATTCACGCTCTTCGCAACGCACTATTTCGAGCTTACAGCACTCCCTGACGAGCTCGACGCGACTGCCAACGTGCATCTGACCGCGACCGAGTATCAGCAACAGATCGTATTTCTCCACCAGGTCGCAGAGGGCCCGGCCAGTCAAAGCTATGGCGTACAAGTGGCGCGCCTAGCCGGGGTGCCTAATTCCGTACTGCAGCAGGCTCAGGCGCGCTTGCGGGAACTGGAAGCGCAGCAGGTTCACAACCATCCGTCGCAGCCAGATCTGTTTGCTCGCGAACCGCCGCCTATCCACGACCCAGTCCGTGAACGGCTAGGGGACATACAGCCCGATGAGCTCACGCCGAAGCAGGCGCTGGCCTTGTTGTATGAACTGAAAGGGTATCTCTGAAGCCTCGAGAAGATGAACTTTGCCGCTTTGGGCAAGATGTTTAGAATAGCCAGCTTTTGTCTCACCGGGAGTTCGACATGACGTTTGTCGTCGGAGAAAACTGCATCAAGTGCAAGCTGACGGATTGCGTCGAGGTTTGCCCGGTCGACTGCTTCTACGAAGGGCCCAACATGCTGGTCATTCACCCGGACGAATGCATCGACTGTGCGCTGTGCGAACCCGAGTGCCCGGTCGACGCCATATTTTCCGAGGACGAACTCCCCGAAGACCAGCAGGACTTTCTCGACCTCAACCAAGAGCTTGCCGACGCCTGGCCAAACATCACCGAGCAGAAAGACCCATTGCCGGACGCCGACGACTGGCGAGAGATAACCGAGAAACGTCACCTCCTAGAGCGTTGAGCAGCAAACCGAGTTCTATGGCAACAACGACCTTGGGCTGACCGGTTCCCCGTTGCTGCGAATTTCAAAGTGCAAGGCTTGTGCCGAGCGGCCTCGGCCACCGATCTCGGTCAGAGTTTGGCCCGCTTCAATCTGCTGGCCCTCCCGCACCATCATCGGTTGGTTGAAACTGTAGGCCGATAGATAGCGGGTGTCGTGTTTGATGATGACGAGGTGCTGATAACCACCGAGGCCGTTGCCCGCGTAAACCACCTCGCCGGTGGCGCTGGCACCGACCGCGGCCCCGGTAGCAACTGCAAAATCGATCCCTTTGTTGCCACGACCATAGTCGCGGACGACCCGGCTGTTGGTTGGCCACCGCCAACTGAGTGTTGGATGCGTGGCCTTCGATGCCGGCGCCGGTCGACGGTTCGGCTGCAATTGCACGACCAGCCGAAGGCTTTGACCAGGATAGATCGTGTAAGGCGGCCGCAACCCGTTGGCGCGAGCGAGGCCCTGCACGTCCAAGGAAAACCGCCAGCCGATCGAGTACAGCGTGTCTCCGGCCTTGACGGCATACGTTGCGGGTCTTGGCGAGAAGATCGGTGAGCGTTCCTCGATCACCGGGTAGCCGGGGGTCGCACAACTACTGGCCAACAGCACGGTCAGCCCGAAAATCGCTATTGTCTGACCTGGGTGAGCAACCACAAGGCACCGCCACCAAACAACATCATCAACAGCGTGAGCAATGGCCACGCGGGCATACTCGTGGCCTCGGCCCACGCACCCGCAAGCATCAGCTCGCCTTCGAACTGCCAAGGCCACAATTTGACCAGCGCGCCCGCCATGAATCCCGTCAAAAAGCTCAAGATCGTCTCGGAGTAGTGTCGCATGAGAAGCGCTAGCAGTTTGCTGAACAGCGCCAGTCCCGTGGCGCACCCCAACACGAACACCGGCAGTATTGACCAGTCGAGAAGGGTGACCGCTTGAAGCACGCTGGTATACAGTCCGAGCAGCAGCAATACGAAGCTTCCCGAGATCGCGGGCAATAACCAGGCGCAGACCGCCAAGGCACCTCCGGCGAAGTACATCCATAACTCCGGTTCGCCGGCAACGGTGGGCAGTTCGCTCATCGCGAGCCCCAAGGTCAAGCCGAGCAGACCGAACGTAGCGAGCGTGGCACGCGGGCGCGCGCGCCCGATGTCGATGACAGAGGCCGCAATCAACCCGAAGAAGAAACCCCACACGAGCGTTGGCGCGTTCGCGATGGCAACACTGAAAACCCTTGCGAACAAGACCACGCTCGAAAGCATACCGAGACCCAAACACAGCAGGAACTTGACGTTGTGGTGTTGCCAGAAGCGTCGCGGATCCGTGAACAGCATAAGCACCGACTTCGGACCAAAGGCCGCGAGGCTCGTCACCAACTCTTGATAGATGCCGCTAACGAATGCGATCGTACCGCCGGAGACCCCCGGCACGATTTCCGCGATGCCCATGGCCACACCACGCAGATAGATCCCCCACCAACCACCAACCGTGCGGTCCGTGCTCACGAGGTGCGCACGCCCTTCAGCAAGGGCACAAACCGCACGTGTTCCACGACTTGCTCATCGTATCCGTCCGGCGTGCGATCGATAACCCGCAATTCCTGAACCTCATCCGCTCCCACCGGTACGACCATGCGACCGCCGACCTCAAGCTGTTGAAACAGCTCCTCGGGTACCACGCGCGGCGCGGCCGTCACCAAAATGCCCGCAAACGGTCCTTGTTCCGGCCAACCGCGATAGCCATCGCCGAGTTTCATGATCACGTTGTTGAGATTCAGCGCTTGCAAGCGTGTCCGGGCGCGCTCGATGAGCGGTTCGATCCGTTCGATGGTGAAGACCCGCTGGCACAACGCGGCGAGTATCGCCGCCTGATACCCGGATCCGGTACCCAGTTCCAACACTCGATCGCGCGGGACGTTGAATAACGTCGCCGTCATCAACGCGACGATGAAGGGTTGGGAAATGGTTTGGCCGTGACCAATCGGTAAGGCGGTGTCTTCGTACGCGCGATGTGCGAGGGCTTCGTCGATGAAGATATGCCGAGGCGTACTCGCAACGGCATCGAGCACCGCGGGTTGTGTGATGCCCTGGTCGCTCAACCGCGCGACAAGCCGATCCCGGGTGCGCTGGGAGGTCATGCCGATGCCTGACAGATCAAACCGTTTCAAGGCACACGCTCTTCTACCAAGGCGAAGCTCTCGGCTAAGAAGCTCGTTGCGTACGCGCCCGTTGCAAGCGTAAAGCCAATGACCACACCGTCCCCTTCAGGCGTCACGGTCAAATCTCGAGGTGCGGCGACCAACGCGCGGCGGCTTTGTCGCGCGCCCGCAAATTCCAATCCCTCACAAATCGCCCGGTGCCCGGCCAAGGCGCGATTTTCAAGCGTCGCAGCAGCAGCACCCGTGGCGCTACGGCCACGACCCCACAACGGACCCGTGGCCTTGCCGTCCAAGAGCACATCGCCCGGCAAGGTTCTGCACCAGCTTCCGGCCACGACCCGCTCCGCCAGCACTTCGTTGAATAGATAGCTGCGCAGCACGGACAGGTGCCAACCGCGTTCCGCCCGCGACACCTGACGTTGTCGCCGCTGATGCAACCAGGCACGGGCACGATCGAGATTAGCCGTGCCAAAGCGTTGTTGGCCGAAGTAGTTCGGGGCGGTGTCCCTGACTTGGATCTCCGCACCAGCTAGGTTGCGCAGGCGAATCTCAAACCGATTACCCTCGTGGCGGCCGCGTCGCAACTTGCAGTTGTGCCGCGCCGATGTCACGACCTTTAGCCCCGGGATGGATAGCCCTGCGGCCGCGTCGAACGTGGGCACACTGAACCACTGGCGGGCGACCGACCATTTGTCTTTGAGCCCGGCGTAGCCAACGTCCATCGCCATTACCCGGAAGTGGCTGGCGAGGTGCTTTACGACTTCGCGTGTCTCGAGCCCGCGTTTCTCGACGCACAGATACAGATGTTCGCCGTCACCGGAGAAGTCGATGTGGAGCTGTTCGAACACCCGAAAATCTTCCGGCCGGCGCTTCAACACCGCGCTCGGTAGCGCCGTCTTCGTCGCTCTCGGCCATCTCAGCGGCGCCGGTACTTGTTCAGCCGTTGGTTGCGCGGAGGCCGTCACCAGCGCTCGTCGGGTACTAGGTAAAACGTCTCTCCCTCTTTGATCATACCGAGATCGGTACGAGCCCTGGCTTCTACGGCAGCATGGCCTGACTTCAGCGCGATCACTTCGGCACGCAATATTCGGTTGCGCTGGCGCTGCATTTCGGTACGGCGTGCCTGGTGGTTGACGGCATCCTCAAGTTGCCGCAAGGCGCCGTAGCCCACGTCGCTGAACCAAACCTTGTACTGCAAGGCACAGCAGAGAACGATCAGAGCGCCGATCACGATTTTCACGGTCGACTGATCTCCTCACGACCGCGGTACGGGGCGCGCGCGCCCAAGGCTTCTTCGATTCGCAGTAGCTGGTTGTATTTCGCAACGCGATCCGAGCGGCACAGTGATCCGGTTTTGATCTGGCCAGCGCCGGTCGCCACCGCCAAATCGGCAATCGTGGTGTCTTCGGTCTCGCCGGAGCGGTGCGAGATGACCACTCTATAGCCAGCACTGTGGGCCAACGCAATGGCATCAAGCGTTTCCGATAGGGTGCCAATCTGATTCAATTTGATCAAAATGGAGTTGGCCACACCTGCCTCGATGCCGCGAGCGAGGAATTCCGTATTCGTGACAAACAGATCGTCTCCCACTAATTGAACGCGGTGGCCGATCTTGTCGGTCAGCACGCGCCACCCCGCCCAGTCGTTTTCATCCATTCCGTCTTCGATGGAGCTGATGGGGTGCGCGTCGACGAGGGCCGCCAAGTAGTCGGCAAAGCCCGCGCTGTCGTAGCTCGCGCCCTCTCCAGCCAGAACTTAGGTGGCGTCGACGTAAAACTCCGACGCCGCACAGTCCAGTGCCAGCGTCACATCCCGACCTACCGTGTATCCCGCCTGGCCAATGGCTTCGGTAATGACGTCGAGCGCGGCCGCGTTGGATTCGAGGTTTGGCGCAAAGCCTCCTTCATCGCCGACCGCAGTGGTCAGCCCGCTGGCCTGCAGGACTTTTTTCAACTGGTGAAACACTTCCACCCCACAGCGTAAAGCCTCAGAGAACGTGGCTTGAGAGACGGGTAGGATCATGAATTCCTGAATATCGACGTTGTTGTCCGCGTGCTCCCCGCCGTTCAAGATATTCATCATCGGTACGGGCATGCACATCGCCGGCTTGCCAGCGAGCGCGTTGATGTGTGCGTACAACGGCTGACCTTGCGACTCGGCAGCAGCCTTAGCCACAGCCAGCGACACGGCAACCGTCGCGTTGGATCCGAGCTTGGCTTTGTTGTCCGTACCGTCGAGTTCGACCAGCCGATCGTCGACGGCGCGTTGATCCTCGACATCGAGACCCAGCAACGCGGGCGCAATGGTGTCCCGAACACCCGCTAGGGCTTTCGTGACTCCCTTGCCCAAATAACGAGCACTGTCCCCGTCCCGAAGTTCGAGAGCTTCACGAGAACCGGTGGATGCGCCCGAGGGCGCCACCGCTCGGCCCCTGTGTCCCGTATCGGTCACCACATCCGCTTCGACGGTAGGATTGCCGCGCGAATCGAGAATTTCGCGGGCGTGTACGGCTGCGATCCGACTCATGACTGGCTCAATCTAGAAGCGGTCTCAAAAACGAGACCGCTTCTAGGAGCGCAGGGATGCGCGATGATTTTCCAGAGGAAAATGGGAGGTTTTCGAAGAAAAGCGTGAAACAAAAATGCCGGCACGGCATTTTTGAGACCGTTAATAGCCTGATTCACCCTGTTGTGTCTACCGTGAGCAGTTGGTCTTCCAGGAACGGGTGAGCCTTGGTGAGGCTATCCAGCGCCTTCAGTTCGATCAGTAGCGCTTCCATCAACTGTAAAGGCCAGGAATTAGGACCGTCAGATAGGGCGTTCGCCGGGTCGGGATGGGTTTCGACGAACAACCCGGCCACCCCCACCGCGACTGCCGCCCTGGCCAACACGGGCACCATTTCGCGTTGGCCGCCCGATACGCTACCGAGACCGCCGGGCATCTGCACGGAATGGGTTGCGTCGTACACGACCGGGCAATCGGTCGCTCGCATAATGGCCAGCGAGCGCATGTCCGAGACCAGATTGTTGTAGCCGAAACTCGCACCGCGTTCACACACCATGACCTGCTCATTGCCGGTCGCCTTGGCCTTTGCCACGACGTGGGTCATGTCTGCGGGTGCCAGGAACTGTCCCTTCTTGATATTTACCGGTAGGTGCTGAGCACAAACGTTGTGGATGAAGTTGGTTTGCCGGCACAAAAAAGCCGGCGTCTGCAATACGGACACTACCTCGGCTACCTCGTCGAGCGGGGTGTCTTCATGTACGTCGGTCAATACCGGCACTTCAAGGTCGGTCCTGACCTTCTCGAGTATCCTCAGGCCCTCACTTAAGCCCGGGCCGCGATAACTTTCGTGCGATGAGCGATTGGCCTTGTCGAAGGAGCTCTTATAGATAAACGGTATGCCGACCCTGTCCGTGATTGCCTTCAACGCCTCCGCGGTGGAGAGCGCCAACGCTTCGCTCTCGATCACGCAGGGGCCGGCGATTACGAACAAAGGCTCGGACAGGCCAACTTCGAATCCGCAGAGTTGCATTTTTCTAGGATCCCGTTCCGTCTTTCAACAGCGGCGCAACACTCGCCTTTTCGAGGGCGGCCGTAATGAATCCGTTGAACAGCGGATGGCCGCCGCGTGGCGACGAGGTGAACTCGGGGTGGAACTGACAAGCGAGGAACCATGGATGGTCGTCGATCTCGATCATCTCCACGAGTTCGCCGTCCTCGGAACGACCGGCAACCTTCAAGCCCAGCTCTTCGAGCTTATCCATGTAGTGGTTGTTGACTTCATAGCGATGTCGATGCCGTTCATGCACGACGGGCCTTTGATAAGTGCGTTCAGCCAAGCTGCCTTGATTCAAGACGCACGCTTGCTCGCCGAGACGCATCGTGCCACCGAGATCATCGTCTCCCGAGCGCTGTTCGACTCGACCTTCGCGATCGGTCCACTCGGTAATCAAACCGATTACCGGGTGGGGCGTCGTGGCATCGATCTCGGTGGAGTGGGCACCCGGAAAATCGGCGACATTGCGCGCGTAGTCGATGATCGCTGCCTGCAAGCCGTAGCAAATACCCAAATAGGGCACGTTGTTTTCCCGGGCGTATCGAGCCGCCATGACCTTGCCCTCGAACCCGCGTACACCAAAGCCGCCCGGTACGAGTATCGCGCTTACCTCATCGAGGCCATCCGTACCGTTGCGTTCGAGTTCCTCGGCATCAATGTAGTCGATAACGACCTTGGTACGGGATTGAATGCCCGCATTGGTCACCGCTTCGATCAGCGATTTGTACGCATCCAGCAGGTCCAAATATTTGCCGACAATGGCGATACGCACTTCCTGTTCGGGATGTAGTTGCGCATCTACGACCGATTCCCAGCTCGAGAGATCGGCCGGTTCGCACTCGAGGCCCAATTTCTCGACCACATAGTCATCGACACCCTGTCGATGCAAGTCGGTCGGTACCTGGTAGATAGATTCCGCATCGACGCTGGAAATAACGGCACGCTCTTCGACATTGGTAAATAGCGCAATCTTGACTCGCGCCGACTGCGGCAGGATTCGTTCGGACCGGCATACCAGAATGTCCGGCTGCAGGCCGATGGAGCGCAGCTCTTTGACCGAATGTTGGGTGGGCTTGGTTTTGATTTCGCCAGCCGCGGTCAGATAGGGAACATAGGTTAGGTGGATAAAGAGCGTTCGGCTTACGCCAACCTCTAGTCGCAACTGCCTGATGGCTTCGAGAAACGGCTGTGACTCGATGTCGCCCACCGTACCACCGGTTTCGACGATGACGACATCGAACCCTTCACCCACCAGTTTGATCCGGCGTTTGATCTCATCGGTGATGTGGGGAATCACCTGGACGGTGGCACCAAGATAATCTCCGCGGCGCTCACGACGCAGCACTTCCGCATAAACACTGCCGGTGGTGAAGTTGTTCTGCTTCGACATGCAAACGTGGGTAAAGCGTTCGTAGTAGCCGAGATCAAGATCGGTTTCGGCCCCGTCCGCGGTCACAAACACCTCGCCGTGTTGAAAGGGACTCATCGTGCCTGGATCGACGTTGATGTAAGGATCCATTTTCAACACGTTGACGCGTAGGTTGCGCGCTTCGAGAACAGAAGCAAGAGACGCGGTGAGTATGCCTTTCCCAAGCGATGAGACCACACCGCCGGTGACAAAAATATATCGGGTCATTTGTTCCATCTAGACTGGCATGTACTCAAGAACACGCTCATGCTCAAGATGGGATTGCAAGATAGCAAAACGCCTCCGCATCCACAACGAACGAAGCCATTTATCCCCTAAAAGGTGCTCTCACGGGTGCCCTTTGGGCGACCACCGGGCTCGCCAGCGACGAACTACGGACCCCTCGAGCGCTTCCCCACCACCCGGGGCTATCGCTATGTTGGGAACCGCAACCAGCCGGTCACCCTCGTACACAAGCGGATACGTCGCGCGTAACCATGGCGGAATGCCTGCCTGCTGCAGCAACTTCTTGACGGCGCGTTTGCCGATACGCTCACCGCCCCGACGAAACCGTACCCGTAAATCGCCGCTGGCGGCGAATCCCGAGGGGCCGTGCGCTTCGATCGTGAGCGCACCGTGCGGTAAGCGGAGCGTTGCGGGCGGGGCTACAGAATATTCATCATCCAACACGATCGCCGGAACGTAGTGCACGACTTGTTCGCGACGGCGTAGCGTGCCCCGGCTCAAGGCAAGTGTGGGCTGCCGGTCCTTGGGCGCATCAAGCTGTGCGATAAACGCATCGAGCCCACGATCCGTTACCGTAAACTCGCCAAACTGGCGCAGCCAAACTCGGAGTACCGAACGACGTAAGGAATCCGGAAACGCTTGTAAACGCAGCGCGGTGTCATCGTCGATCAAGAACCTCAACAAAGAATCCATACCCAGCTGGGTGTCGGCCGATCGGACGAGCGCCGCTTCGACGTCCGACCAGCGCGATCGCAACACCGGCATGATCTCGTGGCGTATGAAGTTACGGTCGTAGCTCAGATCGGCGTTAGCCGAATCTTCGATCCATTTGATGCCATGCTGGGACGCGTGGGCTTCGAGCTGGTTCCGGCTTACCCCCAAGAACGGCCTCAATAGCATGGCACCTCGGGGTAATTGCCGGGCGTGGGGCATAGCAAGCTGTACACGACCTTGAAAGAGCCTCAACAACACGTTTTCCGCCTGGTCGTCCCGGTGGTGACCCATCAGCAGCAAGTCGCCAGGTCCAAGCACCGCGTCGAACAGCGAATAGCGCGCGTTGCGCGCTTCGATCTCTACATTGCCTCGCCCAACCTCAACTGGGTAGGCGGTAAACTGAACGCCGAGCTGGTCGCACAGCAACTGACAGTGCGTCTGCCAGCGGTCGGCATCCGCGTGCAACCCATGGTTGACGTGAAGCGCGCAGACATCGGGTGAAGTCTCGGAGCTAACCTGTAGCAATACGCTGGAGTCGAGCCCCCCGGAAAACCCGACGAACAATCGCTCGTGCGGCCATCGAGAGAGTTCCGTCTGGAGATGCGTCAACAAAGGCTTTACGCGCTCGAGTAGGCAAGATTGACGCGTTCGTCGCCAAATTCCAATCTGAGGTTATGCAGCAGTTCATCGCTAGCACTCACCCGCCAATCGGATCCCAACTGGATGCGCCCTTCCGCATCACTAGCCTGGTAGACGACGGCGACCGAACAGCCACTTTGCTCACACAGGTGCGGTTCGAGCAGCGCTTTCAAACGTACCGAAAGATCGTCGGGCACGTTGGTGTCGCAAAACTCTATCGTTAGACCGTGAGAGAATCGTTGCCGTGCCTCTTCGATGGTCAGTATCCGTTCCACGCGGAGCTTCAACGCCCCGGTAAAATCGTCGGATTGCACTTCACCCTCGATAACCACCACGCCGTCTTTTTCGAGTTTGTGCTTGTCGCGTTCAAAAACCTCCGGAAACATCGACGCTTCGATGCGCCCGGAGCGGTCATCGACCACGGCAATAGCCATCGGCGCGCCCCGCCGACTACGCATCGTACGTAGCGACACGACGAGACCGGCGACCATCTGCAACGACTTATTGGGTTCGACCTCTTTGAGCCTGGTGCAGAAATGCTCGAGCTCCGGCAGGTAGGTCTCGATCGGGTGACCCGTCAGGTACAAACCGAGCGTGGCCTTTTCGAACGACAAACGCTCGCTCTCGCTGAGGGCCGGCACGGTTTCCAACGACGCGATTGGTGTTGCGCTCACCCCGCCAAACATGTCAGCCATGCCCAGCGCTTTGTCGCGTGCGGTTTGCTCGGCGCTGTGTATTGCCTGGTTGAGCTCAGACAACATTCGGGCACGAACCGCATCGATCGATTCGTCATCGGCGGCAAATTCATCGAGGGCTCCGGAGCGTATCAACGCGTCCACGACGCGCTTGTTGACCTTCTTGGCGTCCACTCGCTGGCAAAACTCTTTCAGATTGGTAAACGGTCCTTCAGCTCGCGTCTCGACGATAGTGCTCACCGGGCCAGCGCCAACCCCACGCACTGCACCTAGGCCGTAGACGACCGCACCGTCACTTACCGTGAAGCGGTACTCGCTGAGATTGACACTCGGCGATCTCAATTGCATATCCATACGCCGGACTTCATCGACGAGGTTGACGACCCTGTCGATGTTCTGCATGTCGGCCGACAAGTTGGCGGCCATGAACTGAGCCGGATAGTGGGTTTTCAGCCAGGCTGTTTGGTAGGACACCATGGCGTACGTTGCCGAGTGCGATTTGTTGAAGGCGTAGCCCGCAAACTTCTCCATGAGATCGAAAATTTCGTTGGCGAGCGTCTGATCGACGCCGCGCTCAAAGGTACCCTCCAAGAACTCGGCACGAACCTTGGCCATCTCTTCCGGTTTCTTCTTGCCCATGGCACGCCGCAAGAGATCAGCCTGCCCAAGACTGAAGCCGGCCAGCACCTGGGCGATCTGCATCACCTGCTCTTGATAGAGCACGACACCGTAAGTATTGCGCAACACCGGTTCGAGAGACGGGTGCGGATAGGTGACCCTGGCACGCCGGTGTTTACGATTGATGTAGTCCTCGACCGCGCCAGATTGCAACGGGCCGGGTCGATAGAGTGCAACCAGCGCAATGATGTCATTGATGTCGTCCGGCTGTAGTCCACGAATGAGCTCTTTCATGCCGCGTGATTCGAGCTGAAACACGCCCGTCGTCTGGGCATCTTTGAGTCGTTCAAAGACCACGCGATCATCGAGCGGAATCTGCTCGATTCGCAGCACCTCATCCGAGGCGCCAGATTCGGCACGCTCTGCGTTGATGGCTTGCACCGACCAATCGATGATGGTGAGCGTTTTGAGACCCAGGATGTCGAACTTGACGAGTCCGGCAAGCTCCACATCGTCCTTGTCGTACTGCGAAACCAGACCACCGCTCAATTCATCAACGTACAGCGGTACGAAATCGGTGAGCTGCGACGGCGCGATAACCACGCCCCCGGCGTGGCGGCCGACGTTGCGCACAATGCCTTCGAGTCTGTACGCCATGTCCATGATCTCACCGACCTCATCCTGCTCGTCGATAAAGGCCTTGAGCTCGCTCGATTGGCGAACGGCTTTGTCCAGGGTCATGCCGACCTCGAAGGGAATCAGCTTGGACAGCTTGTCCGCGAGCCCATAGGGTTTGCCTTGCACCCGAGCAACATCGCGCACGACGGCTTTCGCTGCCATGGTCCCGAACGTGATGATCTGGCTGACCGAATCCTGACCATAGCGTTCCGATACGTGCGCAATCACCGCATCGCGGCCTTCCATGCAGAAATCCACGTCGAAATCCGGCATGGAAACCCTTTCTGGATTCAGAAGCCGCTCAAAAAGCAGGCCGTAGTGAATCGGGTCGAGATCCGTGATGCCTAAGGCATAAGCGACCAGCGATCCGGCCCCGGAGCCACGCCCCGGACCGACGGGAATACGCTGTTCCCGGGCCCACGCAATAAACTCCATGACGATGAGAAAGTAACCTGGAAATCCCATCTGGTTGATGACATCGAGTTCGTATTCGAGACGCTCTGCGTACGTCGCATCAACCACCTCGTAGTAACCGAGGGTGCGAAGCGCATCCAAGCGTCGAACGAGCCCCTCACGCGCGCAGGACTCCAGGTACTTCTCGAGCGTCGTTCCCGCCGGTACCGGATAGTTGGGCAGGTGGTAATCGCCAAACTGCAGTGACACCGAACAGCGTCGGGCGATCTCCACGGTATTGTGAAGCGCTTCGGGCAGATCGGCGAACAGTGCCGTCATTTCTTCCGCCGAACGCAAGTACTGAGCGCTGCTGTAACGTCGCTCGCGCCTCGGATCGTCTAGCGTGCGACCCTCGTGAATGCACACCCGGGTTTCGTGGGCCTCGAAATCGTCGGCATCGACAAAGCAAACATCGTTGGTTGCCACCACGGGCAAAGACAATGTATCGGCTAGTGTCAACGCCGCCCTGAGATAACGCTCTTCGTCGACCCGACCGGTGCGTTGCACCTCAATGTAGAACCGGTCTGAGAATGCATTGGCCCACGCGCTCGCCAACTGTCGAGCCAGGTCCCCGTGTTCCTGCAACAACGCATGCCCGATCTCGCCATCTCTCGCGCCAGAGAGCACGATCAGCCCTTCGCCATGGGCAAAGATCTGTTCCCGGCTCACCACGCCACGTTCATCGGTGTCGACAAAGGCGGCCGAGACGAGTGCAATCAGATTGCGATAACCCACAGCGTTGCAGGCGAGAGTCGTGACCCGCATCGCTTCACCCGCCGCATCGCGAAACTTAACGTCGACACCGACGATGGGCTTCACACCAACGTCGGAACAGGCTCTGTAGAACTTGATGAGGCCGAACAAGTTGTTCCGGTCAGTCAGCGCAACGGCCGGCATGTTGCGTTCAGCACAGATACGAGCCAGCTCAGGGATCCGCACCAAGCCATCGGCGATCGAATACTCGCTATGTACCCTTAAGTGCACAAATCCGGTCATGTGCGCCTCACAGTGGCAGCCTTTCACTGTGCCGTTCAACGTTACGCATCGGGGCGAAGCTCAACCGGTGAATGGGGCATGGACCGAGTTGCCGCAGAGCCGCGAGATGGGCCCGCGTAGCATAGCCCTTGTGCTTTTCGAACCCGTAGCCGGGGTGATGCTTCGCCAGGCGTCGCATCTCGGCATCGCGCGTCGTCTTGGCGATTATCGCCCCCGCGCTAATTTCGGGCACGGTCACGTCGCCTTTCACGACAGCCACTGCCGGAAAAGCAAAGCTAGGCAATAGGTTGCCATCCACGTAGATCACACTCGGTTCGATCGCCAACCCCTGCACGGCACGCTGCATGGCCAGGTGGCTGGCGCGCAGAATATTCAAGCGATCAATTTCGTGTACTTCGGCGCGGCCGATAGCGAATGCCAGCGCCTTGGCGCGAATCTCATCGGCAAGCGCTTCCCGCTGTTTCGCGCTGAGGCGTTTCGAGTCCTTGAGACCTTCGATGCTAAGACCGGGTTTGAGGATCACGGCCCCTGCGACAACCGGTCCTGCCAGCGGACCACGGCCCACCTCGTCGACTCCGGCCGTCAGGCAAGGCCCCCACGACCAATCATCAAACAGCCCCATGTACCTCTTCAACCGTCTGCTAGCACCGCATCCACCGCGTCCGCTGCCCGTTCGTTTGCGTCTTTCTTCAGTTCACGGTGCAGCGCGTCAAACCGCGCTAAGTATTCTGGTTGGCGTTGCGACTTGTCCAGTTCTTCGAGCAAATTTTCCGCTAATGCCTCGGGCGTCGCCGCCTCTTGCAATAGCTCAGGCACCAACCGCTCGCCGGCCAGAATATTCGGCAACGCGATAAACTCCGTTCGCACCAGCCATTTGGCCACGATTGCGGTCCAGTAGCCGAGTCTATAGCTGACGACCATGGGACGCCTGAGCAACATGGCTTCGAGCGTACTGGTACCCGACTTGACGATCGCCGCATCACATGCGGTCAACGCAAGACGCGCATCACCTTCATAGGTTGTGACCGGTAGCGATGGCCTGAGCGCCAACGACCGCAATACCGTCTCGAGGATGGGTTTGCGCAGACAGGGAACAACGAAGCGCACACCATCGAGCCGCTGGGCAAGCAACGCGGCCGCGTCCAAGAAACGCTCCAAGAGATGCTCGACCTCGCTCGAACGGCTGCCGGGCAGTATGGCAACGAGGGGTCCATCTACGGCAATGCTCAATTGACTGCGGGCAGCGTCTCTGGCCGCCTCATTGCCTGCGTCCAGCGCGATAGCGTCCGCCATGGGATGACCGACAAACTTTACGTCAATATCCGTGTCGGTGTAGAACTCAGCTTCGAAAGGATAGAGTGCCAGCAACGTATCCGCCGATCGGTTGATTCGTTTGACACGACCCCGACGCCATGCGTACACCGATGGACTCACGTAGTGCACCGTGGGTATGCCGCGACGTTTCAACATGCCTTCCAACAAAAGGTTGAACACGTTGAAGTCGACACCGACGAAGACCGCCGGTGGGTTGGCGATGAAGTACCGGCGCAAATCGAGCAACAAACCCACGAGTTGCGGTAGCTTGAGGATGGGATCCTTAAATCCGTTGACCGCCAGGCGCTCCATGCTCGCGAGCGCATCCAGCCCCTGCCCCGTCATCCGTGTGCCGCCAATACCGACGAAACGTAGATCCTCGTGCCTGCGTTGGAGCGCACCCATCAAGCCGGCTCCGAGGTTGTCGCCGGAGGCTTCCCCCGCGAGCATGCCGATGGTGATCGTCATTGTGCTGGTCGAACCATGGGGTCCATCGAATTACTTAAGGGCGTTCCGACCGGGGCCGAATGATGCCGACCTCGGATTGCCGGATGCTGTCCACGAACAGCTTAATCTGTTGGCAATTCGAATGTTCCGAGAGCAGCTTCGTGCACGCCTCGTCAACGGTCAAACCCTGCCGGTACACCACTTTGTAGGCTTCCCTAAGCTCGCTGATCAGGTCTTTGTCATAGCCACGACGGCGCATGCCTTCGACGTTCATGCCCACAGCAGATGCCGGATTGCCACCGACGGTGAGATACGCGGGCACGTCCTTCAATATCAAGCTCATGCCCACAATGTGAGTGTGGGCACCAATGTAGCGAAACTGCGGAACGCCGGCGTAACCGCCGAAGTTGGCGTGATCGCCGACGAAACAATGCCCGGAAACCGAAGCGTTGTTGGCCATGATGACGTGGTCGCCCACGTTGCAATCGTGGCCGATATGCACGTAGGCCATGAACAGCCCATCACTCCCAACGCGGGTCTTGCCCCTATCCTGCGTCATACCGCGATGTACGGTCACGCCCTCGCGAAAAATGTTGTTGTCGCCGATCTCCAACGTCGTCGCCTCGCCGTGGTAGGCAACCGCCGGCGTATCCTCGCCGATCGTCGAAAACTGGTAGATCTTGTTATTGCGGCCTATGGTCGTCGGTCCCTTGACGACGACGTGCGGACCTACCCAGCTGTCGTCACCAATTTCCACGTCAGGGCCAATGATCGTCCAAGGTCCGATCTCGACATTGCTACCCAGCTTTGCCGAAGGATCGATTATCGCTCGCGCGTCGATCATCTAGGGAGACTCTGATTAATTGTCAACCTCGCAGAGCGTTGCGCGTGCTTGCACGCAAGGCGCGTTCCGCAGGTAAACTCTAGCCATATTGGCAAGGGACGCAACGCTGCCATGGAGCACGCGAAACGCTCCCGAAGGGCGCGGCCTACGGGGACCGTGCCCGCGTGGAACCAACCATTGCCCGCGAATCGCGCCTTGGCACAAACCCAGTAGGTCACGCTGCGTGGGTGAGAATTAATCAGAGGCTCCCAAGATTCGTCGCGCCACGCAAAGCATGACCGATTCGCAGGCAAGCTCTTCACCCACGAATGCCCGGCAGGCAAACTTCATCAAGGTCTTGCGTTCAACGAGTACCTTGGCCTCTATGTCCAAACGGTCGCCGGGTACAACGGGTCGTTTGAAGCGGGTCTTGTCGGTGCCTGCAAGATAGTAGATGGTCCCATCTTTGGGGCGCGTCTGCTTCGTCTCCATCGCCAGTACGCCTGCAACCTGCGCCATCGCTTCGACGATGAGCACCCCTGGCATGATCGGATGATCGGGAAAGTGCCCGGTGAAGAAGGGTTCGTTGATCGTGACGTTTTTGTAACCGCGGATGCTCTCTCCCACTTTCAACTCCGTGATCCGATCGACCAACAGAAATGGGTAACGATGCGGCAGGTACTCGAATATTTCCTCGATGTTTTTTGATTGGCTCATGCTATTAACAGGGTGGTCCAAACGGTTGGCGATTCACGTCAGCCGCTTTTCGATACGACCGACTCGCTTCGCCAACTCGTCCAATTTCTGAAACCTGAGCGCATTACGCTTCCAGTGGCTCATCCTATTATGGATGATGCTCCCCGAGTAGACCCCAGGATCGGTTATCGAACTTGAAACGTGCGTCATTCCGCTGACGGTCACGTGGTCGCAGATCTCGATAGGTTTGTCGCCGCCTACACCGACCATGCCAGCAAGTACACAGTGGCGTCCGATCTTGGTGCTTCCCACGAGCCCCACGCACCCGCAGATGATCGAATGTGCGCCGATGTGACAGTTGTGACCGATCTGCACCTGGTTGTCGATCTTCACGCCGTCCTCGATCACCGTGTAGTCGATGGCGCCTCTATCGATGGTAGTGCCCGATCCGATGCTGACATCTGTGCCAATGGTCACGCCCCCGAGTTGTGCGATCGCCTCGAGTCGCCCGGCTGCGTCCGGAGTGAAGCCAAAGCCGTCTGAGCCGATGACGGAGTTTGCGTGAACGATCGACCGCGCGCCCAACTCGACATCGCTGTAGAGCGTTACGTTGGCCATCAACCGTACCTCGTTACCCAACGTGCAACGCTCTCCGATCACGGTATTGGGATATACCCTTACCCCTTCGCGGATCTGGCAACCGGCTCCGACCACGACACCAGGGCCGAGTGACGCGCTTTCATGCACCATGGCTGACTCCGCCACCTGCGCCGTCGGCGCGACGCCCTCTGCCAGGGTTGGCAACTCCTCCCAAAGTTGTGAGATGCGCGCAAAGGCAAGGTACGGATTGGGTACCACCAGCGCGTTGGTCGGGCAATCCGCAAGATCGTCTTCGACCAAAATGACCGCGGTAGCCTTGGTGCCGGACAAATCAGCACGGTACGCGGGGTTCGACAAATGGCTAATCTGCCCGGCAACCGCCCTGCTCAGGCTGCCCAGACCATTGATGACGCTAGACGCCTCGCCTGCCACGCGACCGTCGACGTGCCGAGCCAATTCTCGGAGCGTGAAAGACCGTCCGGTCACCCTTACTCGCGCTTTTCGTTCAACTTTTCCGTAACGCGCCGGGTGATATCGTGCTTGGAGTTAACGTATAGGAGATTACCCCGTTCCAAGATGAGATCGTAGCCTTCCAGCTCGATCAAATCTTTCAACACGGCATCGACCTTGGGCACCATGACCTGCCCAAGCTCTTGTCGGCGGTCGTTCACCCGTTTCTGTAACTTGTTGACGAGAAACTGATAGTCGATGCCCTTGTCTTCCAGGGCTTTTTGCGCTTTACGCTGCTCGGTTGCGCTCATCACTTCACTGTCCTTCTCGAGCTTTTCCTGCAGCGCGCGAATCTCGTCTCCGAGTTCGTTTACTCGTGCCTGTTCCTGCTCTAACTCCTGCTGCACCTGTTCCATCAGGGATTTGGCTTCCTCGCTGGAAAGCAGTGCCCGTTGGGTATCCAACACGGCAATCTTCAGTTCCGCCGCAGCCAACGGCGCCGCGAACGCCAACAGTACGAGTGAGCAATTGGTTAACTTCTTAATCAAAACATGACTCCTCATGGGTCCCTAAAAAGGCGGCAAACGACAAGGGACCGGCGAAAAACGATGGGCATTCTACATCAGAACGTGCGGCCTAGCTCAAATTGAAAACCTTCTCTCTCATCACCGGGTTTGGTGTTGAACGGCTTGGCGAAGCCAAACGTCATGGGCCCCATCCCGGTCAGCCAGGTAACGCCGACCCCGACGGAATAACGCATTTGATCCATCGAAAAATCGAAGCAGTTCTGGCTCACGCTAGGACAGTTGGTATTGAAAACGTTGCCTGCATCGATGAAGAAGACAGGGCGAAACTGCTGAGTGTCGCTGACAAAGGGCAACGGAAAGATGATCTCGGCACTGGCTTCGAAGAGCAGATTGCCGCCGAATGGATCGCCCTCCGGGTCGAAGAAGCCCAATGGGATCGGGTTGCCAAGGGCATCTTCCGTCGGATTGGTCGTGCGCGGGCCAAGGGTGGAGGTCTCGAATCCACGAATCGAACCGAATCCACCGGCAAAGTAGTGCTCATAGAAGGGTAAAGTGGTGGTGTCCGCGTAGCCGCCGCCGTAACCGAGCTCCGTTCTGAGCCGCAGCGTAAAGTTGCCGAACAGCGGAAAATACTGCTCGCCCGCGTAACTTACCTTCCAAAACTCCAGATCGCTTCCCGGAACGGATGCCTGCAGGGCCAGCGATTGCGACCGCCCCCGTGTCGGGAATAGGCCACGATTCAGCGTCGAACTGGTCCATGACAAGTTCATCTTCAAATTGAGAAACTCGTCGCCGTTGTCCTTGAGAAACTCGGAAATCTCTAGTGCCGGAAAACGGCCCTCGGTGATGTTGGTCTGTTCGATCGTAGCGCCGAAATTGATGCGTTGAGTCTCGCCGATGGGGAAGCCGAAATTCATTCCGACTCCCAGCGAGTCCGTACTGAACCGGGCAATATTGCGTTCGTCGTAATCGAGGCGGCGAAAATACACGTTGTAGCCTCGGCTGATGCCATCGAGCGTGTAGTAGGGGTTGAAGTAGTTGAAGTTAGCCGATTTTTGGTAGCTCGATACGCTCAAGCCCAGCCCGAGGCTGTTGCCCGTACCAAGCACGTTGTTCTCCTGATAGTTACCGCCAAGGATCAAGCCGTAACCTTGCGAGTAGCCCAAGGTCGCCGAGATGCTTCCAGAAGGTTGCTCCTCGACGGAATAGTTGACATCGATCTGATCGTCGCTACCCGGCACCTCGGGCGTCTCGACGTTGACCTCGCGAAAGTAGCCGAGGCGTTCCAGGCGAACTCTGGATAGGTTGATCTGTGCCGTCGACGCCCAACCACCTTCCATTTGGCGCATTTCGCGACGCATCACCTCATCGTGGGTCACGCGATTGCCGATAAACGTAACGCGTCGCACGTAGGCACGGTTGCTGGCGTCCACTACGAATTCGACGTCTACCGTACCGTCTTCATTGACACTCGGCACGCCGCTCGCCGTAGCAAAGGTATACCCGGCGTTGCCCAGCGCTTGAATGACTCGTTCTTCTGTCGCGGTTACCCGTGCTTGCGAAAAAACCTGTCCGGGCTCGACGACGAAGAGTCTTCTCAAGACTTCGGGACGCACATCGTTTAGCTCGCCAATCAGGTTGACCTCGCGAACCGTGTACTTGTCACCCTCATGGACGTTCATGGTGATGTACACCTCACGCCTGTCCGGCGTGATACTGACCTGAGTGGATTCGATATCGAACTCTACATAGCCACGATCCTTGTAGTACGACTCGAGCTTTTCCAGGTCGCCGGAAAGCGTTTGGCGGTTGTATTTGTCGTCGTTGCGATAGAAGGACAACAAGCTGGGATGTTGCAACTCCATAACATCCAAAAGCTCATCCTCCGGGAACACGCTCGCGCCCACCACATTGATGTGACGAATGCCGGATGTCTTGCCTTCTTCGATATTGATACTGATCGCGACGCGATTGCGGGGTAGCTCCTCTACGTCGGTTTCGATAGATGCGCTGTAACGGCCCTGGGCGACATATTGCCTTTCGAGTTCGAGGCCGACGCGCTCGAGCGTCGCTTGCTTGAAGATTTCAGCCGCTCTAAGGCCTTGTTGGCCCAGTCCCTCCAACAATGCCTCGGTTTTGATCGCTTTGTTACCGTCGATCTCGATCGACTCGATTGCCGGGCGTTCAACGAGCGTGATGACCAGCACATCGTTGTCGCGAGCCATGCGAATGTCGTTGAAATACCCCGTTGCGAACAACAATCGAATCAGTTGACGTACGGCCAACTCGTCAACCGTATCCCCGACGTTGACTGGCAACTCGTTGAATACCGTGCCGGGCGATACCCGCTGCAACCCTTGTAATCGAATATCCGCAATCGTGAACGTATCCGCGCGGGCCACCGCCACGACCAACGACAGACCAACTATCGCTAATTTACCCAACCGCATTGACAAATCAGAAAAACCTCGTGAGGTCGTTGTATATCGCGAGCAGAAAAATACTACCGACCAAAAATAGGCCCACCTGAGTACCCACCGCCTGCACACGTTCCGAAACCGGCTTGCCCGTTACGATCTCCATGACGCAGTACGCGACGTGACCCCCATCGAGTATCGGTATGGGAAGTAAGTTCAGAACACCCAGGGAGATACTCAAGAGTGCCAGAATGTTGAAAAATGATTGCCAACCGGAACGCGCCGAATCGCCCGCGACTTTGGCGATCATGATTGGACTGCTCAGATTCTTGAGCGAAACCTGGCCGAACACCATTTTTTTCAATAAGTTCAGGGTCAAGGAGGTTTTGTCGATCATCTCCTCGACACTTCGTGGCAGTGCCGCCAACGGCCCGTAGCGCACTTCCTGGGTAGGCGGGCGAACACCGAGATAGCCGACTTCGCTACCGTCCGTTGCTTCGCGGCTTGCCGGCACGACGTCTATGTAGCGTTCGGCATCACCTCTACGGACGGTCAGCCGGATGGATCGTTCAGGTGCCGCCTGGATGGCGAGCGCCCAGCCACTGAAATCAGTTACCGGTTGTCCGTCGACCGCCGTGATGCGATCCCCGAGCCGCAATCCGGAGCCGGCGGCTGGTCCGTCCTCCATCAACGTACCCACGATCGCCGGGATCAATACCTGTAGTCCCAAAGATCCGAACAGATCCGGTGTATCCACGCCTTGGTGCCAGTTTTCGATGGGCAGTAAGTAGTCTGTCGTCGATAGCTCACCAGGGCCCCGGGCGGTGATCTGAATACTGCCGGAGTCGCCTAAGCGACCGAGCAGGCCCATACCGATTTGCTGCCAACTCCGCGTCGTTGCGCCATCTACGGCGATAATTTCTTGGCCCGGTTGTAAACCTGCCGTATAGGCCGGACTACCTTCGAGCACCTCACCGACTACGGGCACGTACACCGTGGCACCCGCAACGAATAAACACCAATACACGACGATAGCGAGCAGCAAGTTGGCCAGTGGTCCGCCCAAGGCGATAGCGATGCGCCACCAGACCGACACGCTCAGATAGGCCTTATCACCCGGGCGAATCTCGCCCACCGACTCGGGATCCCGGTCGTCCAACATGCGCACGTAACCACCAAACGGTATTCGCGCAATGACGAATTCCGTACCGTGCTTGTCGAGTCGCGTCCAAATGGGTCGACCGAAGCCGACGGAGAAGCGTAGCACCTTCACGCCGGACCAACGGGCGATGACAAAGTGGCCCAGTTCATGAATCGTCACTAACAAGCCTAGCGTGACGATCAGCGCCAGTGGGTATATCAGTACGTTTATGGCTTCCACGCGCTACTCACCTTTCTCATGGCTTTGACCACGACATGCGCGAAACGCTCCGCACACGTACCCGCTTTCCGGTCGCGTATCTTATACGAACGTTGATTATAGGTATGTAAGGACCAGCGCAAATATCGGCAATACGGCCAACACGGAGTCGATCCGGTCCAACACGCCCCCATGGCCCGGCAGCAAAGTACCCGAATCTTTGACGCCGGAAGCCCTTTTTAACAGGCTTTCAAAGAGATCGCCGATTACGGAAATCGTAACCAGGACGCCAATGAGGAAGAGCCACCGCACGTCCAACACACCGACAAGCGCCAGCGCCGATCCGCACACCAACAGGCTCAACAGCGCACCGCCGGCCACCCCTTCCCACGTCTTACCGGGACTAATGGCGGGGGCAAGTTTGCGCCGGCCGAATCGGCGACCGGCGAAATAGGCGCCCACATCGACCCCCCACACCAGGATGAACATCCACAAGAGCCAGTGGCTGCCATCGGGCACCTGACGGATTACGATAAGCCCGATCCAGGCACACCAGACGATTGCCAGGCCCAACACGCCGACCACAAGCCGCGAGCTAAACAGCCGAGTGCTGGCTGGGAACGTCCCAATGCCGACCATCGCAAACAACCACAACACGGCGCCGAGCCACAACGCCGGGACGTGCCAGTCGGCGAGACCGTAGGTGAACCACGCAAGTACGGCAAAGACCGCTACATAAGCACCACGTTCCAGCGGTTTGGACCAGCGCGCTAGTCCCGCCCATTCGTAAGCACCAAGCGCCGCCACAAACCAAAACGCGACCGCAAACCAACCGAGCGTCAAGAAGTACATCGCCGCGATCGCCAGAGTTGCGAGACACACCGCGGTAATCACTCGATTGCGCAGCATTGCTGAAATGCCCTGTCCGGTTACTCGCGGCGGCCAAAACGCCGTTGGCGCTCGTCAAATGTGGAGAGCGCATCCAGGAGACATCGCTCGTCGAATTCCGGCCAGTAAGCTTCCGTGAAGTACAGCTCCGTGTAGGCGAAATCCCAGAGCAGGAAGTTGCTGATGCGATGATCGCCACCCGTGCGAATACACAGATCGGGAGGCGGCACTTTGCCGAGCGACAGGTAGTCGGAGAAGGTCTGCTCGGTGATGTCTCCAACACCGATTTCTCCGTCTTGCACGGCTTGGGCCATACGGCGGGCAGCTTCGGTGATATCCCAACGACCACCATAGTTCGCTGCAATGTTGAGGACCATCTCTGAGTTGTCTCTGGTGAGCGTCTCAGCACGATTCATCTGCATCTGAAGATCGGAAGGAAACCGCGAACGATCGCCGATGATCTTCAAGCGCACGTCTCTCCGGTTGAGTTCCTCCAGGTCATTTTCGAAGACGTTGCGCATCAGCTCCATGAGCAACCTGACTTCGCGTTTTGGGCGCTGCCAGTTCTCGGTGCTGAAAGCGAACAACGTAAGACATTCCACACCATGGTCGGCGCAGGCTTCTGCCACCGGGCGAACGTTTTTCGCGCCGGCACGATGTCCGGCCGCACCAGGCAATCGCCGGCGTTTAGCCCATCGGTGATTACCGTCCATGATGATGGCGACATGGCGCGGAATCCGTCCGGATTCTGTCTTCGGCGCCCTTGCCTGCAACTCTGACATTCTGCGTACCGTCTTAGTGCTTCAACTCAAAGAGGCGATCTAGTGTCCTGTCCCAGAAGTAACGTCATCAATTTACCTCTGCGACAGGACACTAGATTTCCATCAAGTCCGCTTCTTTCGCCCCAAGGGTGCTTTCAACCTCTCCGATGCGACGATCGGTAATCGACTGGATCTTTTCCTCCGCCTTGCGCGCTTCGTCTTCGGCAACTTCCTTCGCTTTCGCCAACTCACGAACCTCGTGTATCGCGTCACGACGGATGTTGCGAATGGCCACGCGGGCGGATTCCGCTTCTTGCTTGGCAACACGCGCTAAATCTTTGCGGTTTTCCTCCGTCAACGCCGGCAGCGGCACTCGTATCAGCTCTTTGTTGCTGGAGGGCGTTATGCCCAAGTCGCTTTTGAGGATCGCCTTTTCGATATCCGGTATCAGATTTTTTTCCCACGGTGATATCGCGAGAGTTCGTGCATCTTCGACCGTGATCGAGGCAACCTGGTTGAGCGGAGTATCGGTACCGTAGTAGGACACCTCGATACCATCGAGCAAACTGGGGTTAGCGCGGCCTGTGCGAAGTCGGCCAAACGAGCTGTGGAGCGCTTCGATGGACTTGCCCATGCGATCATCGGCATCCGCTTGAATTTCATCGATCATCGGCTAAGACCCGTCTGTTCATGCATGCATATCATCGTGCGCCCGAATTTCGGTGCCAACCTTCTCACCCCTGATTATTCGGGTCAATGCGGTCGCATCAAACATATCGAATACAACCAACGGCATGTTTGAGTCTCGACACAGGCAGATGGCGGTCAAGTCCATCACGGTCAAGTTCTGGGTCAACACATCTTCGTACGTCAACGTATCGAAGCGAGTTGCCGTTGGGTCGACCATTGGGTCGGCGCTATATACGCCATCGACTTTGGTTGCCTTCAACACCCTATCCACCTTCAGCTCAATGCCCCGCAAACACGCTGCTGTGTCTGTCGTAAAAAACGGGTTTCCGGTTCCCCCGGCCAATATGGCGACATCGCCGCGCTCGAGTGCGGCGGTGGCGGCGTGGACCGAGTAGCCGGGTAGTACCCCGTCCATCGGTATAGCCGAAAATGCTTGAGCGCCAATGGAGTGACGTTCGAGTGAATCCTGGAATGCCAGCGCATTCATACAGGTCGCCAGCATGCCCATGTGATCACCAATCACTCGGTCAAGGCCAGCTTCGGCAAGCGCCGCACCGCGGAATAGATTGCCGCCCCCCAGTACGACGGCGATCTCCACGCCCGCTTGTTGGCAGGCGCCAAGCTCGCCACTCAAGCGAGCCAAAATCTGGGGATCGATACCAAATCCTGCTTCTCCAGCGAGGGCCTCTCCTGAAAGCTTGAGCAGGATTCGTTGCAACTATTGAATCTCTTTGATCTGGGCCGCGACCTCGATACCCTCGCCTACCTCAAAGCGCACGAAGCGCCGGCACTCGCTGTCCTGGCTCTGCAAGAGCTCGCCCACCCTGACGTTGCTGTCCTTGACGAATGCTTGATCGACCAAGCTGACCTCAGCCAGGAATTTGCGCACCCGGCCCTCCACGATCTTCTCGACGATCTGCTGGGGTTTGCCGCTTTCCTCCGCCTGGGCTTGGTAGATCTCGCGTTCTTTGGCTACGACGGCCTGATCCAAATCCGCCGCCTGTACGACCAACGGCGTCGGGTCGTGGGCCGTGATGTGCATTGCCAGATCCCTGCCGAGCGTGTCGTCCCGGGTCGATAGTTCGACCAAGGTCGCCTTGCGCTTGTCGTTATGCATATAGCTGGCGATGAAACCGTCGACGCTATCGAGCGCGGCTGCGCGCCGCACCGTGACGTTCTCACCGATTTCTTGTACCAGCGCTTCACGCTTGGCATCCAATCCGCCGGCCAGCAGCTTATCGAGATCCTCATTGGATTCGTACACGGCATTCAATACCGCGTGGACGAAGCCGATGAATTTATCGCTCTTCTGAGCGAAGTCGGTTTCGATATTGACCTCGACCATAGCCGCGCGTTTACCGTCATTTGCGACTTTGAGACCCAGCAATCCGTTGGCAGTGGTTCTACCAGCTTTCTTGGCGGCCTTGAGCGCGCTCGATTTGCGCAACTCGTCTATGGCTAGCTCCAAGTCGCCGTCCGTCGCATCGAGCGCTTGCTTGCAGTCCATCATGCCGAGACCGGTGCGTTCGCGCAGTTCCTTTACGAGGTTAGTGGACTCTGACATGGACTAGTCCTTCTCTTTGCTCTTTTCGGCTGCAGGCGCCTTCTCTTGCTTTTTTTTCGCCGCGGGCGTCTTGGTTTTTTTGGGCGCGGGTGCTTTTGCCTTAGCCGCAGGCGCTTTTGCCTTAGCCGCAGGCGCTTTCGCCTTAGCCGCAGGCGCCTTCGCTTTCGCCTTCGCCGCGGGCGCTTCCTCTTCAATGGCGGTCGCGGGCGCCTCCTCTTCAACGGCCGCGGGCGCCTCCTCTTCAATGGTGGCCGGCGCGCTCTCTTCAGCGGCCGTAGGCGCTACGGGGGCAGCCGCTTTCTCTTCTTTAGCCGCGGAGGGCGCCTCTTCGTCTGCAGTCGCCGCAGGCGCTTTCTCCTTTTCTTTGTTCGCCGCGGGCGCTACCGCCACCTTCTCTCGCTCTTTTTTCGCCGGGGGCGCTTTCACTCGTTCTTTTTCAGCCCCAGGTGCTTGAGAGTCGTCTACTTCGACGAACTCATCAGTGCTGACCGCCAAGCCCGCGTCGTCGTGACCTTCTTGTATGGCGTCGGCTACCGCCATCACGTATAGCCGAACGGCACGAATCGCGTCGTCATTGCCCGGTATCAGGTAGTCGACCCCGTCCGGATCGCTATTGGTATCGACGATGGCAAACACCGGTATACCCAACTTGTTCGCCTCGCTGATCGCGATGTGTTCGTGCTGTACGTCCACGACGAATATCGCATCGGGTAGTCCGCCCATATCCTTGATGCCACCGAGGCTGCGTTCGAGTTTCTCCATCAAGCGGCGTTTCTGGAGGGCTTCTTTCTTGGTCAGCATTTCCAACCTGCCATCACTCGCTTGCGCCTCGAGTTCCTGCAAGCGGCGAATGGATTGACGTATGGTTTTGTAGTTGGTGAGCATCCCGCCCAACCAGCGCTGATCGACAAACGGCATGCCAACACGCTGTGCTTGCTCTCTGATGACCTTGGTGGCCGCACGTTTCGTGCCGACAAACAATATTTTGTGGCCGCGGCTGGCCATGTTGCGCAGCTCTTCGAGCGCCTCCTCGAAGGCCGGCATGGTCTTTTCTAGATTGATGATGTGGATTTTGTTTCGCGAACCAAAAATGAACGGCGCCATTTTCGGATTCCAGAAACGAGTTTGATGGCCGAAGTGCACACCTGCAGCCAACATGTCGCGCATGCTTACGTTCACTAGTTTATCTCCGGGTTAAGCCTCTGCAGCTCCCGAAATCAAAACCGTGTGACGCCCTGAGGACGTCGACCGGCACCCGTGACTTCGTGTCGAACCGCGTGAGTCATGATTACGTTGCTGGCGCCATCGCTGGCACCTGGAAGCCTCGCCAGCATTTACATTGCTCCCAAGCGGCGCGCTTTATACCATATCCCGCCGTGTCTGGAAAAGCCGTGTCTGCAAAAGTGACAAATGAGGCCGACGCCGCCGGTATGCGCGAGGCCGGGCGACTTGCCGCGAGCGTCCTGGAGATGATTGGGGAATACGTCCAACCCGGCGTGTCCACCGACTATCTGAACGACATCTGTCATCGCTTCATCGTCGACGAGCTCGATTGCATACCGGCACCGCTGAATTACCGCAATTCGCCGAGCGCGCCACCGTTTCCACGGTCGATCTGTACGTCCGTCAACCACGTCGTCTGCCACGGCATTCCATCCGATAAAAAGACCCTGAAAACCGGCGACTGTCTGAACATCGACGTTACCGTGATCAAAGACGGCTACCATGGGGACACCAGCAAGATGTACTTCGCTGGCAAGCCGAGAGTCTTGGCCGAACGATTGGCGAGAGTGACCCAAGAGTGTCTATATCGCGGTATCGAAGCGGTTCGCGCCGGCGCCACGCTCGGGGACATCGGTCATGCCATACAAAGCCACGCCGAAGCCAACCACTTTTCGGTTGTGAGAGAGTTTTGCGGGCACGGCATCGGCAAGGTTTTCCACGATGAACCCCAGGTGTTGCACTATGGGCGCCGAGGGTCGGGCCTGACCCTCGAGGAAGGCATGACGTTCACCATCGAACCCATGATCAACGCGGGTTCGCGACATATAAAGATGTTGCCCGATCAATGGACCGTCGTGACCAAGGATCACAAGCTCTCGGCTCAGTGGGAACACACCATTCTTGTCACCGGCCAGGGGGCCGATGTCCTTACCCAGCGCTCTGAAGAGTCGTTCTAGCGCGGTGCCCGTTCAAGCCCTTCGAAGCCGCATCGCCTCGGCAAACGCCGAACTCGAGCGCCGCTATTGGGCTCGGGAAAACGTCGAAGATATCGTTGCAGAGCGGGTTCGTTTCTTCGATCAGCTGCTTGTAGAACTTTGGCAATCGCAGTTTTCCGCAAGTACGCAGGACCACCTCGCGTTGTTTGCGGTCGGCGGCTACGGGCGTCGCGAGTTGCACCCCGCATCGGACATAGACCTTCTGATCTTGGCCGACAACCCGCAAAGATACCGGGATGAGATCGAGCCGTTTGTGCGGCTGTTGTTCGATCTCAACTTGGATGTCGGGTACAGCGTACGAACCGTCAAAGATTGCAAAACCGAAGCTCAAAAAGACATCACCGTCGCGACAGCGACATTCGAACGCCGCTTGCTCACAGACGGCTCCGGTCCCGTCGCCAAGTTGATCGGGAAACTCGACGAGGTCATGGCACATCCACGACTGTGGCCTCCGGAGAAGTTCTTCAAAGCCAAACGCGACGAGCAAATCAACCGCCATCGTCGCTTCGACAACGTCGACTACGATCTTGAACCCAATTTGAAAGCCTCTCCGGGAGGTCTGCGCGATCTGCAGACGGCCATGTGGATCTGTGAACGCCAGTTCGGTTCGAGCGACCCTCATGTATTGCAAGACCTCGGCGTGATTACCGAGCAGGAACGCGATTGGCTGATCAACGGCAAACGCTACCTGTGGTGGGTGCGTTACGGTTTGCATCTCGTTGCCGGGCGCAAAGACGATCGACTGCAATTCGAGTACCAAAGGCAACTTGCGCATCGTTTGGGGTATGTCGACACGGAGGCCCGGCTCGGTGTCGAACGCTTCATGCACCAATACTATGGGTACGTTCTGTCTCTTCGCGAGGTCAACGACATCCTGTTGCTGCATATCGAAGAAACCTTCAATACGGGTAAACCGAAACACGAGTCGATCAACGAACGCTTTCGCATTCACAACGAGTACCTGGAGACAACCCACGACCGAGTTTTTGCGGAAACACCGAGCGCGCTGCTGGAGATGTTCGTGATCATGGCCAATCGTCGTGATATATCGGGCGTTAGAGCCGGAACCATCCGGCTCATTCGCGATCACGTGCACTTGATCGATGACGAGTTTCGCAACAATCCCAAAAACACAAAACTGTTTCTCGATCTTCTCAAGGCACCCTACACGCTGGTGACGCAGCTCACACGAATGCGCCGGTATGGCTTGTTGGGACGCTACATTCCTGAGTTTGGCAAGGTCGTGGGTCAGATGCAGCATGATCTATTTCACATCTATACAGTCGACGCCCACACGATGATGGTCATCGGCAACCTACGTCGCTTCCGCTATCGGGCCAGCGCGGAGCTTTATCCCGTCGCCAACCACTGCGTGAAGTCCGTGCCTAAGGTCGAACTGCTCTACATCGCCGGTCTCTACCACGACATCGGTAAGGGAAGAGGTGGCGACCATTCGAAGCTTGGGGCTCAGGATGCGGTGGCGTTTTGCCAGCGTCACGAGCTCAACCTGGACGACACGGAACTCGTCGAATGGCTCGTGCAATATCACTTGGTCATGTCGAGCACCGCTCAACGCAAAGACATCTACGACCCGGACGTCGTTTTGGAATTCGCCCAACTCGTCAAATCGGAGCGGCGTCTCGATTATCTTTACGCGCTAACCGTGGCGGACATTACAGCTACCAATCCGACGCTCTGGAACAGTTGGCGCGCCACCCTGCTCCGTCAGCTCTATTTCGACACGCGCAGATTGTTGCGCCGCGGCCTGGAGTCGACCGTCGACAAACAAGCTACGATTCGGGCTTGTCGAGAAAGCGCGTTGGAAAAACTCGAAGGCAGGCTGACCGAAGCCGACGTGCAACCTATCTGGGCGCTGATGGGTGATGAGTTTCTCTTGCGTCACACCCCCCGACAAATCGCAGATATCACACAGAAAGTCCATGCTCACGACGTAGCCAGCGGGGCGTTGGTACTCGTACAGAATATGGTCAGTCAGGTTGCCGGAGAAGGCGCCACGGAAATCTTCGTCTATACGAACGACAAACCGAATCTTTTTGCCGCCAGCGTCATCGCACTAGATCAACTGAATTTATCCGTCTATGACGCAAACATTCAGACGTCCGAACGAGACGCGCTCTGCTTCAATACCTATGTCGTGCTCGACGCAAACCGCCAGCCAATCGCCGGCGATCGTGAACCGCTCGTGAAGTTACTCACCAAGCAGATGAACGATCCCAAGATTACGGTCACAAAACGGCGTGTGCCACGACAACTGAAACAGTTGACTCGGCCAACCCAAGTCAAACTTGAAAACCACGCGTCGGACAACTTCTCGACGCTCACGATTCTCGCGTCTGACCAGCCTGGTTTGCTGGCTCGCATTGGCCTGTTGTTTCACGACCTCGAAGTGGCCGTACTCGGCGCCCGTATCACCACGTTGGGAGACCGGGTCGAGGATGTGTTCTACATTCAGGATCGGGCTGGTGAGCCGATCCGGGATCGAGAGTCGGCGTATCGCTTGGAGAACACCCTGCGTCAACAACTCGATACGCTGATGGCATGAACCCACGCCTCACACGCCTTCAAGACTATCCGTTTCAACGTCTAAACGCGTTGAAACAAGGTCTCACACCCACCCAAGACCGGCCCCATGTCGCGCTTTCGATTGGCGAGCCGCAACATGCTCCGCCCGCAGCGGTGGTCGCCCACCTCGCGGATGCCGAAAGGCTCACTCGAGACCTCGCCGTTTACCCGGCAACGCGGGGTCGAGACGCACTTCGAGAAGCCGTCAGCGCGTGGCTAAAGCGACGTTTCAATGCGTCTGTCGACCCGGATGTCGAGGTGTTGCCCGTGGCCGGAACCCGAGAAGCGTTGTTCTCGTTCGGCCAAGCGGTTGTTGGAACCAAAGCGAACCCGATCGTGATGATGCCAAACCCGTTCTACCAGATCTATGAGGGTGCAGCGTTGCTGAGCGGAGCAGAGCCCTATTATGTCAACGCCGACTTGACCAATGGTTACGCACCGGATTTCAGTTCGGTGCCGGACGACATATGGCAACGGGTGGAGCTACTGTACCTATGCTCACCCGGCAATCCAACTGGCCACGTACTGTCCCCCACCACGCACCGCTGGCTCATCGAGCAGGCCCATCGGTTTGATTTCGTCATCGCAGCGGATGAGTGTTACTCGGAGATCTATCTCGACGAGACCGCTCCACCAACAGGGCTGCTGGAACAAAGCACCGCGCTCGGCAACACCAACCATCGACGTTGCGTCGTGTTTCACAGCCTGAGCAAACGCTCGAGCCTGCCCGGCCTACGCTCGGGGTTCGTCGCCGGGGACGCAAACATACTGGCAAGTTACTTTCAATACCGCACGTACGAGGGTTGTGCGTTGGCCGAACACGTCCAAACGGCTAGCGAGCTGGCCTGGCAAGACGAAACCTATGTAACCACCAACCGTGAGCGTTACCGTGAAAAATTCCGCGCCGTGCTGCCCATTCTCGAGAGCGATTTCACGTTTGCCGAGCCAACAGGCGGCTTCTACGTTTGGCTGCAAACCCCGACGGGCGATGTGGAGTTTGCCACCGCACTCTTTCAGGACCTGAATATCACCGTGTTACCCGGCTCGTTTCTCAGCCGCGAAGCCCACGGTCGAAATCCCGGCAGTGGGCATGTGCGGATCGCCTTAGTTGCCTCGCTCGACGAATGCGTCGATGCCGCCGAGCGAATATGCGCTTGGCAAGCGCACCGCTGACCCAACGAGCGGCGTATGGTAGCTTAGCCGCCCTTTTACGAGTAACGCGTTAACAACGCGTTGATAAGGAACCGACATGGGCGTGTTCGCTTTCGCCATCGGGCTCGCGACGCAGAGTCGCGCCGGCAACATCATCGATTGCTTCTTTCCAGCACCGGTCAAATCACCCGACTCCGATCTCGAACAAGCGATTTTAGATCAGTTTCAATCCGGTACGCACACTCTGAGCCCTGAATCCGTATCGAGCTTCGTTCGCGAATACCAACCTACGCTAGAGCCAATGCTCGAAGCGGACTGCACGCTCACCTCAGTACTGCTCAACGACGACGTCGGCGTAAGCTCAACGCCCGAGGCGTTTTTGAAACTGCACCTTTTGTCACACCGTTTGGCATTGCCAAACACTCTGAATCTAGACGGCATCTTTGCTCACCTCGACACGGTCGCATGGACGACCGAAGGCGCGTTGGCGGTCGATGAGTTGGCCGAACGGCAACTGACCGCGCGACTGGAACAGCGGCACTTCGAAGTTCTCTCGGTGGACAAGTTTCCCAAAATGACCAACTACATCGTCCCGTCGGGCGTGCGTATCGCCGACTCGAGTCGCATACGGCTCGGCGCCTACCTTGGCGAAGGCACGACGGTCATGCCTTCTGGTTCGATCAACTTCAACGCGGCGGCACTTGGCCCCAACATGATCGAGGGACGTTTGTCTCAAGGTGTCGTGCTCGGTGAGGGATCCGATCTCGGTGGTGGCTCGAGCACGATGGGCACGCTGTCCGGGGGCGGTGAAATCACCATCACGATCGGCAGGAATTGCCTCATCGGAGCGAATGGTGGCACCGGTATACCGCTCGGCGACCGTTGTACGGTCGAAGCCGGGCTTTACATCACGGCTGGTACCCGCGTGTCGGTGATCGACGAATTCGGGACCAAGGTACGCACCGCCAAAGGCCGCGAACTCGCCGGCGCATCGGACATGCTGTTCATCCGTCATAGCGAAACCGGCGAAGTGCAATGCCGCACCAACAAGAAAGCGATCGCGCTGAACGATCAGTTGCACGCACACAATTAGTTTTTCGCTATGAGCGATTCTGTACTCGACCTCACTTGCGAGCTGATACGGTGCCGATCGGTCACGCCAGTAGACGATGGCTGCCAAGATCTGTTGCGTGCAAGGCTCACCGCATTGCGCTTCGCCATCACCAGACTCGACAAGCAAGACGTCACGAACTTCTATGCAACCGTTGGGAGTGGGTCCCCGTTGTTCGTCTTCGCCGGTCACACCGACGTCGTGCCGCCCGGCGACTTGGCAGACTGGGCCAGCCCACCCTTCGAACCGACCCTCAGAGACGGCTATCTGTTTGGCAGAGGTGCCGCGGACATGAAGTCCAGCCTCGCGGCGATGATCGTGGCAACCGAAAACTTTATCGCCAAACACCCGCAACCTCGCGGGACGCTGGCGTTCTTGATCACCAGTGACGAAGAAGGCGCGGCCGAATACGGTACACGCTACGTCGTCGAACACCTAACCGAGATCGGCTGCATTCCCGACCTATGCATCGTCGGCGAACCAACCTCTTCAACGCGACTTGGCGACACACTCCGCAACGGCAGAAGAGGTTCCCTGAACGGCACGCTGACTATTCACGGCGTGCAAGGCCACGTTGCCTATCCGGATCTTGCAGACAATCCGATCCACCGGGCCGCTCCCTTCTTAGCGCACCTGACCCGTATCGAGTGGGATACAGGCAACGATCACTATCCACCCACGAGCTTGCAAATCTCCAACATCGCGGCCGGTACCGGGGCGAGCAACGTCATTCCGGGGAGACTGATCGTCGATTGCAACTTTCGCTACTCGACCGAACAATCGGCCGCGAAGCTACAACAGGCGATTGCAGAATTGCTGGATGAACATGCTCTAGACGCCACGGTGCATTGGCAGCTTGCGGGCGAACCTTTTCTGACGCGTCCTGGCACGCTGACCGACACCGTACAACGCGCGGTACGCCAACTGCTCGCCACCGAATGTGCGTTATCGACCGCAGGCGGTACTTCTGACGGGCGGTTCATCGCCCCCATGGGTTGCGAATTGGTAGAAATCGGGCCCGTGAACGCCACAATTCACAAGGTTGATGAGTGCGTGTCCGTGGCTGACCTCCAACCGCTCGCCCAAATCTATGAGCGAGTGTTGGAAGAGCTGCTCGCTTAAGCTGATGAAGAGGATGCTCGGTTGGGGCTTCGTGCTGTTCATCGGTTTCGTCGTTGCGTTTGCGCCTGCTGGACTGCTGCGCCGCGCGACGGACAATCTGCCGGGTCTCGATCTGACTCAACCATCGGGCACGATTTGGCGCGGGGCCGGGCAAGTCATCGTCGATGGACGGCTGATCGGCACGGTACGTTGGGCGTTTCAACCCCTGTCGATTCTACGTCTAGCGCCGGCGTACAACCTGGAACTCGAGGGCGAAGGACTGGACCTGATCGGTACCATAGAGGCGACCACCGATGGCACCCATCTGGAAATCACCGGACGAGCCGAAGCCGACCTGTTCAATCAGTATTTCAGCACCTACGATCTGGTTCTCTCGGGCGCGTTATCGATTAGCACGCTCACCGCAACCTTGGCTGGCGGCAAGATTACCCACATGGACGGCGAAGCCCGTTGGAGCGGCGGCCCCGTGCGCTACGTCCTGTCGGGACGCCTCGCCGCCACGGAGCTGCCGCCTTTGGTGGCATTCATCAAAACCGACCAGATGCCAACGGCAGATATCTTCGCCGAGGGGGGTCAAACTCCCTTGATGCACGTGCAAATACTCGAGTCCGGATATGTGAAGATCGGCGTAACAAAGTCGCTGACAAAGATGTTAAATAACCCGTGGCCAGGAGGGGATCCAGACCATGCCGTGGTATTAGAAGTAGAAGAAAAAATCTTTTAAAATCATTCGGTTAAGGGTCTAATCGAGAACATGACTGCTCTGTTGAACAGCGTGATGACCAATGCGGTGGTGCCGGTGAGGTGGGCGCTGATTGCACTCATCGCCTATACCCTGGCGACGACGGGTCTGTTTTTGGCCTCTGGCCCGACAATCCAACCGGACGTTGCGGGCGGCACGCGGCCCCAATCTCAGACGCCAGGCAGTCAACAAAACGTCAATATAAATGACATACTACAAGCCAACCTCTTCGGCGAGGCCGACGCCGACGGTCGGCCGGTCAAGGCAGCTCCAACGTCCGAGACGCGACTGCCGCTGATACTGAACGGGGTATTCGTCGCCGAAATATCGGAGGATTCGGCGGCAATCGTGGCACAGAAAGGCCGCGCCGGTATCCTCTACGGGGTTGGCGACACCCTGCCCGGCAACGCCGTATTGGACGAGGTCCACCCGGACCATGTCGTGCTACGGCGAGCAGGCACTCGAGAGACGCTGACGTTCCCTGGCGCAAGCGGTATCACAGCCACTGCGCCGGTCAACCAAGCGGCAAACGCCCCCAGCCGCAACCCGCGGGACACGCAAACGCCCGCCAATCAGACCGCTGCAAGCGCACGTGAGTTCGTAGAGAGCTACCGCGATCGAATGCGGTCGGATCCCCAATCAGCGCTGATCGAACTCGGTATCGAGCCGGTGAGCACGGACGGCGCACAGGGCTACCGTCTTGGCAACCTTGCTCAGTCTCCGTACCTGAGCCAAACTGGCCTACAGCCTGGGGACGTGATTCTTTCGGTCAACGGCAGACCGGTCGGTGACGTGAGTCAGGACCAACTCGAGCTCGACAACATCTTGGCACAGGGGTCTGCGCGGCTCGAAATACAGCGGGGTAGCCGCCGTTTCTTCGTGACCGCATCGTTGAAGTAGTCGTTATGTGTAGCAGCCTTGTTAGTTCCTGTCCGAAAATTCGGCTCCTGATTTCGCCGCAGGCGCCGCGAATATTCCTCGTCGGTTTTCTCCGAAAGCCTCGCATTTTTCTTCGAAAAATGGTCGGGCATCCTTGCCCTCCACGAGTGCGGTCTCAGAATGCTCCGCATTCTGGACAAGCACTCGTTAGAAAGCTCGTCGTCATCGGCCTGTTCAGCGGGCCGCTGCTATTCGCACAGCCTGCGTGGAGCCAAGAGCAGTCTTGGAAGATCAACGTCAAAAACGCGGACATACACGAGTTCGTCGCCCAGGTCGCAGAAATCACCGGTAAGACCTTCGTCATCGACCCGCGCCTGAAAGGCAACGTGACGGTGATATCGAGCGAAAGCATGGACTCCGATGCCGTGTATGCGCTGTTCCTATCCGTGCTGAGGGTACACAACTTCACGGCAAGCCCTTCCGGCAACGTCATCCGTATACAGCAGAACGCGACGGGCAAACAAACGCCCGGTGCCGGAGGCGATCTATCGGGACTCGCCGCTGAAGAACTGGTTACCCGGGTGATCCCCGCACAGAACGTGGATTCGGCTGAGCTCGTCAAAATTCTCCGACCGTTGATTCCGCAATACGGATTCATAGCCGCTGTCGCAGAACCGAACATCGTCATCATCAGTGACCATGCCGACAACATCTTGCGGTTGATGCGTATCATCGAGCACATCGACGTATCGAATGAGGACGAAGTCGTCATGGTGCCGCTCAAGGAAGCTTGGGTCGGCACAGTGGTCGCGATGCTCGAAACGCTTGCTCCGGAACAGATCGGCCGCGGTGCCGCAGGACCGCAACGCATTCAGTTGATCGCCAACGAGCGCAACAACAGTCTGGTCATTCGCGGCAAACCACGGCCTGTTGCAGAAGTACTGAAGCTCATCGACACCCTCGATCAGCCCGCGACGGCTACTGGTGCGGTGCAGGTGATCACCCTCAAACACGCGGACGCGGCGAACGTCGCGGAGATCCTGAGCGACGTCATGAGCGGACGATCCAGCTCCGTCGAGGACGGCAACGTCGAATCGACCACCATCCATGCAGACGAGTCGTTGAACGCGATCGTCGTGCGCGCCGACCCCGGAACGATGAGCGAAATATTCGACATCCTAGAGAAGCTCGACGTGCGTCGAGCCCAGGTACTCATCGAGGCCGCCATCGTCGAGGTACAGCTGACCGACCAGCTAGCCATCGGCATAGAAATGGCTGCTGCGGACGGGAGCGGCGAAACCGTACCCTTGGTGAGCACCACGCTCAACGGCGTCATCTCGGCCCTGCTCGGCAACCTGATCGGCCCGGGTGAGGATGGGGAACCGAGGGAGATCGATGTGCTGGCGGGGCTCGCGAGCATTACCACCCCGACCCTCGCGGCGGCCAAGATCGATGCCAACGGCATCTCTTTCGGTGCCGTCATCACGGCGTTGGCAACCAGTTCGGACGCCAACTTGCTGTCGACGCCCAGCATCCTGACCCTGGACAACCAGGAAGCCAAGATCGTGGTGGGCAATGAGGTGCCGTTCCGCACCGGCTCTTTCACGACCTCGGGGGATGGGTCCAGCAATCCCTTCACGACCGTGCAGCGTGAAGACGTTGGCCTGCAACTCACGGTCACCCCCCACGTGTATGACGGCACCTCGGTGCGCCTGGAAGTCGCACAAGAAATCACCAACGTCATCGAAACGCCCATTGGGGACGCCGGTTTCGCCGACGTGGTGACATCCAAACGCACGATCGAAACCACCATCCTCGTGGAAGACCGCCAAATCATCGTACTCGGGGGTTTGATTCAGGACGATGTGACCCAATCACGAAAAAAGGTGCCGTTCTTCGGCAGCATTCCCGGCATCGGGTGGTTGTTCCGATCCAAATCGGATACCCGCACCAAAACCAACTTGCTGGTATTCTTGCGGGCGACGATTATTCGGACACAGGATGAGGCCGATGCGGTCACCGAGCGCAAGTATCGGGACATCTGGGAGGTGGAAATTACCTCGCCGACATCCGAACGTCTCGACAATCTCATGCAAGGGATACAACCCGAAGAGACCGACTAGCAGCATGTTTCAACAAGCCGCTAGGCGGCCGTAGACCGTGTTGGGACTGCGGAATCTCGGCTATCGGATTGCCCGCAGCGTCATTCGCTGGATTGCCAGACCCCGCATCGCCGGCGAACCCCCTGAGCAACTTCCGCCCGCTACGGTATTCGTGCTGCCGACTCGATCGCTGAGCGACCTCGCCGTGTTGGACATCGTATGTAACGGTCACGGATGGCCCGACCCACTATCGAATATCGAGATTGGCGATCAACTGGAAGATCGACGGTTTCTGTTTCTGAACCGCCCAACCGGTTGGTTACGCCGCAATACCATGCGTACCTATTCCAGGCGCCTCGTTCGCATATTGGCGAGCACGTCTGCAGCTTCGAGTTCCGTCGAGTTCATACCGGTGCAGATTTTCTGGGGCAGAGCCACCAATCGAGAACGCTCGATCTTGCGCCTGTTCTTCTCGGAGAACTGGGCGGCGACTTCTCGGCTCAAACGTTTCGTCAATCTGCTCATTTCCCGCCACCACATCGTTGTGAACTTTGGTGAAGGACTGCGTTTAGCAGACGTCGTCGATGCCGACGAAAGTCACCGCGTGCGCAAAGTCGCCCGCATCTTGCGAGTTCGATTGCGCAATCTGAAGGTGGCCACCTTCGGCCCGGACTTTTCGCACCGGCGGACGCTGGTGGATCAAATCGTGGCGAGCCGGTCGGTACAGGAGGCTATCGATGCAGAAGTGTCAGCCAATGACATCGACGTCAAGAAAGTCCAGAAATTAGCCCGCAAGGCCGCACTCACGATCGCGTCCAACATGTCCTACCCAACGATCATCGTCTTGGCTCGCCTATTGCAAATGTTCTGGCATCGCATCTACGACGGTGTCGAAATCCGCGGTCTGGAACGCATTGTAGGGCTTGCACAAACCCACACCCTGGTTTACGTGCCTTCTCACCGCAGCCACGTGGACTACCTGCTATTGTCATATCTGCTGTTCCAGCACGGCCTGATGCTGCCGCATATCGCGGCGGGAGATAACCTGAATTTACCGGTTGTAGGTGGGCTGTTACGCCGCGGAGGTGCTTTTTTCATGCGCCGCAGCTTTCGCGACGATCCCGTTTACGCCGCAGTCTTTTCCGAATACCTCTATCAAGTCTATCGACGCGGTCATTGTGTGGAATTTTTTCCGGAAGGCGGGCGTACCCGAACAGGCCGGTTGCTTCCGGCGCGTGTCGGACTGTTGAAGATGACGCTCGAGCACGCCGAGCGCGGGCTACCTCGACCGCTGGCATTCGTACCGGTGTATGTCGGCTACGAAAAGCTCATCGAAGCCGCTTCGTATAGGGACGAACTGAAGGGTTCGGAAAAACAAAAGGAGTCGGTATTCGATATCTTCCGAAGTCTTCGGTTGATCCGGCAAGACTTCGGCAGAGTAGAGGTCAACTTCGGCCAGCCTTTGCGATTGGATCAGTGGCGCGCCACCGAGCCCTGCCATGACGACCCCGCGTCGGCATTGGGCCGCCAAATTCTCGTACGGATCAATCAAGCGGCCTCGGTCAACCCGATCAATCTCGTCGCGCTGGTAATGCTCTGCACACCGCGTCTTTCGATCGAAGAACGTATGCTCGTCGACCAGGTCAACTGCTATTTGGACCTGCTACGATGGGACAGCAACGCCCACGATTTCAACGTGACGAAGCTCAACGGCAAAGAGGTCATCGACTACGTCATGAACCTCGGCATGCTGAACAAAGATCAGGACGACTTTGGTGACGTGTACTATCTGGCGCCATTCTCGGCCGTATTGATGACTTGGTATCGCAACAACGTTGCACACGTCCTGGCCCTACCCTCACTCATCAGTTGCTTGCTCGTCTCGCGACGCCGGCCGTTTCACCGCAGCTCTTTAAAACGGATGATCGCGGTCGTGTACCCGTATCTTGCCAACGAGCTACACGCCGAAAGTTTGGAGGGTAGCCAACTGGACGCCGTCGATCGCTGGATTGAGCACCTGGCACATTTCGGCCTCCTACACGTAGCCGATGATCATCTTCTACCGCCACCCGTCGCTAGCCGTGAACACTATCGGTTGCACCTGTTGTCGAGCGTGGTCATGCAGACACTCGAGCGCCTCTACATCGTCATCAGCCTACTCGCCAACCCGGACAATGCGATTCACACGCGAGCCGAGCTACAGGAACAAAGTCAACGTGTTGCCCGCAAGATGTCACGGCTCTATGACATCAACGCTCCGGAATTTTTCGATCAAAGATTATTCAACTCCTTCGTCGACAAACTCATTGACGACGGCGTCGTCCAAGAAACTCACGACGGCCAACTCAGCCACAGCGAAATCGTCACTGACGTGATGCGTGCGTCAGAACGGGTAATCGACGCACAGTACCGCTACGCGATCCTACGCGGATAGAAGCGGGGCAGGTGTCTAGGCGAGTGGCTCGCTTTAGGCGAGCTTATAGACGTCGAAACGGACCTGGCGTCCCTGCACTTGCCAAGCAGGGGTCGCCAGCACCGGATCCTTGGCTCGACGTTTGACGACGACTCGATCCTTTGCCACACGTCGGGCAAATTCGATCCAGCATCGCAACGACACGTCATCGTGCCATGCCACATCGCGCAGGAATTGCAGGCGTTTGCTCGGCAATGCGGTTTTGCGCCGCGGAGCAAACATGGGATCTAGATAGACGACATCCACCGTCGCCGTGGCCTTCTCGCACCACTCGCGTGCATCGGCGTATACGACGTTTACGGGTAGTGTGAGCCGCGATACGAATTCATCGAGCATCGCCCAAACAGCCGGAGAACGTTCGATCAACGTGACTCGACAGCCGCGCATAGCCAAACTGAGTCCATCGACTCCCCACCCAGCCATCAAATCGACTACATTCGGTCGCGCGTGCGCACCGCAAGCTTGGGCGAGGATCAGTGCCTGGTTGGTGCGCTGCTCGAAATCGCTCACGTTGAGCTTGACGCCGCTTCGCTCAGCATCGCGGAACATGGATAAACCGCTAGCATCAAACCAGAGAAAGTAACCGGTGACATCGTGCGGCCGCTCCTGACACGCCACCAATTCGAAATGTTGGGCATAGCGATGTGGGTTAACATCGCTGTGGTGAAAGAGTCTCATGCTTCTCTAATCCGGACCTATCGGGACGCTCGCCACGGTGAGTCGCCTCGAACATAGATAGGCAAACCAAATTCCGGTGCTTGTCCCTCGTCCCGCAACAGGGCCGCCAAGCCCAGGCGCGCAACCACCGTGCCATCGGTGGCGATATCGGTGCACCAACGCTCGATCGGCACAACCTCGGCGAGCCATGAAGGTATCGGACCCGCCAACCGCCAACGGGGATCGTTGATTTCCTGCCAGTCAGGCGGACCTTCGAAGAGGCAGGCTTCGCGTCGTGGCACGAGACGCCCATCGACACATCTGAGACTCGCTAAATAGTACGCATCACGGCGCGAGCGAATTACCGCCACCACTCCATCGGGCATGTCAACTTCTTTGGCGCGCGCAGCGTCGGCCAGCGCCAATGTCGAGGCGATCGGCAACACGCAAGCATTGGCACCAAAGGCTATGCCTTGGGCGACCGAAGCTGCAATTCTGACCCCAGTAAACGAGCCCGGGCCACAGCCGAACGCGACCCCGTCCAACGATGTCGGAGCCAGACGTGCTCGTCGCATGACGCCATCGATGAGTTCGAGAACGTACTCGTTGTGCATACGCTCCATCTTCCGTGTATCCTCGATGATGTCCCCGTCAACCAATACGGCTGCCGAACAAAGCCCGCCAGAAGTTTCTATCCCAAGAATTCGCGACATAGAGCTATGTTATCCAAACCACTGGACCTTGACGAAGCACTTAACTCTATTCTGCAACACGTTCGCGCGCCGAACACCAAGGAACTCGCAAGCTTAGATCGCGCCCATCACCGCGTAACGGCGGCCCCCGTATGTGCGCCCACCGATCTACCGCCCTTTCGCGCATCAGCAATGGATGGCTATGCGTATCTGTGGTCCGCCAATCTCGACTCGTTGAAATTGATCGGCGTGAGTCTCGCCGGACACCCCTTCACCGACGCTGTCGACAACGGCCAATGCGTACGAATCATGACCGGCGCCGCACTGCCAGCGGCTACCGACACCGTCGTCATCCAAGAGGACTGCACGGTCCGCGACAATCAGATTATCGTTGCGACGCCCCCCGCCGAGGGTGCCAACGTGCGTAGCGTTGGCCATGACGTGAAGCAAAATCAGGTCATACTGCATAAAGGCAAGACGATTACCGCGTTCGACGTGGGTACCCTCGCCGGTTGCGGGATTGCCGAAGTAGAAGTATTCGCCCGCCCACGTATTGGCGTTTTCTCCACCGGTGACGAACTCCAAGTGCCGGGTTCGGCACTCGCCTACGGCAATATTTTCGATTCCAATCGCTATACGGTCGTCGAACTTCTGGCCGACTTACCCGTCGAAGTCGACAACCTAGGCGTATTGCCGGACGATACGGCTGCAATTTCTCACGCGCTGTTAGCCGCGAGCGCGCGGTGCGACGTACTGCTTACCAGCGGAGGCGTGTCTGTGGGTGACGCAGACCATGTCAAAGACACGCTGGAGGCAATCGGTACGCTCGACTTTTGGCGGTTGAACCTCAAGCCTGGCAAACCGTTGGCGTTTGGCGAGATCGGCGATTGCTTGTTCTTTGGCCTACCCGGCAACCCGGTATCGACGATCGTCACGTTGCTCATGATCGCCAAGCCGGCTATTGCGCAATTGTGCGGTACGACGCCCACACCACCACTGACGTTTCGCTGCGAGTTACGTGACACGATCATTCATCGCGCCGGTCGCGAAGAGTATCAGCGAGGTGTGGTCTCTAACGATCACCCTCACCCCACGGTCAACACGACGGGCGATCAGAGCTCAAATCGTATGAGTAGCTTCACCCATGCGAACTGTCTGATACGTATTCCGAAAGATTGTGACGATCTGCTACGAGGTTCGACCGTAGACGTATTGCCCCTGTACGGGCTCGCCTAAACAAACATTGACATTTCTCGAGGAGAAGAAGCCCGCCGCAGCGCCTCGGTCGAGGCGCTGCGGTAGCTTTAGTTTGTAATCGGAACACACACTTTGTGTGTGCTCCGAGAACGCTATCGCCGCTTGCGCTTAGCTGGTGCCTTTTTCTTGCGCTTAGGTGCTGCCTTGCGCTTCTTGGCGGCCTTTTTCTTACGCTTAGGTGCTGCTTTGCGCTTCTTGGCTACCCGCTTCTTAGCGGGCGCCTTCTTTTTGCGTTTGGGTGCAGCCTTTCTCTTGGCTACTTTCCGTTTTGCAGTAGCTTTCTTCGCAACTCGCTTCTTTTTGCGAGCGGGGGCTTTGCGTTTAGCTGTCGCCATACAGGTCTCCTCGGATGTTCCTATACGTTTGTTAATAAATCCAGTTTCGTACTGAACTTAATCCTTGAACTTCTTTCGTCTAGAAGTGGTTTTACAGTAGCTAGAAGATAGCGTCGTGTAAGACCGAAGCGAATGATATGTAATTCAAATAAAAATAACTACTCGTTTCGCAACGCTTTTAGTACTTCTTTTTGGACGTCGTTCACATCTCCAAGCCCATCAACTGTGACGTAACGCAAACTTTCCGTGTTGGAAAAGTTTTGATAGAACTCGACAAGCGGACGAGTTTGTTGGTGATACACAGACAAGCGTTCTTTAACGGTGGCTTCTTTATCATCAATGCGTTGAATCAAAGGTTCTCCAGATTCGTCATCGACGTCGTCCACTTTGGGCGGGTTGAAGATGACGTGATAGACGCGACCGCTGCCCGGGTGCATTCGGCGTCCACTCAGGCGCTTGATGATCTCTTCATCCGGCACGCTGATCTCGACGACTGCATCGATCGGAACGCCTGCAGCCTGCAGCGCTTGCGCTTGCGGAATGGTTCTTGGAAACCCGTCGAATAAGAACCCATTCGCGCAATCGTCTTGGGTGATTCGCTCTTTGACTAAGTCGATGATGATCTCATCAGACACCAGCGCGCCGGAATCTAATACGCCTCTGACCCGTTGTCCGAGCTCGGTTCCCGCAGCGACCGCGGTTCTGAGCATGTTTCCCGTGGAAATTTGCGGGATGCTGAACGCGTCACAAATAAACTGCGCTTGCGTACCCTTACCTGCCCCTGGAGGGCCCAGCAAGATCACTCTCATCGAACTTCTGCTCCGATGTGTTTGATACGTCGCACATGAATTACGCCCTTAATGTGTTGCAGCCGGTTGACTACCTTTGCCACCTCGAACAGATTCCCAAGCTCTAACTCAACGACGAGCCAAGCCGTGTTCGTCGTCCTATCGACTCGGCCCGTGTTCGAGATCAACGAAAGCTTGTCCTCACTTAGCAGCATCGTGACATCGCGTAAAAGGCCACCTCGATCGTGTGCGCATATCTCCAGCGTATGGCTTTCCCGAGTCTCTGGAACGTCAAATTCCGGCAGCAGACTCAGTTGTCCAGAACTGGCCTCGGCGTTGGCAAAGCGTTGACGTACGACATCCAACACCTGCAACTCCGCCACCGCGATGGCACGAAACAAATCATTTCGAGATGCCAACCCGAACACCTCGGCGAGCGTATCCAGCTCCTCATCCATAAGCGCTGGAATGCTCAACCGGTCGATCATGGACCTGAGCTGCTCTTTGCCGTCAGCTACGTTGCGGGCCAACGCCAACGAGCGGAACCAACCCTGTATTTTGCTCTTGGCCCTCGCCGTACACACATATCCGAGCGAGGGGTCCAACCAGGCGCGGCGCGGTTCGGTGTCCTCTGCAGTCAGTATTTCCACACGTTGTCCGGTACGTAGCGGCGTATTGAGCGGCACATCGACGCCGTCGACGCGCGCTCCAATCGAGCGATGCCCCACTTCAGTGTGCACGCGATAGGCAAAGTCCAGCGGTGTTGCACCCGTCGTGAGATCCACCACATGTCCTTGTGGGGTGTAGACAAAGATGCGTTCCTCGCGGATTTTTTCGCGCAACTCAACAGATAGCGTGTGCGGACCGCCCATCTCCTCTTGCCAATCGAGTACTTGGCGCAACCAGGTCATTTTGTCCGCGTAATAACCGTCTTCTTGTTCGGCGTCTTTATACGACCAGTGCGCGCACACCCCCAGTTCCGATTCATCGTGCATCTCTTTCGTGCGGATCTGCACTTCGAAGATCTTGTGGTCTGTGCCGATGACCGCAGTATGAATCGAACGGTAGCCGTTCTGTTTGGGCACCGCGATATAATCGTCAAACTCGCTCGGTATGTGCTGCCAACGCATATGAATGGTGCCAAGCGCCGCATAGCATTGAGCGACTTCCGATACGACGACGCGTATTGCCCGTACGTCGTAGACCTCATCAAAGCCAATGTTCTTGGTGCGCATTTTGCGCCAGATGCCGTATATGTGTTTCGCGCGCCCCGTTACTGATGCATCGATGCCTTGGGCGCTAAACGTCTCCTGCAACTCATCAGCGATATCTCTGACCTGTTTCTCTCGCTCGCTGCGCTTACCATCTAGCTGCCTAGCGATGCGTACGTAGGTGTCCGATTCTAGATAACGCAGCGACAAGTCTTCTAGTTCCCACTTGAGTCGCCAGATTCCGAGTCGGCTAGCGAGCGGCACAAAAACGGTCATGGCTTCGGTGGCGATGCGAGTCTTACGTACCTCGGAACTCTCTTTGGCTCGACGCAGCGCCACAACGCGTTCGGCGAGCTTGAGCACGGCGACTCGGCCGTCGTCAATGAGAGCGACCAACATGCGTCGAATATTGGCGGTTTGATCTTGCGCCTCACTCGCAAGCATCCGCGAGCTCGAAAGGTCCAGAAGACTCGTATCAGCCATGTGAATGACCGCACTCAACAGCACCGCCGCCTCATCACCCATGATGGAACGTGCTTCGGACTCGACGAGATCGCCGTGCCGTAGCGGTCGATAGAACAACGCGGCGACCACCGAAGTCGTATCCATCTGCAGGGTTGCCACAAGCTCTGCCAGTTCCACCCCGCTGAGCAGCATCGCCTCCGCCCATCGATCACCCACAAAGCGAGCCGCACCGACAATCGTCGCTTCATCGAGGTGCGGCCGATCACCACACAAACGTTTCGACCAGACGTCGAGCGCGATCGAACCATCTTTGTTGAGCGGTAGATCCTTTAAAACGTTGACCATGCTCGTCAGCGCTGAAAAACGCCTAGGGTTTCAACGTGGGTGGTATTCGGAAACATGTCGTATACGCCAACTTCGGTCAAGCTGAAGCCCAACTCGCCGAGGCGATCGGCATCCGCTGCAAAAGTCGCCGGGTTACAGGATACGTAAACGACTTTCATCACTCCCTTTTGAATGGATCGCAAAACGTGTTGGCCCATTCCCGTTCTGGGCGGATCGACCAGCAAACTTTGTGCACTCAATACGATCGGCCGATCGAAATCATACAGATCCTGCACGTGAAACTCACATCGCTCAGCAACACCGTTCACACGAGCGTTGATCGTGGCTCGCTCGACAGCAATTGCGCTGCCTTCGAGACCTACGACCTTCGCGCCCAGTCGGGCGAGTGCTAACGAAAAGTTGCCGATCCCACAGAACAGATCGCCGACACATCGATTTTCAACGGGCTCGAGCGCGGCCATTGTGTCCGCCACCAAGCGTCGATTCATGGCCAAGTTTACCTGTGTGAAATCGACTGGATGGAACTCGAAGCACAGCCCATATTGAGGAACGCTGTAGTTGAGCAACGGCGATCCGCCCGGCGGGCTCACCAATTGAAGATCGTCGTAGCGCCTAGACTGAGTCAGCACCTTGACTTGGTGGACCTCACCGAACACGGCAAGCGTTTGATGATCAATGATACTGAGTGGATCTAAGTGGCGCAGAATGATCGCCTGCTCGACATCTCCGGCCGCAACCTCAATCTGCGGGATCCGCGCCTTGACACTCAATGCGGCGACCAGCGACTTCAACGGTCCCAAGAGCCGTGCGAGCGATGGGGCCAGCGTAAGGCAGGTATCCATTCGCACCACCCGGTTACTCGCGGTTTCTCGGAATCCGATCAACGGTTCATCGTTGACCACCCGCACGCCCAACCGTGCCTTGGTTCGGTATCCGTACAACGGCCCGGTCACGGGCCGCCGTACCAACACCGGTTCGACGCCCTGCGTTTGCAACGCGTCGAGCAGAAGCCTCTGTTTGTGGCGCAGTTGGTCGGTTTCAGCGAGATGCTGTATGGCACAACCGCCGCAACGCGGAAACGTCGCACACGGCGCCGCCTTACGCCGCGAGCTGGGCATCAAAACCAACGCTGTTTCCGCCAACCACTCGCGCCGCTGACGCTTCAAGACTCTCGCCTTGACTCGCTCTCCCGGTAGAGCGTTCTTGACGCGTACCCGGCGCCCTTGAACTTCGCCAATGCCCCTGCCTTGCTCGTCGAGCCCGACAATGGCGACATCGACAAATAGTGGTAGTCGTTTACGCGCCATCGCGGAACAGGCGCCGGCTCAGCAATTGCTTCGGACCCAGGTGAATCCGTAAAGCCGATCGAAAGATACGTTTGGCGGCACGTCGGGTTTCCGGATCGTCATAGCAGTCGCTGCCGATTTCGAGCAGCGCGCGGCCGCTGTATCCTTGGCCGCCAGCACTCGCGATGAAACCTGATTGTTCACCCAGCCGATAACGTCCGTCGGCTTGGATGGGGACGGCGCTGGCATCACGAACGAAATCGAGACCATAGCCCAATTCTTCGAGTAGATGCCGCTCGAACTCGCGTAGCGCGGGTTCCAGGTCACCACCAGCCTGCAAAACCCCAAGCACCCATCCGACCGAGCCAAATAAGTGCGCGTGCGGTTCCCATTCGCGCGTCAGGCGCATCACGAGTTCTGTGACGTAGCAGGCGGCGGCCAGCGCATTGCCAGTTAGCCAGCGACTCTCGATCGATTCAAAGTGGGTCAACGTCACCAAGCTTGTCCGACCCGACCAACTGACCTGCAAAGCGTTGAAGGGCAGCACAGAGTGGCCTCGACGCGTGCGTCGAATACCCCGCACGACGGCCGCGACCCGGCCATGGTTCGGCGTCAGTAGTTGCACGATCAAGCTCGTCTCGCGGTAGGGTCGCGTGTGCAGGACGATTGCGGATTCTTGCGTAACTCTAGTCATATCCCATGCGCGAAAGCTCCACACGACTGTCCGTCCAACCGGCTTTCACTTTGACCCACAGATGTAGCATGACCTTGCAACCGAGAAGTTGCTCGATGTCTTTTCGAGCCTCGCTGCCCATGCGCTTCAACTTCTCGCCACGCGCGCCGATCACAATGCGTTTTTGGCCATTACGTTCGACGTAGATGTCCGCTTGAATCTCAACAAGATCATCGCGTTGTTTGAAGGCTTCGATGACCACGCCAGTCCGATGGGGTAATTCGTCGCCCAAACTACGCATCAGCTTTTCGCGAATGATCTCCCCAACCAGAAAGCGCTCGCTCTTATCGGTTAGCTGGTCGGGTGGAAATAGATGGGAGTGCGCCGGTAACATCGCAAACACCTGTTTACGAAAAACATCCAACCCCTCTCGCTTGAGGGCCGATACAGGAATAACTTCATCGAACAGCTGCATTTTCGCTAGCCGATCGATGACCGGCAACAGGTCGGCTTTATCTTGAATCAGATCGATCTTGTTGATGATGGCAAACGTCGGCTTTCCGGCACGCTTTATATGTTGCAACACGAGATCATCGTGCGCTGTCCACTTGTCCCGATCCAAAACCATGGCGACTAGATCCACATCGACAAGTATCGAGGTCGCTTTCTTGACCATGTAGCGATTGATCGCGCGTTTAACGTCATCGTGAATGCCCGGCGTGTCGAGATATATGGCTTGAAACGCCCGTTCCGTATCGACGCCGAGCAAGTTGTGGCGCGTTGTTTGGGGTTTGCGCGAGGTAATGCTCAGTTTTTGCCGCAGCACATGGTTCAAAAGCGTCGACTTGCCGACATTGGGCCTACCGATGATTGCCACATAGCCACAGTACGATTCAGCCTTAGGCACGATGTTGGAACTCATCGATCATCAGGGCCGCCGCTTGTTTTTCAGCATTTTTGCGGCTCGAACCCGTCGCCGTTACGCGTAACTTCAAGCTCAAGACCTCGCAGCTCACCTCAAACACCCTTTCATGAGCTAATCCTTCGGAACCGACGATTGCGTATGCGGGTAACGGTAGCGACTCTGCCTGCAACAATTCTTGCAACTCGGTTTTAGGATCCTTGATCTTGTGCGCACCGACGTCTCTCAGGCGTTGCTCGAACAACCTTTCGAGCATTGCGCGTGCCGCTTCGATACCGCTATCCTCGTGCACCGCGCCGATGATCCCTTCCATCGCATCGGCAAGTATCGAGTCGCGTTGTTGGCCACCGGACTTGAGTTCTCCGGACCCAAGTATCAGATGCTCGCCTAGCTCCAGTTCGCGCGCTAGGTGGGCCAAGGTATACCGGTTGACGAGGCTCGCTCGCGACAAGGTCAACAGATCTTCCTGTTCCTCTAGACGGGTACGGTGGAGATGGTCGGCGATCACGTAGCCCAGCACGGCGTCGCCGAGAAACTCGAGTCTTTCGTTATTGGTTGAAGAGGCGCTTTTATGCGTCAACGCTCGCGTCAAGAGCGCAGGGTCCGAAAATGTATGATGAAGCTTGGCTTGTAGCTTTTCTAGATTACTTATATTCGTATTGGTCTTCGAACATGACCACGATGTCCGCATTGAATAACAGGCTTTCGCGCACTTCGTAGTCGATAATGACGACCGTGCTCACTTTGGTTCGCTCGATACTCAGTATATCTCGAACCTCGAACTCCCGGATATTGTTGATACGAAACCGTTTACGCAAGAGTTCTCTGATTGCCCCTTTGTCCATTTTGTGGACTTCACCCGTGGGCAAGGATTCCATGATCGACTGAATCGTGCTGAAATCAATATAATGTGGACCAATACGCAACGCTGTTGTGACGCTTGCCGCAATAAGGACGACACCGGCCAGACCACCGATGACCGAAATGCCACGCTGTTTGGATCTGGTCTTCATCATCGGCACCTCACTCGTTGAGCCATCCGTTGCGTTCAAACGTAGGCCAGTGGAGACCGGGGTCTTTGTGCACCCATATCGCCACCGCCTTACCGACTATTTTATCTTCTGAAACGTATTTCCATCTGCGACTGTCGTCACTTCTGTCTCGATTGTCTCCCATCATGAAATACGAGTCCTCAGGCACCGTCCATTCGCGTGGACGCTCATCAATCGGGTAGCGATAGGTCGTATGCTGAACGCCATCGATTGTTTCGAGATACTCTCGCACCGGAACCGCTTCGCGACCGATGGTCTCGTAGAACTGGCCTACAAATTCGTACTCTGCCCGTTCTCCGTTGATGTAGAGTGCTTTCGACTCATAACGAATATGATCACCCGGCAGCCCGATGACGCGCTTGATGAAGTAGCGCGAATCGTGGGGCGGAATGAACACCATGATGTCACCTCGCTTAGGCGTATCGACATCGAAGATCTTGGTCCCCAACACGGGCAATCGAATTCCGTAGGCGTATTTGTTCACCAGAATGAAGTCACCAACCTCCAACGTTGGCACCATCGATTCGGAAGGTATCTGATACGGCTCCGCGAGAAAGCTACGCAGCACCAATACCAACAACAACACCGGAAAGAACGAGCGCGCGTATTCTACGATCAACGGCTCGTCATCCTCTTCGCTCTCGTCCTTGCGCGCCTCGACGCGCCGAGGCTTGAGCGCGACTGCATCAAACAACCATATGGCACCGGTAATCAGAACCGCCCAGGTCAGAATCAACGGAAAGTCCAAATCCACTCTCGCTACCTTTTTCTTGCTATCTTTCCAACTTGAGCACGGCGAGAAAGGCTTCTTGCGGAATCTCCACGCGCCCGAACCGCTTCATTCGTTTCTTGCCGGCTTTCTGTTTTTCCAATAGTTTCTTCTTGCGTGTCACATCACCACCGTAACATTTGGCAGTGACATTTTTTCTGAGCGCCTTCACGGTTTGCCGCGCGATGATCTGACCACCGATGGCAGCTTGAATGGCAACGTCAAACAACTGCCTTGGGATCAGCTCTCGCATTTTTCTGACCAATTGACCGCCCCGCTTCTGCGCGTGATCGCGGTGCACGATCATCGCGAGGGCATCAACCCTTTCACCGTTGATCAGAATATCGAGCTTGACAAGGTTTGACGCCTCAAACCGATCGAAACCGTAGTCCAGAGAAGCAAAGCCTCGACTAACCGATTTCAGGTAATCGAAAAAGTCCATGACCACCTCGTTCAACGGCAATTCCCAGGACATCGCGACCTGACCGGAAGAGAAATGCATGTTTTTTTGCACACCGCGACGCTCGATACAGAGCTTGATGACGTTACCGACATATTCCTGGGGCACAAGAATGTGTACAGCGGCTATGGGTTCACGCATTTCCTTATAGTTGTCAGGTAGCCTGGAAGGATTGTCCACTTGAGTGAAGCTGCCATCGCCTAGCTCTACTTCAAACACGACGGTGGGGGCCGACGTGATGAGATCGAGATCGTACTCCCGTTCCAAGCGTTCCTGCACGATCTCCATGTGTAAGAGACCAAGAAATCCACAACGAAAACCAAAGCCCAACGCATCGGAGGTTTCCGGTTCGTAGAAAAGCGACGCATCGTTTAGGGTGAGCTTTGCGAGAGCTTCACGAAAATCTTCGAACTGTTCAGTATTGACTGGAAACAGACCGGCATATACCTGCGGTTTGACTTTGGCAAATCCGGGAAGCTGATCGACGTCGGATTGGTTTGCGTGCACCAACGTATCACCAACAGGTGCACCCTTGATGTCCTTGATACCCGCAACCACATAGCCTACTTCCCCGGCAGCGAGCGCCTCCGTCGCATGGCGTTTCGGCGTGTAACAACCCACCTCATCCACGCTATGCACCTTGCCGCTCGACTTGACGATGATGCGGTCGCCCTTGTGGATCCGCCCCTCCACGACCCGCACGAGCGAAACGATACCAAGGTAGTTGTCGAACCGTGAATCGATGATGAGTGCCTGCAGCGGCGCTTCTGTGTCGCCGGTTGGTGCTGGAATTTTTACGACGAGCCGCTCTAGAAGTTCAGGGATGCCTTCGCCGGTTTTGGCGCTTACACACAATATATCGTCTGTCGGCAGACCAATGATGTCTTCAATTTCGGCCGCGACCTTATCCGGTTCGGCTTGGGGTAAGTCGATTTTGTTGAGTACCGGCAAAACCTCAAGTCCTTGGTCGATTGCGGTGTAACAGTTGGCGACGGATTGCGCCTCTACGCCCTGAGCCGCATCAACCACCAACAACGCACCTTCGCAAGCCGCCAACGAACGGGAAACTTCGTAGCTAAAATCCACGTGGCCTGGGGTATCGATAAAATTGAGCTGATAGGTTTCCCCATCGTTTGCCGTAAATCTGAGCGTGACACACCGGGCCTTGATCGTGATGCCGCGTTCCCGCTCCAGATCCATCGAATCGAGCACTTGGTCCTCCATCTCCCGCTCGCTTAAACCGCCACAAAGCTGGATGAGCCGATCGGACAGCGTCGACTTACCATGATCTATGTGAGCAATGATGGAGAAATTGCGTATGTGGTCAGTGCCGGGCACTACTTTATCCAGGCGGGTAAGAAGAGCGTATCAATCTTGAGAGCCTCGTTGATGCAGACCTGCATGCAGGCGCGCGGGCGCGAGTGTAGCGTATCGCCAAAACCGAGGCGAGTCTCCGGGAGGTGCCTACTCAGGGACGCGCAAAGGCAGGAATGTCGGCGTTTCGCCGCGAATGACCAGCACGGGTACCGAACGCCCAGGCGGCAATGCCTCGGCAATCTCGGTGAAGTTGTCGAGGTCGAGGACCGGACGGTTGTTCAATCGGGTGATGATATCGCCGCGACGGATACCCGCCTCGGCGGCGGGACCTTCAGACCCTATCACCCGCACGCCGCCCGTAATTTCCAATCGTTCACGTAGGCTATCGGCAATCTCTTCGAGGGCAAGGCCCAGCGAAGAGGGCTGTACCGCACTCTCGCCTGCACTGCTCAATCGTCCAGGTGCGGTGTCCGGTAGCTCACCGAGCGCGAGCATCAATGTCAGCCTTTCTCCATCCCGCACGATCGTCAACTCCGCCTCCACACCCGCTCGGGCACGTCCCACGTAATGCGGCAGTTCGGATGAACGCTCTATCGATTGGTCGTTGAAGCTAGTGATGATGTCTCCCGCGAGTAATCCGCCCGCTTCCGCGGGACTGCCCGCCAACACCTGGTTGACGAGGGCGCCATGGGATCTCTCCAGACCAAAACTCTCCGCGAGGTCGCGGTTGACCTCTTGTATGACGACCCCGAGCCAGCCGCGCGAGACCCGGCCAGTCGCCTTCAGCTGTTCCACCACCTCCATCGCGACATCGATGGGAATGGCGAAGGAAACGCCCATGAAACCCCCCGAGTTAGAATAGATTTGGGAGTTGATGCCGATCACCTCTCCGTCGAGATTGAACAAGGGACCGCCCGAATTACCGGGGTTGATCGCCACGTCCGTCTGGATAAAGGGTACATAGTTCTCGTTCTGCGCGGTGGGCAAGCTGCGGCCTTTCGCGCTGACGATTCCGGCGGTTACCGAATAGTCGAATCCAAACGGAGAACCGATAGCCAACACCCACTCTCCGACCTTCAGGTCGCGGGATCGACCGATGCGCGCGACCGGTAGCCCATCGGCAGCGACTTTGATGAGGGCTAAATCGGAACGTGGATCCGCGCCGATCACTTCGGCGTTGAGCTCGAGGCGATCGCTGAACCGCACGAGTATTTCGTCGGCGCCGTCAACGACATGATTGTTCGTCAAAATATAGCCATCCTCGCTGATGATGAACCCCGACCCCAACGATTGGGGTCTCGTGTTCGGAGGAGGACGGCGAGTACCCGGTGGAAAGAAGCGTCGAAAAAAATCTTCAAGCTCCTCACCGCGTGGTTGGCGCTGGTCGCGATAGCGAATCGTACTGATGTTCACCACCAATGCGGAGTTTTCTTCGACGAGACCGGTAAAGTCAGGAAGCTCCTGCGCTTCGACCCACACGCCGACGAACAACGCGACTAAAAACAAAACGCAGCGATGACGCATTCAACGGTCCCCTAGAATTGGTGACTTGGGCGCGAGCCAAGCCTCCACATGCCTGGTCAGGCGCGAGATCATACCCGTTGTCGCGACTAAGCCAAGCAGCGCCGCGGCGGGAAATTCGGGGAGTAGCGCCTCAATCGCCACAGCACTCAGCAACAAAGCCAACAACGGTAGCCCGAAACACAACATTGCTGCCAATCGTAAACCCCGCCGATCAAATTCAATGGGGCCTTCCTGGCGCGTTCGGCAACCGACCGAACAACCGTTGCAAACACCATCAATCACGGGGACTGGTAATAAATAGACTTGGCGATGCGCCATGCCGTGTCTTCAGGCACCTCCCCGACGAGGGTGACGAGTGCGTGTTTTTGGTCTGGACCTGGCACGAAATGGGTCACCGCGACCGTCGCGCCATTGCGTGACACCATATTGGCGGCTCCCGCCTCCGGCATGTCCTCTACGAACACCGAAAATGATGCCAACCCATCCGAGTACATCATCGTATTCACGGTTTTCAGTTTCGACGGCGTGCGACGTATGTCGGCGGCGGCCATCGTAAACCCGGCAGGCAGCCATGAAGCATGCCAACGCATATCACGCCTGGCGAGCGGCGTAGGATCTTCGTCGGCCAACGTCAAATGCGTAATCATCGAACCGTCAGGCTCTTCCGAGCGCAGACTCGAGGCCGACACCGCATCGCCAATCACGATGCGCGTAAATTGAAAAATTTCGAGTCGCGCGCCACTCCTGTCGATCAATTCCGAGCGCAGCAGCAGTCTATGCTCCTTATCCAACCACAGGCGATATCCGTAGCGGTCTTCGTCTTTCGGCGAGACACTGATCCGAACTGCAACACGCCCGGCGACGCGATCCTCACCAAAATACGACAAAGCGTAGTGCCCGGAGATGCGATCGAAGCGACGCACAAACGCTCGCGCAAACGGTCCCGAGGGAATGCTGCCTTCCAATTCCAACAGCTTATCGCCCGGAAGCAGGATACAGGCGACGTCATCGCCCTTGCGCACGATCTCTCGCGGCGCACCGTTGAGATGCACGAGCCGCTCGCGTTGCTCGCCGCCGATGATCATGTGCACGATCCGCAGGCTCGCGAGATCGGAACCCGTGAAATAGCTGAACTCGCCATCGTAGTTGAGGTCTCGAAATGCTCGGTTCATGTCGTCGAGCCAGACCTCCGGACGCACGTCGTCCGCCGAGTGGCCAGGCGCGGCCACGACCAAGAAGACGATTAGGCTATGGCGTAACCTCATGGTTCGCTGGATTCGCCCTCGTAGATCAAAAACTTGGCGAACGATGACACATCCGCGCGGTTGATCGCATTGAGTTTCACATGATGCATGATGCGCGCATTGACCCGTTGAATGTCGTTGGCCGATATCTCGTTGCTCAGCTCGAACCTCGGCCCCTCGAGCGTGCCAGCAACCTGTGACGGGTCGACGGATTCTCGGGTGTCAAACACATCGGTACCGACAACCACGGCCAACGCCACCGTTGCCGCAACCGCAAAGCCCGTCGCGGGACCCCACCAGGGACGCCTCGATACGGCTTCGACGTCGGGATCGTCCATGTCGGTATCAGCGGCCTCCTGATCATTCATTCGACCGCCACCCAAGGCCTCCCACACTCGGTCGCGCAGCTGACCTGAACCGATCGCATACTCGCGCTTGAATACCGCTGAGGCTTCATGATAGCGATCCCACAGGGCTTTGAGCTCAGGGTCCTGTTCGATTTCGTTGAGCACCCGTCTCAGTTCGAATTCATCCGCTTCACCGTCCATGACGGCCGATAGAGATTCTCGTAGTTTTTCAGACATCGTTGCTTTACCTAACTCGCCAATATATGGACCCAATATGCCTGGTTTCGTTCCTTGGGCGCGAGGCGCGGCCACACCGCCTAACACCATTGAATCCCGATCTCATCGATTCAACAACGGTCGAATGCGTTCGTCGATCGCCTCCCGAGCTCGAAAAATGCGAGATCGTACCGTTCCCACAGGGCAGTCCATGATCTCAGCAATCTGCTCATAGCTCAGCCCATCGAATTCCCGAAGCGTTACGGCACTGCGCAGGTCCTCCGGCAACTGCGATATCGCCCCATCGATCACGTCCGACAGTTGATCTCGTGCAAGTGCTGCCTCCGGGCTTTCCCCTTGCCGCAACTCATCGGCGCCGTCCATGAACTGCGCGTCATCGATATCCACGTCTTGCCCCGGCGGCCGACGACTGCGCGCCACCAGGTGGTTTTTCGCCGTGTTGATCGCGATCCGATACAACCACGTATAAAAGGCGCTGTCACCACGAAATCGCGGCAACGCCCGAAACGCTTTGATGAACGCCTCCTGCGCCACATCCTCTACTTCTTCGGGGTTACGGACATAGCGACCGATCAGGTTCAAGATCTTGTGCTGATAGCGACTGAAGAGTAGATCGAACGCGATCCGATCTCCTCGTTTGACACGACGCACCAACTCCTGGTCGGTATCCTTGGCCAACGACCTGCTCTAGCCCGGGTTATTCATGAAGCAGCGTAGCGAGTACGGGTCGAGGGCAATTCGGGCGCGCGTCCCGTCGCAACGGGCCGGGCGCGTGCATCGACAGCACGTTGAGCACCCGTAGTGAGCGCCCACCGTGTTTTCACCGCTATCGGCGGTCATGAGAGTCGCTTGTTCATGCATAATCCGGGCTAGCTGCCTCACAAATGGGGGCGATATTCTGCCGGGAACCATCCGCTTATACTAGCGACACCATGAGTCAACGATTCTCCACTGACATTCTGGTGATCGGCGGCGGGGCGGCAGGTTTGACCACGGCCTTGAATCTGGCACCGCACGCTCGCGTCACGGTGCTGTGCAAGGGTGATATCGAAACGGGATCGTCCCATTGGGCGCAAGGTGGTGTGGCGGCGGTTACCGATCCCGACGATAGCGTAACCGCGCATATTCAGGACACAATGAACGCTGGCGCGGGATTGTGCGACAAACAGGTTGTCGAATTCACAGTCGCTCGCGCCGGTGCGGCCATCGAAAAACTACAGGCACGAGGCGTCGACTTCGATGAGTTTGGCAACGAATTTCACCTCACCCGCGAAGGCGGCCACTCGCATCGCCGCGTGCTGCACGTTGCAGACGCGACGGGCAAGGCAATCACCCAAGCGTTGACCGATCGAGTTCTCGATCACGCCAACATAGAGCTCTTCAACGACCGAGTCGCAATCGATCTAATCAATCTATCCAAACTCGACCGCTTCGCCAATCGTTGCGCAGGAGCGTACGTGTTGAACCGAAGTACGGGGCGGGTGGAAGTATTTCAAGCCCGCTTCGTGATCTTGGCAACGGGTGGCGCGAGCAAGGTGTATCTGTACACCAGCAATCCAGACAGCTCTACCGGGGACGGCATCGCCATGGCCTGGCGCGCGGGATGTCGCGTCGCCAACATGGAGTTCAATCAGTTCCATCCCACGTGCTTGTACCACCCGCATGCCAAGTCATTCCTCATTTCTGAGGCGGTTCGAGGGGAAGGTGGCGTGCTCACGCTCGAAGATGGCAAGCGTTTTATGGACCGTTTCGATTCGCGCGCCGAACTCGCACCGCGCGATGTCGTCGCCAGAGCCATCGATCACGAAATGAAACGCTCAGGCGCCGATTGCGTCTATCTGGATATAAGCCATCGACCCGAATGGTTCATCGATGAACACTTTCCGACGATTCGCAAACGCTGCGCAGAATTCGGCTTCGATCTCACCAGCGAACCGATTCCAGTGGTACCTGCCGCGCACTACACGTGCGGAGGCGTGGTCGTTGATCGGCACGCACAAACCGACGTTCCGGGACTGTTCGCGGTCGGCGAAGTGAGTTGCACAGGTCTACACGGGGCTAATCGCCTCGCGAGCAATTCGTTGCTGGAATGCTTGGTGTTCGCCGAGGTTGCCTCCGACCGGATCCGTGCGCAGCTCCACGCGCCGTTCGAATCTATCGATGTGCCCCATTGGGACGAAAGCCAAGTAACCGACTCGGACGAAGACATCATCATCTCCCACAACTGGGATGAACTTCGACGATTTATGTGGGATTACGTCGGCATCGTGCGGACCAACAAGCGGTTGCAGCGTGCGCAACATCGAATTGATCTCTTGAAACAGGAAGTCAATGAGTTCTACAGCCATTATCGCGTCAGCAATGATCTCATCGAACTCAGGAACCTTATCGACGTGGCCGAACTCATCGTGCGCTCGGCCCTACTGCGCAAAGAAAGCCGTGGCTTACATTTTAATCTCGACTATCCCGACAGCGCCGATCAGCCGATTGACACTATCCTATTCCCGGGATCGGTAGAGCATTTGCAATTGTTACGCCCGCGCGCGTGACGAAAATGGATTGACGCAACACACGTGCTCGCAACGCGGGCGCGGCCACACGCGTGAATCACGTGAATCAACGGCACCCCGGAATCCTGGTAGGAGCGCCTTCAGGCGCGAAGGGCATGGCAACGCCATGCCCGGTGTCGAGACCGCTCGGCTTCGCGTCCTAAGGACGCGCCCTCGCTTCGCGGCTGAAGCCGCTCCTACCTCGGGAGCAATGAGATGGTGAATCAGGCACTAACGCTACGCATGAACTCGCGGCGCAGGCGCGCATACTCCTCCAGTGAGGCTTCATCTCGAAACAACCGTTGGCGATTCTGAAACCCGCCAAACCCCTCGCTCCAAGTAATCGCAAAGCGGCCAAGCTTGACGCGGGTCGGATGGTCCGGCAGCTGCAGCGCTATGACGGAGCGTGGCCAACCCACGCACGCCCACATTCCCAACAACGCAGCACCCGTGTTGCCGAACCAGATCCAACCGCCGAAGAACGCTGCAAGCACGTACGCGAAGCTCTCAAGGCGTCTGAGACGGCCCGCCTTGACGATGAATAATCCGGGCTCGCTAGACACTGCCAACGATGCGCTCGACCAATTGTTGCATTCGGTGTCGCTCTGGTTCGGATCGACCTTGCAGCCAATCGAAGATCAGCCAATCGTCGCAGTCGAGAAGTTCCGCATAGGCGCGCTTCAGCTCGGGCGATAAACGCGGGTAGTGTTCGCGAAAAAACGGAACCAGCATGAACTCCAGCTCCAGCAAGCCACGGCGACTACGCCAATACAGCCTCCCCTCGTCGCCAACTTGAACCATCACTCGACACTAACAACAATGCAGGCAACAATCATCCACCCAACATTCGAGGACATCCGTCAGTCATGTTGCGTGATCGATGGCAGACAACGTCCCTAGACACGGACGGTGAAGGGCGCGGCGTCGTCATCCTCGACGACGTCGGGGTGCTCGAGTTTGCCGGACCGGATGTCGTGAGCTTCTTGCAAGGCTACCTCACCGCTGACACAGAGCTGATGACGGACCGCCCACAGTTGACGGCTATATGCAACATCAAAGGCCGCACCGTCTGCACCGGTTTCGCTTGGCGTGATGAACAAACGCTGACACTGGTTCTAGATCAAAGTCTTTGTCGACCGGTTCTCGACTTCCTGAAACCGTACCTCGCCTTCTCGAAGACCGAAGCGACGGATGCAACCGCGGCGACCTTGGTGTTCGGCGCACTCGACTTCGAACTCGACGCACCCTGCCATCCGCTCGACGAACATCGGTGCCTCACGTTGGTGTCGGATTTCACCCGGGCCGAAGCCCTCTGGTCAGAGGTCCCGCACCTTGGGGCGGATCGGTGGCGCGCGTACGCCATCGCTCGGCGCGAAGTTTGGCTCAACGCCGCAACCAGTGGCGTGTTTCTCCCGCAAATGCTCGCGCTCGATGCACTGGGAGCGGTCAACTTCGACAAGGGCTGTTACCTAGGCCAAGAAGTCGTTGCTCGTGCCCAACATCGCGGCAATGTGAAGCGACTGCTGACCTCTCTGGATTGGACCGGTGCAACCCCGACGGTCGGCGCTGAACTAGTCGATGCGGCCGGCAAAGCCGGAACGCTGGTAGCCACGACGCGCTCGCCCGACCAAGGTCAAGCCCTGGCCGTCGTGTCCGACAAAACCCAAGGACGACTACAAACACCAGAATCAGGCACCATTCTCACGTTGCGAAACTAATAACTGGGGTCGGAGTAAAAACGCATGGGTTGTTACTCCGACCCCAATGACCCTGAATCGACAGCCGATCCGTACAACTGCTGGATACTGGAAAAGTCCAACCGACCAGCGCCATGTAACTGTTCGTGAATGCGGTACAGATTCTTGGCCAGACCACCCATCGGCACCGAACTCTTCGATTGCTCAGCGGTATCCATGGCCAAGCTTAAGTCTTTAGTCATGAGATCGACCAAAAAACCTCCCTCGTACCCTCGGCTCGCCGGGACGCCTTCCATGACACCGGGATACGGGTTGTAGACGTTCAGTACCCAGTTGCCGCCCGAAGATTGCTTCATGATTTCGGACAACACGCCCGGCTCCAGGCCATTGTCCACGCCAAGCGCCAAGGCTTCCGCCGTCCCGGCCATCGCTATCGCCAACAACATGTTGTTGCAGATCTTGGCGATCTGACCCGCGCCGCTGGCACCGGCGTGAAATACGTTGGCACCCATGACGTCGAACAGCGGTCGCGCGCGCTCGACGGCACTTGCAGCACCGCCGACGATAAAGGTCAGCGTACCTTTTTGTGCCCCCGCAGTGCCCCCCGACACCGGCGCATCGAGCATGTCGAGCCCGGCGTCTTGCGCTGCCTTAGCTACGCGTTGCGCGGTGACCACGTCGATCGTGCTGCAGTCGATCAGCAACGTCTCGGGATGCAAATGTTGCAACACGCCTTCATCTCCAAGGTACAAGCCTGCAACGTGTTTGCCGGCGGGCAACATACTCACAAACACGTCGACCTCGCGAGCCGTATCCGACGCGGACGTCTGGCCTAACGTGCCGCCGACACCGGCAACCAATTCAGGCAGGAGATCGAAGACCTTGACCTCGTACCCCGCCCCACCCAAGTTTTGGGCCATCGGGCCGCCCATGTTGCCCAAACCAACGAAACCGATCTTCGTCATGTGGTGCTCTCCAGATTTTCCAACGGATTGTTCGTCCAAGGGGGGCTGAAATGTTCGATCACGTGAGCTGGATCCAGTCCTGCCATATCGCCGTAGCGCCACCGGGGCTGCTTGTCTTTGTCGAATAGCAGCGTGCGAACCCCTTCAGCGAAATCTTCGAACCGCGCACAATGGGTCGCAACGGTCATCTCGAGCCGGAAACAGTCGGCGAGTTCGAGTTTGGGGGCTCGCCGCAACTGTTCAATGACGACGCCAATCGACGTCGGGCAGCCGGTACGCATTGTCTCGATGCCTTTGTCGACCCACGCGCTGGTCCCGGCAAGCGCATTGATTCGATTACATACTTCGACATATGCGCCATCTACGCCCATCGATTGCGGTATGAGGGACACTTGCGCGTCGGGCAGCACCGGCTGCGGCAAATCACGAAGACTTGCCTCAATGCGCGATGCATCGGTCCTGCCGCCCGTGTATTCAACATCTTGTAAGGCCATCAACACGCTATCGCGCGCATCACCGGCGACGCTGGCCGTCGCCACCCCAATCTCGATGGCGTCCGCCCCGTTGATGTGGCTGCCGGTGCAACCGAGAAACATCGCGACACCTTGCGCGAGATTGCGAAGCATCCAGGTCCCGCCCGCATCGGGGAACAAGCCAATGGTGACTTCGGGGAACGCAATCCGCGAGCGCTCCGTGACGATTCTATGCTGGGACGCGGAGAAAATGCCCAGCCCGCCACCCATGACGACCCCGTGACCCAGCGCCACGACCGGTTTTGGGTAGGTATGAATCAGGTAGTCGAGCCGATATTCGCGTTCAAAGAATCGAAACGGGTAGTCATCGACGATGCGACCGGCCTCGTGGTTCTTCGACATCGCACGATAAAGGGCCTGTATGTCGCCTCCAGCACAAAGTGCGCGATCTCCCGCACCCGTGAGCAATACACACGCTACGCGATCGTCTTCGCGCCAGCGTTTGAGCGCAGGCTCGAGAATGTCGATCATCTCGATACTGAGAGAGTTGAGCGTCGCTTCGACGTTGAGCATCGCCTCCGCGACGACGTAGTCCGCTGACGCGTCGTGTAGCTTCAGTACAACACTCGCGCCGACATCGTTCAGCACGCGCATAGGTCAACCATTCACCCAAGCTGGATCGCGCTTCTCGAGAAACGCTGTGACACCTTCTTTCTGGTCCTGCGTATCGAAAAGTGCCACGAACGCATCTCGTTCCGCCACGTAGGCGTCACTAATGTTGCCCGCTCGCGCTCGTTGAATGAGGTTTTTGCAAGCGGACACTGCCGGGGGGCTTTGTTTGCCTACCCGTTCCGCAAGTTCCAATGCACGGCCCAAGGATTGTCCGGCATCCACCACTTCTTCTATCAAACCGATTTCCTCGGCACGTTTGGCCGCGATTCTTTCGCCGCACAGGATCATCCGTTTGGCCCATCCTTCGCCGACCACCCAGGCCAAGTTTTGGGTACCGCCGCCACACGGCAACAGACCGACGCTCGGCTCCGGCAAGGCCATTTGCGCATGTGCTTCTGCGATGCGAATGTCGCATGCCAACGCGCATTCCAAGCCCCCGCCCATGGCGTAGCCGTTGATCGCAGCGATCGTCACCCCACGAAAATTGGCAAGCGCCTCAAAAGCGCCACCAAAACAATTCGCCATGTCACGCGCAATCGCCTTGTCGCCATCAGCGAACAACTTGAGATCAGCGCCGGCCGAAAAAAACTTCTCACCTTGTCCGGTAACCACCAGGGCGTAGACGTCCTTGTCGTCATTGCACTGATCAACAAGGGTACGAAGTGCATTCAAGTTTTCTTCATCCCAGGTATTGGCTGGTGGATTGTCGATCGTGATCAACAGCGTGTGGTTACGTCGTTCCACGCGGAGCTTGTCAGAAGTCGAATTGGTCATCCTATTGGTCGTCCTAATGGTGACAGTGGTTTCCTAAAGCACTTCTGCGGCATCTTCGATCAGAAGGCGCCGCGCAATAATGACGCGCATGATTTCATTGGTGCCTTCCAGAATCTGATGCACACGCGTGTCTCTAACATACCGTTCCAACGGATAGTCTTTGATATATCCATATCCACCGTGTAGTTGCAGCGCATCGTTGCAAACGTCGAAACACATGTCGGTCGCGAACCGTTTTGCCATCGCGCAAAAGGTGGTGGCGTCCGGGTCTTTGTTGTCCAGCTTCCACGCCGCGAGGTGCACCATCTGGCGGGACGCAACCAGGTTAGTGGCCATGTCGGCCAGCATGAACTGCAGGCCTTGGAAAGTGCCGATGACTTGACCAAAAGCCTTTCTCTCGCGCAGGTACTTGCGAGCCTGTTCGAGCGCGGCCTGCGCGGTGCCCACCGAACAAGTCGCGATATTGATGCGACCGCCGTCCAGACCTTGCATGGCTATCTTGAAGCCATCGCCTTCCGCACCCAGGCGGTGCTCTTCCGGGACGAAAGCTGCCTCGAAAACAACTTGCCGTGTCGCTTGACTGTTCCAACCCATTTTTGCTTCTTTGCGGCCGAAACTGATCCCCGGCGTACTTGCGTCCACGGCAAATGCGCAGATGCCTTTGGCGCCCGGTCGTACGCCTCGATCGTCTTCCAGCCGCGCCATGACGACCAAAACCTCGGTATCGCCCGCCCCCGAAATGAACGCCTTGGTACCCGTCAAGAGATACCCACCATCGGTCTTTCGGGCCGTTGTCTTGAGCGCGGCTGCGTCACTGCCCGCATCCGGTTCGGTCAAGCAATACGAGGCAAGCTTTGCGCCGCTTACAAGCTCCGGACAGATGTCGGCCTTGGCAGTCTCCGTCCCGAAGCTGGCGACCATCCACACCGCCATGTTGTGAATCGTGAGGAATGCCGTCGTCGACGTACAACCCCGCGCCAACTCCTCGAAGATGATGCTGGCATCGAGCCGCGACAGGCCAAGACCACCCACATCCTCCGGCGTATAGAGACCACAGAATCCGAGTTCGCCCGCCCGCCGCAGTGCGGCCCGCGGAAACTCTTCCTTTACGTCCCACTCGGCCGCGTGCGGCGCGAGTTCTTTGGCGGCAAACTGACGCGCGGTATCGCGGTATGCCAACTGCTCATCGGTGTAGGTGAAGTCCATAAGTGTCCAAGGGTGGGTGCTTCAAGCACCGAAACAGAGCAGTTTACTCTCTACGCCTGGTCTCAAAAATGCCGTCCTGGCATTTTTTCGAGACGGTTTGCTGCGCAAACCTCGCATTTTCCTTACGTATTATGGTCACGCATCCATGCGTTCCCTAGAAGCGGTCTCTTTTTGGACCGCTTCTAACAACCTCCCGTGGCTCTCGCGATAGGCGTTTGGTGATGCCCTCACACCACGTCAAACCAGTCTATGGCCGCAACACCTTGCTCCTCGAGGTACGCGTTCGCCTTGGAAAAGTGCCTGCAGCCGAAAAATCCTCGGTGAGCAGACAGCGGCGAGGGATGCGGTGAGGACAAAACGCAGTGACGCGTTCGATCGACAATCGCACCTTTTTTCTGCGCGTAGCTGCCCCAGAGCATGAACACCAGGCCGTTGCGGGACTCGTTCAGCACGCTGACCACCTCGTCGGTAAACGTCTCCCAACCTTGGCCCTGGTGAGAGCCGGCCCGCCCGCGTTCAACCGTGAGCACCGCGTTCAGCAGCAGCACCCCCTGATTGGCCCAGTTCTCCAAGCAGCCCTTCTGTGCGGCGAGGTGTTGACCGGCAGAGCCAAGGTCATCGTTGACCTCTTTGAAGATATTGATCAGCGAAGGCGGTTGCGGCACGCCGCTCTGGACAGAAAAACACAAGCCGTGGGCCTGTCGGGGTCCGTGGTACGGATCCTGGCCGATGATCACCACCTTCGCCGCAGTCAGCGGCGTCAAATCGAGGGCGCTGAATATGCGGTCGCCTTTGGGGTAAATCACCTTACGGGCAGTTTTTTCCTTTTGCAGAAAGGCCCGCAAGTTACGCATGTAGGGTTTTTCGAATTCTTCATGCAACGCCGCCTTCCAGCTGGCCTCCAGCCTGACCCGGTCTTCAGCCATCTCCTCAGCCATCAGAGAGTGGACGCATGAGTGGGAACAACAAGACGTCGCGAATCGAGGCGGCGTCCGTCAACAACATGACCAAGCGATCGATCCCCAGGCCTTCGCCTGCCGCTGGCGGTAGTCCGTACTCCAACGCGGTCAGGTAGTCCTTGTCGAAGTGCATGGCCTCAACGTCGCCGGCATTTTTGCGGGCCGCTTGTTGCCGGAAGCGCTCCGCCTGATCGTCAGGATCGTTGAGTTCGCTGAAACCGTTGGCGATCTCGCGCCCGCTGATGAACAATTCAAACCGGTCGGTCACGTCAGGATTGGTATCATTGCGCCGCGCAAGCGGTGAGACCTCGGCCGGATACTGAGTGATGAAGGTCGGTTCGATGAGTTGATCTTCCACCCGGGCCTCGAACGCTTCCATCTGCAGCTTACCGAGACCCCAATCCTCCTCCACCGGCAGGTTCATGCCTTGCAATAGGCTCTGCAGACGCTCGGCATCTTCCACCTCGGCCGGGCTCAAACCCGCGTAGCGTACGATGGCTTCGACCATCGTCATGCGGGCCGCCCGCCGACCGAAATCGATGCTCTGCCCTTGATAGGTGATGCGCGTCGTGCCGAGCACGTTGCCGGCCACCTGTGCAAGCAGCGTCTCGGTGAGCTCGATCAAGTCCTCATAGTCACGATAGGCCCAATAGAACTCCAGCATCGTGAACTCAGGGTTGTGCTTCGTGGACAATCCCTCGTTACGGAAATTGCGGTTGATCTCGAAAACGCGTTCGAAGCCTCCCACCGTCAAGCGTTTCAAAAACAGCTCAGGCGCGACCCGTAAGTAGAGGTCCAGGTCCAAGGAGTTGTGATGGGTGACGAACGGCCTCGCGGTCGCGCCACCGGGGATGGTGTGCATCATCGGCGTCTCGACCTCCAAGAAGTCGTGACCCACAAAGAACTCACGGATCTTTTGGACGACCTTGGAGCGGATCTCGAATACGCGCCTTGACGATTCGTTCATGATGAGATCGAGATAGCGTTGGCGGTACTTGATCTCTTGGTCGGCCAAACCGTGAAATTTCTCGGGCAACGGTTGTAGCGTCTTGTTGAGCAGCTCAACATCGCTTGCGTGCACGGTAAGCTCGCCCTTGTGGGTGCGCATCAAGGTGCCGCGCACCCCCACGACGTCACCGATATCCCACAGTTGCTTGAACTGCCGGTAGCTCGCTTCGCCGAGGTCGTCTTCAGTCAGGTAGCATTGAATGCGACCGCTGACATCCTGCAACGTGATGAAGCTCGCCTTGCCCATAACACGTCGCAACATGACGCGCCCGGCGACCGCAGTCTGAACGGGGTCAGCTTCGAGGGCCTCCTTGTCGGCATCACGGTACGCATCGTGCAGGGCTTGCGCTTCCGCATCCCGGCGAAACCGATTGCTGTAAGCCAGTCCCGTGGCCCGCCAACGCTCCAGCTTGTCACGCCGGTTAGCCAGAATGTCGCGTTCTCGGGTCATCGCTCTCCCGCCGTCAGATGTGCCATTAGAAGCCCGCCTTGAGGCTCGCTTCGATGAAACCGTCGAGATCGCCGTCAAGCACAGCGCCGGGGTCGTTGCGTTCTATTTGCGTTCTGAGGTCCTTCACACGCGATTGATCCAGCACGTAGGAACGAATCTGGCTACCCCACCCAATGTCGGCCTTCGAATCCTCGATCGCTTGCTGTTCCGCCCGCCGTTGCATCATCTCTAACTCGTAAAGTTTCGCCCGTAACTGTTTGAAAGCTTTGTCTTTATTTTGGTGCTGAGACCGCTCACTTTGACACTGCACGACCGTGTTGGTCGGTAGATGGGTCAATCTTACCGCCGAATCCGTGCGATTGACGTGTTGGCCCCCGGCACCACTAGCGCGATAGGTATCGACACGGACGTCGGCCGGCTTGATATCGATCTCGATGTCATCGTCGATCTCCGGGGACACGAATACAGAAGCGAACGATGTGTGACGGCGGTTACCGGCATCGAACGGCGATTTCCGGACCAACCGATGAACACCGGTTTCGCTGCGCAACCAGCCGAACGCATAGTCGCCCGTCACCTGAACCGACGCGCCCTTGATTCCGGCGACGTCACCGGGTGACAGCTCGGTGATCTGCATATCGAACCGGTGTTTCTCGCCCCACCGCAAATACATGCGCAACAGCATTTCAGCCCAGTCCTGCGCCTCGGTTCCACCGGAACCCGACTGAATCTCTAAATAAGCGTTCGAGGGGTCCATTTCGCCGCGGAACATGCGTCGAAACTCGAGGGCTGCCAGCTCTGAATGCAAGCGGTCGAGTTCCTGATCTATCTCGTTTAAGGCCTCCCCGTCGTCGTCACTTGCGGCAAGTTCCGCAAGCTCGGCAAACTCATCGAGATTGCCATGTAGCTGACTCAGCGTAGCGACTATCTGCTCTAGTGCTGCGCGCTCTCTACCAAGTTGCTGCGCTCTGCCCCGATCTTTCCATACGTCCGGGTCTGCAAGCTCGCGTTCGACCTCCTCTAGCCGCTCGCATTTTTGATCGAAGTCAAAGATACCCCCGAAGCGCGACATCCCGCTCGCTCAAGCCCTTGATGCGTTCTCGAATGGAAGTCAGTTCCGCCATATCGTTCGATGGTCCGCTAAAAGCGCGCCAGTTTATGCCAATGCCTGCATATGCTCCACTAGCAGTTGCAGCGTTGGGGTACCGGTATAGTCGTTGCTCTGCAAACGATAGACGACCTTTACCCGACCCACATCACCCAAGGGCGGTTGGCGGAAAGCGATGCCATCCAGAAGTCGACCTTCATACCGCAGCACGAGCTTCAGGTGATGTTCACCAACGACCCGCTGACTGATCAGGTCGAACACGCCATGAAACTGCGGCTCTGGAAAGCCCTGTCCCCAAGGTCCGGCATCGTCGAGTAGCGCAGCGGTCTCGAGTGTCAGGTCTGATGCATCGAGCTCGCCATCGGTTTCGATGCGCGGAGACAGAGCGCTTGCGGGCAATCGATTGCGCACCTCTTGATCAAAGGCTTTGGCGAACCGTGCATAGTGAATACGTTTGATGCTCAATCCCGCAGCCATCGCATGACCGCCAAATTTCTCCAATAGTCCCGGATAGCGACTCGCCACCGCGTCGAAGACATCGCGAATATGCAACTCGGACAATGAGCGTGCAGAGCCTTTCAACTCTCCCGGTGCGTGCGGACCGGCCTCTGCGAAGGCGACGACGGGTCGATGGATCTTCTCGCGCAACCGGCCCGCCACGATACCGATGACGCCTTGATGCCAACTCGGATCGTAAACCGTGATCCCATAACGATCCCCGACCGCTATTGCATGATTGCGCACGATGAGTTCAGCGTCCGCGACCATATCTTGTTCAAGCTCGCGCCTGGCTTTGTTGAGCTCATCGAGCGCGGTCGCCAATCGCCGCGCCTCGGTCACATCCTCGGCCAGCAAACACTTGATACCAAGCCTCATGTCATCGAGTCGGCCGGCCGCGTTCAGCCGCGGTCCTAACGCAAAGCCCAGGTCCGAGGCCTGCAGGTTGAAGAGATCGCGCCGCGCTATCTCGCACAGTGCCTTAATGCCCGGTCGGCATCGCCCTTTGCGAATTCGCAACAGTCCTTGATGCACCAACACTCGATTGTTCTGATCGAGCGGTACCACATCTGCTACCGTGCCGAGCGCCACCAGGTCCAACCAGTCCGCCATATTCGGTTCATCGATTTGCTGCTCGGCAAACCAGTCACACTCACGCAGCCCGGCCCGCACCCGACTGAGGACATAGTAGATGACGCCCACGCCTGCGATCACCTTGCTGGGAAAAGGACAGCCCGGCACATTGGGGTTGACGATGGCATGCGCGTCAGGAAGCTCGCTTCCTGGCAGGTGGTGATCGGTGATGATGACATCGATGCCGTGGCTATTGGCCAGCGCGACACCGGCTAAGCTCGAGACCCCGTTATCGACGGTAACGATTACTTTGGGTTCCTCCGCCAAGGCCACCTCAACGATCTCCGGCGAGAGGCCGTAACCGAACTCGAAACGGTTGGGGACCAGGTAGCCCACGTTCTTCGCGCCAAACGCCTCGAGAAGCGAGACCGCGAGCGCGACCGACGTCGCTCCGTCCGCATCGAAATCGCCGATGATCAGCAAGTTCTCTCGATGGCGTAGCGCCTCGATGATGCGCCTCGCTGCGGTATCGATTTGACGAAGGTCTGTGGGGCTCGCAAGCTTCCCAAGTGAACGGTCCAAATGGTCTGCCGACTCGATACTTCGATTGCCGTAAACGCGCCGCAACAAAGGGTTCACGTCCGGTAGGTCCGGCGTAGTTCCGTCTCGCTCGACGATGGCAACCGGTGTGCTCAAGCGTTGCTCAATCCAGTTGTTCGACGCGTATCCGCATGATCTCACCCACGATTTCCGGCAATGCTTGGACCGCCTTGAGCGCCGACGTCATCACGTGCTCACGCACGCGGTGAGTGAGAATGATGATGGGCACCCAGCTAGCCGACGTATCGACGTGAACGGCACGTTCACGTTGTATCGCGCCTTCGATACTGATTGCGTGCTCGCTCAATATCGTCGCGACGCGGGCAAACACGCCCGGCTCGTCCAGGCTCGGAACGCGTAGATAGTAGGCTGTTTCCACCTGCTCCATGTTCAACGCCCCGTGATCGGCACCGCCCACCTTGAAGTCGACCGCATCACCGCGAGCCATCGCCACCAGATCCGCGATGACGGCGGAAGCGGTTGGGCGCGCACCGGCCCCGGCACCGTAGTACAACGTCGGTCCCGCGGCATCGGCATGCACGAGTACAGCGTTCATGACGTCGTCGACATTGGCGAGCATACAATTGCGGGGTATCAAACAAGGATGTACGCGAGCCTCGATACCATCCTGAGAAGAGCGAGCGATGCCGAGATGTTTGATCGCGTAGCCGAGTTCGCGTGCGTACTCGATATCCTCCGTCGTTATATGCGTAATGCCCTCGGTGTAAACCGCGTCGAATCTGAAATCGGTGTCGAAAGCCAAGGCCGCCAAAATCGTCAGTTTGTGCGCCGCATCCACGCCCTCGACGTCGAACGCCGGATCGGCTTCCGCATAGCCAAGCCCCTGGGCTTCCTGTAAAGCCGCCGCAAACGTCGACCCATGATCGGCCATGGCGGTGAGGATATAGTTGGAGGTGCCGTTGATGATGCCGGCTATCCACTGCACCCGATTGCCGACCATTCCGCGGGTCAGCGCATTGACGATCGGAACACCACCCGCTACCGCGGCTTCGAACCCCAACATGACACCTTCGCGCCCCGCGTCGGCGACCAGTTCGTTTCCGTGGCGCGCGATAATCGCCTTGTTGGCGGTTACCACCGATTGCTTGTGCGCCATGGCATCGCGAACCAGTTGCAACGCGGTGTCTTCCCCGCCAATCAGTTCGACGACAACGTCTATATCGGCGTCGTGCAAAGTAGAGAGATCGGTGGAGAAATCGGCTGTACCCAGGTCTACCGAGGGTTTTGGCGAGCGACTCGCCACGCGTACGACCGACAGCGAACGTCCGGCGCGACGGGTAATCTCACTCGAGTTGGCGTGTAAGATCTCCAACAGCCCTTGAGCCACCGTGCCAAGCCCAGCGATACCAATTCGAAGCGGATCCAAGTGTTTAGTGCGTCCCAAAGCGTACGCGGTAACCCTATGTTACTCGCCTGTAGCGTTATTGATCTTACAACCCGATAGCCGCGGCCAAGTCGCTTGCCGCCATGTAGCCCGGCAGCAAGCGTCCGTCCTCGGTAACGATGGCGGGCGTACCCGTCACACCGACGAGACGGCCGAGCTCAAAGTGATCGGCGACCGGATTCTGGCAGGTTCGATCAGGAATGCTCTTGCCGAGCTTCAGCTCGGTGATTGCGGCGTTGCGATTGCCGGAACACCAGGCGGATACAATTTTTTGATATGAGCGTGACCCGACGCCCGCACGCGGGTAGGCCAAATACCGCACTTCGATGCCGAGCGCATTCAGATCGGCCATCTCCAGATGCAACTTGCGGCAATATGAGCAATCCACATCCGTAAACACATTGATGACGGCCTTGCGCTCACCGGCTGCGGGAAACACCGCCATGTCGTCGATTGCGACCTCGTCGATCAAGACCCTACGTTTGCGTGTGCGTCGGTCTTCGGTCAGGTTGACGAGACCCTCTTCCCGCAACTCGTACATGTCACCCGCGAACAGGTAGCGTCCGTCAGCAGTGCCGTACAACACGGTTCCGCCTGTGAGTTCCAACGCATAGATCCCCTCGAGGGGTGTTGTCAAAACCGCTTCGATCGGAATGTCAGGTCTGAGCGCCTTGAGCTTTGCTACCAGTTCCGGATCCGGGAGATCTTGAGCCGTCTCTGGCATGAGGCCCTCTGCCTGTGCCGACACGCCCTCGGCTTGCGCCAACAAGGAGACGCCGATGACCATCATCAAACATCTGATCCATCGCCTCGTCACTGCCTGTCTACTCATTGTCCGGAACCAATCGCACATTATCGGGTAGTTTAGACCACGAAGCGACGCATTAGATCTCTCTCTATCACGGAATCCCTCTTTTGTGTGGCGAGGGTGACGCCTAGCCGCGAGGGTGGTGGGTTTTGTGTAGCTCTTTGAGACGCGCCTGCGCGATATGTGTGTATATTTGGGTTGTGGACAGGTCGGCATGCCCGAGCATCATCTGCACCGCCCGCAGGTCAGCCCCGTGATTCAACAGGTGGGTGGCAAAGGCGTGACGTAACGTATGCGGCGAGACCGTGCGGTCGATGCCTGCCTTCACGGCATACTTGCGCACCGCGTGCCAGAATGTCTGGCGCGTCATTGCCCGGCCGCGGCGACTCGGAAACAATACGGCAGTATCGGCGCCGGAAAGCGCTTCGCGGCCTTCCTCGACAAATCGTACGACCCATCTGAGCGCCTCTTGGCCGACCGGCACTAATCGCTCTTTACCGCCCTTGCCCACGACCCGTACCACGCCTTGTCGCAGGTTGATCGATGCCATGCTCAACCCTATCAACTCAGAGATGCGCAAACCCGTCGCATAGAGCACTTCGAGCATTGCCCTGTCACGCAACCCGATTGGCCGCTCCACTTCCGGCGCCGACAGCAACGCTTTGATTTCGCTTTCCGACAACGAAGTCGGCAACGGCCGACCGAGCTTGGGGTGCTCGAGGTGCGCAGCGGGATCGGATTTCGACCGGCCCTTGGCGAGATTGTGGCGATAGAATCCCTTGATGCACGACAACCACCTCGCCGAGCTACGCGCTTGATAGCCTTGCTCATAACGTTTGGCGAGCATGGCCATCAAGTCGGGTTCAGTAGCCTCGAGCAGCGGCTTGCAAAGCCCGTGCCCAAGGGCGTCGAGATCCCGCCGATAGGCGGCGAGGGTATTTTCGCTCAAACCTTTTTCGAGCCAGATTTCGTCAATATATTGGTCAATGACTCGATCGGACGTCACGAATCCGCCCCGACCGACACTTTTTGACCAGACCTGACCTGCAAAGACACCCTGAATTCGACGATCAACGCGCTACCAACATCGCTAACTCAAGTGCGATGTTATCGTAAGTTACTGAAATAGCCGAAGATTTAATCGAAGTGCGGGGTTGTTGGGAATATTCTGCGCGAGTTGGCACGCAACCTGCAAACCTGATGGACAAGCTTCAACGATAACACCAGCTGTCCCCTAGTTGCGTTGAAGTGTAGCCTAAACCGGACGTCTCTCCCGGGATAGGAACATAACCAGCTTGCTAGGCTGCTCTCTCCCCCTCCCTGGTCCCCAAAGCCTAGCAAGCTGGATCTTTTTGGCTTGCTATCGCTTAGGTAGAAGGCGGCTGCCCGTCCTTCGGACGGGTTGCCGCGGCTTCCTTTGTCCATCTGACCAATCGGATCGCGGCTCAAGCCGCTCCTACCCCCAGATTCATACTTTCTCTTTGATGCGAGCCGACCGGCCCGAACGTTCACGCAGATAGTAGAGCTTGGCCTTGCGCACATCACCTTTGCGTTTCACGGTGATCGAGGCAATCAACGGGCTGTGGGTCTGGAACGAACGCTCAACGCCAACCCCGTGCGAGATCTTGCGTACCGTGAAGGAAGAATTTAAGCCCCGATTACGCTTGCCGATGACGACACCTTCGAATGCTTGTAACCGCGCCCGATTGCCCTCTCGAACTTTGACTTGAACGACGACGGTATCGCCGGTGGAGAATTCCGGCACGTCGGTCTTCAACTGCTCGTTTTCGAGCGCTTCTAAAGTTTTGTTCCTACGCACGGTTCATCTCCTACTCGTCCATTCGTCATCCGACGGACGTCGACGTCCGGCGGGCGCTTGCCGGGTTTCCAACAACTCCAATTCCGCATCGGTCAAACACCGGTTCGCAAGTAAGTCCGGCCGGCGCTCCCAGGTACGCCGCAACGCGGCCCGTTTACGCCATTCCTCTACGGCACGATGGTCGCCACTCAACAGTACGGGCGGTACATCCAGCCCACCCGCCTTCTCGGGGCGCGTATAGTGCGGGTAATCGAGCAATCCATCAAGGTGCGATTCCTGCGTCAACGACTCGCTGTTGCCGAGCGTGCCCGGCAAGAATCGGCACACCGCGTCCACTACCACCATCGCCGCCAATTCGCCGCCGGTCAGGACGTAGTCGCCGATCGACAGCTCCACGTCGACGCTAAGCTCCACCACCCGTTCATCGATGCCCTCGTACCGACCCGCCAATAGCACCAAGCTCTCTTCGGCCGCCAACGCAACAACGCCGCTTTGATCCAGACGGCGACCTTGCGGCGACAGATAGATGACCTTCGGCGCCTTGGGCGCTCGAGTCTTCGCCTCGTTGATCGCGGCCAGAAGGGGCTCGACCATCATCACCATGCCGGGGCCGCCTCCATAGGGTCGATCATCGACCGTCGCGCGCTTGTCGACGGCATGATCTCTGGGGTTGAATACTTCGAGCCGCAACCCGCCCGTGTCTATGGCTCGGCTCATCACGCCGGTCGCCGCGATGGTCTTGATCATCTCCGGAAATAAGCTGACGACCCCAACCCACATCACTCAGCTTCCCAATCCACGCGGATCACCCGCTTGTCCAGGTCCACCTCGGTCACAAATTGATCCACAAACGGTATCAAGACCTCCTGTAGGCCATTGATCACCAGTACGTCTCGAGCCCCGGTTTCGATCAACCGATCGACGCAGCCGAGCACTTCACCGCGCTGATTCACCACCGTTTGACCGATAAGATCGCGCCAATAGAACTCGTTGTCGTCGACGGCAGGCAGCGCCTCGGCGTCGACGCCTATTCGACACCCCGTCAATGCCTGCGCTTGGTCGCGGTCCGTCACACCTTCGAAGGTCGCGATAAATCCGCTTCCATGCGATTTTACGGCCGAGCACTCGATGGATCGCCAGGCACCAGGATCGGCACCCGATGGTTGCACCAGCCAAGGTCGGTAACCCATCAGATTCTCCGGCGGGTCGGTATACGATACGACGCGTACCCAACCCCTGACCCCATAGGGCGCGCCGATGTGGCCAATGATCACCACATCGTCATCGTGCGTTTCCATGATTGGCTGGCGCGTTGAGCGGCTTGCTAGCTTGCTGGCGCTTCCGAGGCCTCGGGCGCTTCTGCGGCTGCCTCCTGAAGCGCTTCCGCTTCTGCGGCCTCGGGCGCTCCTGCGGAGGCCTCCGCGGGCGCTTCTGTTGACACTCCGGTCGGTAAGAGACGCGCGCGTTTGACGAGCTTCTTAACCATCTCCGAAGGTTGCGCGCCGACGGCCAGCCAGTGGTCTATCCGTTCCAGATCGACACGCAACTCCTCGCTCTGACCTTGCGCCACGGGATTGAAGAACCCAACCCGTTCGATGAACCGACCATCACGTTTTGCCGCGCGATCGGCCACCGTAATGTGGTAGAAAGGATGCTTCTTGGAGCCGTGCCGCGCCAGGCGAATCGTGACCATCTTTAGCTGAAACCTAGAGCCGAAAGGCGCGGTATTCTAATGCAAAGGCACTAGAAATCAACGACTATCGGGGCATCCCCGGGGGCGGCCGTTGCCCCTGCAGGGCGCGCATCATCTTTTGCATGCCGCCCTTCTTCGTCACCTTTTTCATCATCTTCTGCATCTGTTTGTGCTGCTTCAACAAGCGATTGACTTCCGGTACGTGGGTGCCACTGCCCTTCGCAATGCGCTGCTTGCGCGAACCGGTGATCACATCCGGAAAGCGCCGTTCCTTAAGTGTCATCGAATCGATGATCACCGCCATCTGCGTGAACTGGCCATCGTCAACCCGCGCTTGCGCCGCCGGCGGCAACCGGTTCATGCCCGGCATTTTGTCGAGCATGCTGGTGATACCGCCCATGTTGGCCATCTGCTGCAGCTGATCGCGAAAGTCTTCCAGGTCGAACTTCTTACCACGTGAGATCTTTTTCGCGAGCCGTTGCGCCTTCTTTTTATCTACCTTGCGTTCGGCCTCCTCGATCAGCGACAGAACATCGCCCATTCCGAGGATACGGGATGCCAGGCGATCCGGGTGAAAAGGCTCCAACGCATCGGTTTTTTCGCCCATACCAATGAACTTGATGGGTTTGCCGGTAATCGCGCGCACCGACAAGGCAGCACCCCCCCGCGCGTCGCCGTCGGCCTTGGCCAGCACCACGCCGGTCAGGTTCAATGCGTCGTTGAAAGCCTTGGCCGTGTTAGCTGCATCCTGACCGGTCATCGCATCGACGACGAACAGTGTTTCAATGGGTTTCAACACGGCTTGCAACGACCTGATCTCGGCCATCATTGCTTCGTCGATCGCCAAACGCCCGGCAGTATCGACGATCAGAACGTCGGCAAACCGGGTTTTGGCCTCGGCCACCGCGCGTTCGGCGATGTCGAGCGGTTGTTCATCCGTACTCGACGCAATGAACTGGGCCCCGACTTCGGCCGCCAACGTGGCCAGTTGTTCGATGGCCGCCGGCCGGTAGACGTCGGTGCTGACGACGGCGACCTGCTTCTTTTCGCGCTCTTTGAGGTACAACGCAAGTTTGGCGACCGTGGTGGTCTTACCGGAGCCCTGCAAACCGGCTATCAAGACGATTGCCGGTGGCGTCGTCGCCAGGTTGAGCGCGTCGTTGGCCCGGCCCATCACCTCGACGAGTTCTTCGTGCACGATCTTGACGAAGGCTTCACCGGGGTTTAATGCCGAGGCAACCACCTGGCCCATCGCCCGTGATTTGACCTTCTCGGTGAACGACTTGACGACCGGCAAGGCTACGTCAGCCTCCAGGAGCGCCATGCGCACGTCGCGCATGGCTGCGCTCACGTTATCCTCAGAAAGCCGCGCCTTGCCCGAGAGTCCTCTGAGCGTTTGACCGAGTCGGTCCGACAGATTTTCAAACATCAATTTAGCTGCGCCGCGCTCGAGGAAGCATTATAGCAGCCGGGTGACAAAACCAGCCGAACCGCCAATTCGCAACATTAAAGTAAGCTGAATCAGTTGAAAACTAGCGGCAAGGCCGCGAAACTTGACCGAAGCGTCCAACACTCGCGCGAGCGTGCATGTCCATTAGTCCCGTCATCCCCGGCATTACAGCCGCCGCACTTTATTTATTTGGCACGTTTCTGCAGTTACGAACCATGTCTCACAATGCGGAGTTTTCCGTGCGGGTGTTGACGGCGATTGGCATGCCGGCGCTGGTGCTCCACGGTTTCGCCATCTACGCGGCCATCAACACGGTCGATGGCATCGATCTCAACCTGTTCGCTGTCGCCAGCTTGGTTACGTTGATCATGGTCGTGTTCGTCGTCTCGATGAGCTTTGTACAACCGGTGCATAGCCTGTTGGTACTGCTGTTCCCATTGGGCGCGATTACCGTGTTGGCGTCATTGTTTGCAGAATCGAGATTTACGCCCGTGGCGGAGATGACCGCCGGACTCGCCTCGCATATCTTGATCTCCATCACCGCGTACAGCGTCTTGATGATGGCAGCAGCTCAAGCCGTGTTAGTCGGCACAATCGAGCGCAACATCCGCACCAAAAGCCACATACTCATGTTGCGCATATTGCCGCCCTTGGAAACGATGGAGCACTTGTTGTTCGCAATGTTGTGGGCGGGGTTCGCAGTACTAACGATCTCGATAGCCAGCGGCTTCATCTACTTGGACAATATGTTTGCCCAGCACGTTGTACACCATACAGTGCTAACTTCTGCTTCGTGGATTATCTACGTCGTGCTACTCGTCGGTAGACACTTGTTTGGGTGGCGAGGCACATCGGCGGTGCGCTGGGTGCTCGGTGCGTTCGTATTGTTACTTCTCGGGTATTTCGGCAGTAAGTTCGTTCTAGAGATCATACTGGACCAAGGCTGATGTCGCTGACGGAGCTGCCCTCTTCTGTCTTATTGGCGATCATTCTCATGCTGACGGTGCTCTCCGCCTATTTTTCGAGCAGCGAGACAGCCATGATGGCGCTCAACCGGTACCGGTTGCGCCATCTCGTCAAGCAGAAGCACACCGCGGCACGCAAAGCCAATCGTCTGCTGAGACGTCCGGATCGTTTGTTGGGCGTAATTCTCATCGGCAACAACTTCGTCAACTTTTTGGCCGCCAGCATTGGCACGGTGATCGGCTTGCGGGTGTTCGGCGACAGCGGCGTGGTGCTCGCACCCATTATGTTGACGGCATTTTTTCTCATCTTCGCAGAAGTGGCTCCAAAAACCATCGCAGCGCACACACCCGAGCGGGTGGCGTTCGCATCGGTCTATATCCTGGATCCGCTCTTGACGTTGTTGCGGCCTGTCGTCTGGTTCACCAACACCATCAGCAACGCGCTCGTGAGACCGTTCATCCCGTCAACGGACATGCGAGACGATCACCTGTCGGCCGACGAACTGCGCACGTTGGTCGACGAGGGTGCAAAGATTCCCGACCGGTATCAGAACATGATGTTGAGCATTCTGGATCTGGAAAACGTCACCGTCGACGACATCATGGTGCCACGCAATGAAATCATCGGCATCGACATCGATGACGATATGGACGAAATTCTACAGGTGCTCGCAACAAGCCAGCACACGCGACTTCCGATCTACAAGGACAACATCAACAATGTGCTCGGCATGCTGCACCTCAGACGTCTCGCCCGTCATCTAGACCAAGAATCCATCAGCAAAGCCGAGCTCATGCAGCTCACTCAAGAACCCTACTTCGTACCAGAGGCAACGCCGCTGCATACTCAACTCGTCAACTTCCAACACGAGAAACGCCGCATCGCGCTAGTGGTGGACGAGTACGGCGACGTCCAGGGTATCGTCACGCTCGAAGACATCCTCGAAGAAATCGTCGGCGAGTTTACGACGGACTACGCGGCCAGCATCCCGGAGATCGTACCGCAAGCCGACGGTTCCTATTTCATCGACGGCATGGCCGTGTTACGGGACATCAATCGGGCACTGCAGTGGGATCTACCGACCAACGGGCCCAAGACGCTCAATGGCCTGGTACTCGAGACCCTTGAGACCATCCCGGATTCCAACCTCTGCGTGCGCGTCGACGACTATCTGATCGAAACCCTGCAGATCAAGGATAACGTCATCAAGAATCTCAAGATCACGAAGGCTTCCAGCGCCGATTGAGCGCCGAAATCACGCCATTCAACGATGCCGTGATCGTATTACGGCTGACGCCTACGCCATAACAGCGACCGCCTTCGCCGTTGTCGATCGCGAGCAGGCAGATGGCTTGGGCATCACTACCCCTCGCAAGCGAGTGTTCGTGGTAGTCGACGATGTTGATCGGCTCATTGAGCGTCTCGACCAACCCATTGACGAACGCTTCGATCGGTCCAGAACCTTCCCCGTCAATCGTCATCTGCTGTTCAGAGATCTCGACCCGCGCAACACAGCGTTGATCCGATTCGCGGCCAATCAATAGGTCGAAGTCGACCAAACGGTACGGCCCGCCTTCGACGACATACTCATCCAACAGTGCTTGAAAGATTTCGTCGGTCTTTACTTCGCGATCCAGCCGCTCGGTCAATCTCTGCACGACACCGCCGAATTCCCTGAGCATGTCTTTCGGCAGCACGATGCCGAAATACTCCTCGAGGATGAAGCCCACGCCGCCTTTGCCGGATTGGCTGTTCACCCGAACCGTTTCCTTGTAGGAAGAGCCAACGTCTGCCGGGTCGATCGGCAAGTAGGGTACTTCCCAGCGGTCACGGTCGACTTTCGACATGCCTTTCCTGATGGCGTCTTGGTGGGATCCCGAGAACGCCGTGAACACCAGATCACCCGCATACGGATGACGTTCGTGGATGGGTAGCTTGTTGATCTCCTCGACCGTTTGGCGAATGCGCGGCATGTCGCGGAAGTCGAGTTCAGGATCTACCCCTTGGCTAAATAGGTTCATCGCCATGGTCACCAGGTCGCAATTACCCGTCCGCTCGCCGTTGCCGAATAGCGTGCCCTCTACGCGCTCGGCTCCAGCCATGAGTGCCAACTCCGTCGCCGCAATGCCTGTGCCCCTGTCGTTGTGGGTGTGAAGGCTGATGACCACTTCGTCTCGATGCGGAAAGTGGGTGACGAACCATTCGATCTGATCCGCGTATATGTTGGGTGTCGCCATCTCGACCGTCGAAGGCAGGTTGATGATCATCGGGTGCTCGCCCGTCGCGCCCCACGTTTCAGCGACTGCCGTGCAGATTTCGACCGCGAAGTCGAGCTCGGTGCCGGTAAAGCTCTCCGGCGAGTACTCAAAGGTGATATCCGCATCCAATGCACGCACACCTTCTCGAACGGTACGGGTACCGCGCACCGCGAGGTCTATGATGCCATCGCGATCCATTTCGAATACGACGCGTCGCTGCAGTTCCGAGGTTGAGTTGTACAAATGAAATATGACCTTCGGTGCACCGCTGAGCGCTTCGACCGTGCGCGCGATGAGCTCTTCTCGAGCTTGGCACAGCACCTGAATCGTGACCCCGTCCGGAATGCGATCCTCATCGATGATGCGCCGGATAAAATCAAAATCCGGCTGCGACGCCGCCGGGAACCCGACTTCGATTTCAGCAAGGCCCACGTCGAGCAAAAGCTCGTACATCCTCAGCTTCTCGCCGACGTTCATCGGGTCGATCAGGGCTTGGTTGCCATCCCTCAGATCGACGCTGCACCAACGCGGCGCCTTGGTGATGACTTGGGTGGGCCACTGTCGCTCCGGAAAGTCGATCGGCCGAAACGACCGGTACTTGTGGAAGGGCATCTTGCCGGCCGCGCGGCCGGAATGGGTTTCGGTTTGCTCGCTCATAGCACTACTCGCTAATGACTTGGGTTAGTCTGGGGGTCGGGGTGGGCAATAGCCCGATGTGTAAAGAATATGCCGGCTACACCGGCAGTAGCAGCAGTGCGAGGTTGAGAAAATCTTGACGAGTTGCTTGATTCACGGGACGAACTATAGCCACGGCTGGCGGGTTTGCCAAGGGCCGGGAACTCATGGGTCATAGCCGCAGTCATTACGTAAGCTGATGGATGACGGTATCGGCGGAAATCCGCATGCGCGGCCGCAAGGTCTGCTTTGGTAGAAGCGGGTTACTGCGGTTGATTTTGGGGAGTACACGATAGTGTCTCGAAGTCGATCTCGGCAATAGAGCGTGCTGTACAGCCGAGCCCCGAAGACAACAATGCATTTCGGTCGACGATCGTTCCGTGTTGTACAACCATGTGTATGCGCTTGGTGTTGCGGATATCGTCGAGTGGCGACCCATTCAGAACAACGAACGTGGCCTCATCCCCAACGGATACTCCCCAGCGGCCATCAAGAAAATCTCGTGGAGCCGTCGTTCCGGCCCGGAGTGCTTCCCAGTTTGTTAGACCGGCTGCCACCAACAACTCCAACTCGCGGTGCACGGAGTAGCCTTGAAACGCTCCAAGGTTGCTGGCGTCGGTGCCCGTGAGCATGGGCACGCCCGCACTAGATAACATACGGATAGCGAGTGCGTCGGTCTCCTTGTGTCGACGACTCCATGATAACCAACCTTCCATCTGCGCCGGATAGTTGCCTCGGTAGGCATCAAGGAGGGAACCCATTACCACGTCGACGAGTAACTCGTCGTCCAACAGGGCTGGCTCTTCAACGATGCCGACAATATCGTTTTGTACGACCAGGGTCGGAATGTGGACCGTGCCGTGTTTGATCATGAGCGGCGCAATATCCGGAGGTGGCGTGTTAAACGGCGTATGCGTGACTGCAGCAGCTCCCGCTAACACGGAATCTCGGACGTCGCCCCAAGATTCCACGTGAACCACCGTTTTCAAGCCATGCTCGCGCGCAATCGTGACCACGGCATCTAGCGTTTGTCGATCGATGGTCGGTTGAAGGGCGACACCCCCAGTGGCATAAACGACCTTGATGACATCGGGCGCTTTCCTTGCCAACTCATCGATCTCGCGTCGCGCATCGGCTGGTGTATTGACGATGCGTGTTGGAAAACCGTATTCGGTGCAGTGACCGTCTGTCGCTGTGAGGCAAGGGCCCGCCGCATATATCTTTGCCGCGACCCCTGTCTGTCTTTGCTCGTTGCGGAATCCAAAAACGAAGTCTTCACCGACGTTGAAAAGGTCCAAGTAGGCAACGACGCCGGCATACAGAGCAATCTGAGCTACCTGCGCAGGGGTCATGAATTGAATCTGCCCGTCGGGCGAGCGGTTTCCACCCGCATGTGTGTGCATATCCACGAGGCCCGGAATCACCCAGCGTCCGCCAAGGTCAATGCGCCGCCCTTGGAAATCGGAAGGAACGGAATCGACCAAACCTACGACGTGGCCGTTTCGAACCAACAAGGTCCCGGCTTGGCTCGACTCGGTCGCGGGATCTAAAACAGTAATGTTTTCAAACGCCAGCTCGATTGCGTGGGCATTCGAAGTTGCTGCGACGAATAGAAAAAGCAAGAGTCGAAGTGTCAGCATCCTTTCCCCGCGAGATGCCTCGATTCGTTCAACTTTACGCCCGAAACATCCGCTACGCGAATGTCTCCTTTGGGTCCAGGCTAATGACCTGACTGACTCCAGGTCAGGTAAGCGCTTACACCGCCTTGAGCCGATTTCTTACGTCCGATGTCGTCTGTAGGGCACATTCTACTTGATATTCAGTATCAAATACTGTATATATATACAGTATTCTGGAAGGACAAACATCATGGCTGAAACGGCTCTGGTCGCGCCGGATACGGTAGACGAATTCTCCCGCTATCGACTCTTCGATCTCTACAAGGAAATACGCCTCTTGATGGCAGAGCGACACGCCATCGAGTATCGACTGTCGTGCCTGCTGCGTGAACTCGACCAACGCGAGCAGGTGGATGGGCGGCCTTTGTATCTCGCGTCCTGGCTCGCTCGTACCTTTGGATTGGGTTACGGCGCGGCTCGGGAGCGAGTGCGCACACGGCCACCACATCGTGCACTGGTCCGAAGGCGGCGAAACGAAACTCGACAACCTGGTGCTGCTATGCCGGCGGCATCACCGCCTGGTCCATGAGTACGGTTTTCGAGTCGTGAAATCCGACTTAGCTTTCCACTTCCTGAAGGCTAACCGTCCTCGAATCGATAGGTGATGCTCTGCGCCATGCGCGTCGCCTCGGCGCGCGCATCGACAATGCTCGCGCGCCGGGCGAGGGCGACGCCCATGCGGCGTTCGCCTTGCACTTCCGGCTTGCCGAACAGGCGTATCTGCGTGTCGGGCTCGGCAAGCGCCGCTTCAAAGCCGCTGAAGGTTATGTCTTGCGAGGTGCCTTCGACGAGGATCACGGCTGACGCCGACGGCCCGTGCTGATGGATATTGGGAATCGGTAAGCCAAGGATGGCGCGCGCGTGCAACGCGAATTCCGAGAGATCTTGGCTAATCATCGTGACCATCCCGGTGTCGTGAGGACGCGGGCTGATTTCGCTGAAGGTCACATCGTCCGCTTTGATGAAGAACTCGACGCCAAAGAGGCCGCGGCCACCGAGCTCTCCCGTTACCAGCTCGGCAATCCGTTGACACTCTGCGAGCGCTGCATCCGTCATTGCCTGAGGCTGCCAAGATTCCTGGTAGTCACCATTTTCTTGGCGGTGCCCGATCGGCGCACAGAAATCGGTGCCACCGTCGTGACGAATGGTAAGCAGGGTGATTTCGTAGTCGAAGTCGACGAAACCCTCGACGATTACCTTGTCACCGCCGCCACGTGCGCCCGCTTGGGCGTAGTCCCACGCATCGCCTACATCGTCCGGCGCCTCGACCAGGCTCTGGCCCTTGCCGGAACTCGACATCGTGGGCTTGACGACGCAAGGTGTGCCGATCTCGGCGATGGCCGCATCGTACTCCAACCTCGTCCCGGCAAACCGGTATGGGGACGTGGCGATCCCCAGCGTTTCCGCTGCCAGGCGGCGAATGCCTTCACGATCCATGGTCAAGCGCGTTGCTCGAGCCGTGGGGATGACGTGCACGCCTTCGGCTTCCAACTCGACGAGCGTCGGTGTCGCAATGGCCTCGATCTCCGGAACGACCAGATCCGGCCGCTCCTGCTCGATGACCTGGCGCAAGGCAGCGCCATCCAACATGTTGATCACGTGTGCGCGATGGGCCACCTGCATCGCCGGAGCGTTGGCGTAGCGATCCACGGCAATCACCTCGACCCCAAGACGCTGTAACTCGATCGCCACTTCTTTACCGAGTTCTCCCGAACCCAGCAGCATCACGCGCGTGGCCCCGGACTTGCACGGCGTGCCTATCGACGTCATGGCCGGTCTGCCTCCTCTTGAATGGACAGCGCGGTGTTGAACCATGTGCCGTTTTCCACGTAGTGTTGGTAGTTGCGCTGCATACCGGCAATCGCTTCCGACGAGAGCTGCTTGACCCGCCCCGGCGTACCCAGCACCAACGAATTATCCGGGATCGTCTTACCCTCCCCCACCAGCGAGTTGGATCCGATCAAACAGTTCTTGCCGACCTTCGCACCCGTCAACACGACAGCATTTATGCCGATCAACGTATTGTCGCCGATCTTACAGCCATGCAGCATGGCTTGGTGTCCCACCGTCACATTGTCTCCCACGATGCACGGATAACCCGGATCGGTATGCAACACCGCACAATCCTGCACGTTGGAATTCTCACCGACGACGATGGGCTCGTCATCGCCCCTGACGACCGCGTTGAACCAGACACTGACGTTGTTTTTCAATCGCACGCGGCCGATCACTGCCGCAGATGGAGCGACGAAATAGTCGCCGTCGGCCACCACGCGGCGATCCTCCAGTTGGTACAACACGGTTTGCTCCTCCTCCACCGAAATTATTCGTATCTTATTGTTTTATATAGTGTTCTTTTCAGCCCGCTCACAAAACGGTTACACCATCGACCTGGTCACCTTGGGGGCTGCTTAAGCATAGTACCCGTTCTGGAGACAAGAACTAGAGTCACATGAGATCAAGGCTACCGGCGTTCGAGGTGCTCGTGGACATGGCGCGTAACGACCCTCAAGGACTAGAAGCGTTGCGAAAGAGCCTGACCGAAGCAGTCATCGACGCCGCCAGCAACGAAATCGCCCGGCGCCGCCTAAAGGGTCTGCAGTTCAAGGTGGATATGGAATGTGAGAAGGCCACGACTCCGCTCGCCGCCTGCATACGCGTATCCGAGATGATGTGCCGTTCGCTCGCCGATTTACACCGTTGCATGGTCGAACCCGACAGCTATCGGACAGACAGTCAGGCCAAAAGTCCTGCCGTATTGCGGTTCCCACCTACCAGCGGGTAATTGGTTCCCTCAACACGAGGGAGGTGTCAGAGGCGATACAATCCCACGTATGAAATTCTGCAGTCATTGCGGGAACCCGGTGTCGCTCGAGGTACCGCCGGGCGACTCGCGCGAGCGGTTCGTGTGCGCGACGTGCAACATCATTCACTACCAAAACCCCCGGATCGTCGCGGGATGTCTGCCCATCTGGGAAGACAGAGTCATGTTGTGCAGACGTGCGATCCAGCCGCGGAAAAACACTTGGACGCTACCGGCCGGATTTCTCGAAAACAACGAGACCTGCTTTGCAGGCGCCGCCCGAGAAACCTGGGAGGAAGCACGAGCACGGGTCGCGAATCCGCACCTTTACACCGTTTTCAGCTTGCCGCACATATCGCAGGTGTACCTCTTTTATCGCGCCCAACTGGTTGACGGCAGCTTCGCCGTCGGTGAGGAGACGCTCGAGGTCGCCTTGTTCGCCGAGCACGAAATACCCTGGGACGAACTGGCATTCCCCGTTGTCGGCAAGACCTTGCGACACTACTTCGCCGATCGACGCGAACGACACTTTCCGGTGCGGACCGAAGACATCATCGTCACCAAACCCAACGTCCAGGGCGCAATCGAAGATTGCGCTGCGGAACCTCCGGTTCCGCCTTAGCGGAGCGCGATGCGAGCGTTTCTAAACAGGCGCATCCACGGCCCATCCTCATCCCAGTTTGAATCACGCCAGGCATTCTGACACGCGCGAAATACTCGTTCCGGATGCGGCATCATGATGAGCACGCGACCATCGGCAGCAGTCACCCCACCAAGCCCGCGCATCGATCCATTGGGGTTCGAAGGGTACAACTCGGTAGTACGATGATGGTTGTCGACAAACTGCACGGCAATCTGGTTGGCTTGTCTCAGCATCTCGAAGTGCTGTGCGCCGTCGAACTCGGCACGACCCTCGCCGTGGGCGACCACCACCGGAATCACACTGCCCGCCATGGCATCCAGCCAGGGTGAGTTGGTCGGGTTGATGGTTATCAACACGTTGCGGCCTTCGAATTGTTCGGAGCGGTTGCGCACGAAACGCGGCCAGTGCTCGGCACCGGGGATCAGCGACTTGAGATTCGCCATCATCTGACAGCCGTTGCAGATCCCCAACGCCAGACGATCCGAATTGAAAAACTGCTGGAATGCCTCTCCCACCGACTCATGATAGAGAATGCTCTTGGCCCAACCGCCGCCACCGCCGAGCACGTCGCCATACGAAAACCCGCCGCACGCCGCCAAGATACCGAAGTCCAATAGGTCGACGTCGCCGCTCAACAGGTCGCTCATATGCACGTCGACACATTGAAAACCCGCTCGATCGAAGGCGGCCGCCATCTCGATCTGACCGTTTACGCCTTGCTCACGCAGTATGGCGATACGCGGTTTTGCGCTGCCGATGTTGAACGTCACGTCGTCATCGAGTGGATAGCCGAGCTCCGCCGTGAAACCCGGGTTGTCATCGTCTATGGACGCGTATTCCTCGTCCGCGCAGGCAGGGTTGTCACGCAGGCGCTGCATCCTATAGCTCGGCTCTGCCCACCGACGTTGCCATGCGCTACGCTGTGCTTCATGGACCAACTTGCCGTGATGGTTGACGCGTAAACGTTGATCGCCAGTCACCGCCCCCAAATCGGTGCAGCGTTTTTCACCGTAGCGAGCGATGACCGTTTCGACATCGGCGTTTCGCACCTGCACCACGAACCCGAGTTCCTCGCAAAACAACGACCCCAACAGGTCCTCATTTTCGATATGGATATCCCATCCGGCCCGACCGGCGAACGCCATCTCCGCGAGGGTGACAAGCAGGCCACCATCCGAACGGTCGTGATACGCCAGCAAACGCCCCTCACGATTGAGCGCCAGCGTCATCTCGATCGCGTGACGCAGTGCAGCGACATCGTCTATATCGGGACAGCTGTCTCCCAGCTGTCCGTAGACTTGCGCGAGCGTGCTGCCGCCCAATCGGTTCTTGCCGCCCGAAAGGTCGATTAGCAACAGACGGGAGTCGTCGGCTTTAAGTACGGGCGTGAGCGTTTTCCGGGCATCCAGCACCGGGGCAAACGCAGACACGATCAATGTCAGCGGCGCGGTGACTTGTTTTTCGCGCCCATCGTCTTGCCACCGCGTACGCATCGACAGACTGTCTTTACCCACGGGAATGGCAATGCCGAGTTGTGGACACAGCTCCATGCCAACAGCCCTTACGGCATCGTACAGTGCCTGTTCCTCCTGGTTATCGCCGGCTGCCGCCATCCAATTCGCGGAAAGCACCACACGCTCTAACGACTCGATATCCGCGGCAACGACGTTCGTCAATGCCTCGGCGACTGCCATGCGTGCTGAGGCGGCCGAATCGATCAGCGCGAGCGGCGACCGCTCGCCGATCGCAAACGCTTCGCCCTGGTAAGTTTGAAAGCCTGCCAACGTCACGGCCACATCGCTGACCGGAATCTGCCAGGGCCCGACTTGTTGCTCACGCGCGACCAATCCGGTGATGCTCCGATCGCCAATGGTGATGAGGAATTGCTTACTGGCCACGGCCGGGAAGCACAACACCCGCTCAATCGCCTCATCCAACGTGACGTCGTCGATCTCGAGCGCATGCAACGTACGCGCCACGCGCGAGAACGCGCGTTGCATTTTGGGTGGCTTGCCGAATAGCACCGACAAGGGTAGATCCACCGGCAAATTGGCAAAAGTTGCGTCTGCGACCAACAACGACTTTTGCGCCGTAGATTCACCAACGATCGCGTAAGGGCACCGCTCGCGCGCACACAGCGACTCGAACGAGTCGATCTGATCCGCCGCAATACCCAACACGTAGCGTTCCTGGGCTTCGTTGCACCAAATTTCGAGCGGCGACATACCCGGGTCGGCATTAGGCACACGCCGCAGCTCAAAACGTCCCCCTGAGCTTGCGTCTTTCACGAGTTCCGGCAACGCATTGGAAAGCCCACCGGCACCTACGTCGTGAATCAACAAAATCGGATTATCATCACCTAGCGCACAACACGCATCGATGACTTCCTGGCAACGTCGCTGCATCTCCGCGTTGTCACGTTGCACCGAGGCAAAGTCGAGATCCGAAGAACTCGCACCCGAGGCCATGCTCGAGGCGGCCCCGCCGCCTAAGCCGATCAGCATTGCCGGCCCACCGAGCACAACCAGTTGCGTGCCGGTTGGAAAATCCAGCGAATGAACGTGTTCACCGCGCAGCGTGCCGACACCACCGGCGATCATCACCGGCTTGTGGTAGCCGCGAACCCGGTCGCCATCCGTCGTGTCGCGCTGCTCGAAGGTCCGGAAATAACCCGCGAGCGCGGGCCGCCCGTATTCGTTATTGAACCCGGCAGCACCGACCGGTCCTTCCAACATGATGTCCAAAGCCGATGCCATGTGATCCGGTTTTCCCGTAGCGAGTTCCCACGGTTGGCGATAATTCGGAATGTTGAGGTGCGAGGTGCTGAATCCGGTGAGTCCTGCCTTGGGCTTGGAGCCACGACCCACCGCGCCTTCGTCGCGAATTTCGCCACCGGACCCCGTTGCCGCGCCGGGGTATGGGGCGATGCCGGTCGGATGATTGTGAGTCTCGACCTTCATCAACACGTGCACGTCTTCATCGGTGTAGGCATATTCATGGCTCACGGTATCGGCCATGAAGCGCTGATTGCGGTAGCCTTCGATCACCGCAGCGTTGTCGGCATAGGCGCTCAAGATGCCGGCTCCATTGATCTGCTTGTAGGTGTTGCGAATCATGTCGAAAAGCGACAGATCCTGCGCCACGCCGTCAACGGTCCACGTCGCGTTGAATATCTTGTGACGGCAATGCTCCGAATTGGCTTGCGCGAACATCATGAGTTCGACATCTGTCGGATCCCGATCGAGCCCGCGATAGGCCTCTTCCAGATAAACGATTTCGTCTGCGGACAACGCGAGCCCTAGATCCTCGTTGGCTCGTCGCAACGCCAAGCTACCTTCCGTCAATACGGCCACACGCTTCAACGGTTGCGGGTCGAGCGTTCTGAAGACCGATGCAAAATCGGCCTCAACGATCACCCTTTGGGTCATGCGATCGTACAGCGCTTCGGGATCTGCGAGTTCGGAAGCGGCAAACCAACGAACACCCCGCTCAACCCGTCGAATGTTTGCGAACCCGCAAATGCGAAAAATATCGGTGGCCTTGCTAGACCACGGCGAGATCGTGCCAAGCCGGGGAACGACCGTCATACGGCGCACCCCAACCCGCGGCGGCAAGTCCAGTCGGGGACCATAACGCAGCAGCGCTTCGGCTTGCTCGATGGCGGCGGGTGTGAGCGGCGCGCTGATCTCTATGAGATGCACGTACTCGGCATAGAGGCCTCGGCCCAACTTTTCGAGCCGAAAGCTCGACAACGCAGGTCCTCCATCAAGCGTCAGCACTTCGGTCACCGGCGCTTCTCCTGAAAGAATTGCGTGATTAGACGGCCGCAGGGGTCCGACAACACCCCTTCAACGAACTTGACCTTGTGATTGTGTGCGCCGCTCGACAACACGGCATCGCAACTCACGACCGCGCCGGTGCGCGGCTCGCGCGCACCAAACACCAGTCGTTCGACGCGTGCATGGACGAGCGCTCCGGCACACATCGTACAGGGCTCGACCGTGACATATAGGGTCGTACCCGGTAGGCGATAGTTGTCGTTTGCGCATGCTGCCTGGCGCAGTGCGACAAGTTCGGCATGCGCCGTCGGGTCACGGCTTCGAATGACTTGGTTGGAACCTTGGCCCAGCAATGTCGACTCACCATTCACTTCGGCAGTAACAACGGCGCCCACCGGCACTTCGCCGCGCATCGCCGCCTGCTCTGCCAACTTCAATGCCAACCGCATCCAACGCTCGTCGACAGGCACTGAGTCTGTCACTCCCACTCGATCGTCGCAGGCGGCTTGCTCGATACATCGTAAACCACTCTCGAGATTGTGGAGATTTCGTTCATGATGCGGTTAGACACGCGCTCTATCAGCGCGTACGGCAATTGGGCCCAGCGAGCGGTCATGAAGTCCACGGTCTCGACCGCACGCAGCGCTATGACATGTTCGTAGCGCCGCCCATCGCCCACCACGCCAACCGATTTCACCGGTAGGTAGACGGCGAATGCTTGGCTGACCCGATCGTAGTAGTCGGCACGCCGTAGCTCTTCCAAGAAAATCGCATCCGCCTCGCGTAAAACATCTACGTAAGTTCGACACACTTCACCTAAGATGCGGACACCTAGCCCCGGTCCGGGAAACGGGTGGCGGAACACCAGTTCGCGCGGAAGCCCGAGGTGTAAACCGATTTCTCGCACTTCGTCTTTGAAGAGTTCCCGCAACGGTTCGATAAGCTTCAGCGCCATGCGCTCGGGTAAGCCGCCCACGTTGTGGTGAGATTTGATCACGTGCGCCTTGCCGTGCTGACTGGCCGCTGATTCGATCACATCAGGATATATCGTGCCCTGGGCCAACCATGCAACGTCCGTTAGCTTGTTAGCTTCCCGTTCGAATACATCGATGAACGTGTTGCCAATGATCTTGCGTTTCGTTTCCGGATCGTTTACGCCCTTGAGCCTATCCAAGAACTCGTCTTGCGCATCCACGGTCACCAACTTCACATCGAACGTGTTCGACGGTGCGAACGTGGCCTCCACCTCATCGCGTTCATTTTTGCGCAGCAACCCGTTGTCGACGAACACGCAGGTCAGTTGATCGCCGATCGCCCGCGACAACATTGCCGCGACGACGCTTGAATCGACACCACCGGAAAGCCCGAGCAAGACTTTCTCGTCGCCGACCAGATCGCGTATATGGTTGATGGCGTCTGTAACGATATGGTCGGCCGTCCACACGCCGTCGCAACCGCAGATCTCGATTGCAAAACGTCGGTAAATCTCCACCCCTTGCTGGGTCTGCGTCACCTCCGGGTGGAACTGCAAGCCGAAAAGGGGTCGCTCAGTGTGCTCTATTGCCGCGATCGGCGTGCTCGCTGTCGACGCCGTGACGTTGAAACCGTTCGGTGCGCTCAACACCTTGTCCCCGTGGCTCATCCACACCGGCAAGCCACGATTCAAGTCCAGATCGAGCGATTGGAGTAGACGCGAGTTGCTCGCTATCTCGACCACCGCGTGGCCAAATTCGCGCACATCGGAGCCACCGACTGCGCCTCCGAGTTGGACAGCCATCGCTTGCATGCCGTAGCAGATACCGAGCACCGGTACGCCGAGATCCAGCAACCCCTCCGGAATGCGCGGTGTCGCGCCTTCGGTTACCGACTCGGGACCGCCCGAAAGAATGATGCCCCTGGGAGCGAACGCGACGAGTGCGCTGTTATCGATATCGAAGGGATAGATCTCGCAGTACACACCGACCTCGCGCACGCGACGTGCAATGAGTTGCGTGTATTGAGAGCCAAAATCGATGACCAGCAACCGCTGATCGTGGATGTTGCTTCGGGTCAAGCGCCTAGCTCAGCGGATAGTTCGGTGCTTCTTTGGTAATCGACACGTCATGAACGTGGCTTTCCGCGGTTCCGGCGGCACTGACCCGAACGAACTGTGGGTGGGTGCGCATCGTTTCCACGTCGCAACTGCCGGTATACCCCATCGCGGCACGCAACCCGCCTATCAATTGGTGAACGATCGGGCTGACCGGACCTCGATAAGCGACCCGGCCCTCGATACCCTCAGGCACCAGTTTCCGGCCGTCACCCTCGACCCCCTGAAAGTAACGATCGCTCGAACCGTACACGTCGTCCATCGCGCCCATGGAACCCATGCCGCGGTACGATTTGTAGGTTCGACCCTGATAGAGCTCAACCTCTCCAGGCGCTTCATCGGTACCGGCCAAGAGGCTGCCTACCATGACAACGCTGGCACCGGCGACGATGGCCTTGGCGATATCTCCGGAGTAGCGAATGCCGCCATCGGCAATCACCGGAACACCCTCTTCATCGGCTACGGCCACCGCGTCGGCAACCGCGGTAATCTGCGGTACGCCAATACCGGTCACGACTCGGGTGGTACATATCGACCCCGGTCCGATACCGACCTTGATGGCATCCACGCCGGCCGACAGCAGCGCTTGTGCGCCCGCCTTGGTCGCCACGTTGCCGCCTATGACCTGCATGTTCGGGTATTTTTGTTTGATGAGGCTGACTTGATCGAGCACCTTCTGCGAATGGCCATGTGCCGTATCCACGACAATCACGTCGGCACCGGCCGCGATTAAGGCCCCGACGCGATCATCCGTATCGTCGGTCGTTCCGACGCTGGCGCCAACGCGCAATTGACCTTGCTCGTCTTTGCACGCGCTCGGAAACGCTTGTGCCTTGTGAATGTCTTTGACCGTAACCATGCCCTTCAATTCGAAGGCGTCGTTGATCAGCAACACCTTCTCGATACGGTGTTCGTGCAGGATGTTCGTGATCTCATCGAAGCTCGCGTCTTCGGTGGCCGTCACGAGTCGTTCCTTGGTGGTCATGACATCTTGGATTCTGGCGTCCAAGCGCTTTTCGAATCGTACGTCGCGGGCTGTGATGATGCCGACGAGCCTATTGCCCTTCACGACCGGCACGCCAGAGATATTGTGCTCTTGCGTCAATTCCAACAGATCGGCGACGCTCCGCATCGGATCTATGGTGATCGGATCCCGAATGACCCCGGTCTCGTATTTCTTCACCGCACGCACTTCCCGAGCCTGTTGATCGATCGTCATGTTTTTGTGAACGATGCCGATGCCGCCTTCTTGGGCGATGGCGATTGCAAGCCTCGCTTCCGTCACGGTATCCATCGCCGAAGACATCAGCGGGATGTTCAACGTGATGCCTTTGGTCAGACGTGTTTTGAGCGAAACTTCGGAGGGGAGAACTTGGGAATGAGCAGGAAGCAGGAGAACGTCATCGAAGGTGAGCGCTTCGTTGGCGATACGCAACATTTTTGCAACCCCACAAAACCGGCATTCTACCGGCGAGTCCCAATCATGTAAACTCGACGCATGTCGGCCCTCCCCGAAGCGCAACGCATCTTGAGCGTCTCGCAACTCAACCGCCAGGCGCGTGTGCTTTTGGAAGAGCGCTTCAACCTCGTGTGGGTGCGTGGCGAACTCTCCAATTTTCGACGTCCAGGGTCGGGGCATTGGTACTTCACGTTGAAAGACGATACCGCCCAAATTCGTTGCGCCATGTTCGTCAACCGCAATCGTTTCGCCAAGGTACAGCCAAGCGACGGGCAAGAGATCATCGTGCGCGGCCGGGTCAGCCTGTTCGAGAGCCGCGGCGACTACCAGGTGATTGTCGATCAAATGGAGGCAGCCGGCGAAGGCGCGCTCAGGGCAGCGTACGACGCATTGCGCGAACGACTGGCTGCAGAAGGATTGTTCGACGTAGCACGCAAGCGCCCATTACCTGCATATCCTAAGCACATAGCGATCATCACATCGCAAAGTGGCGCGGCGTTCCGCGACGTGTTGAGCGTCATCGAGCGTCGTTTTCGGGGTATGCGAGTGACACTTTTACCGGTTGCCGTGCAAGGACCGGATGCAGAATCACAAATACTCGGCGCGCTCGGCCGGGTGGGTCGTCTCGACGCTGATCTCGTACTGTTGACGCGCGGCGGCGGTTCGCTTGAAGACCTCTACACGTTCAATTCGGAACCCGTCGCTCGCGCCCTTGCCAACTGTCCAATTCCCACCGTAGCGGCCGTGGGCCACGAAACCGACTTTACCATCGCCGAGTTCGTTGCCGACCTGCGCGCACCCACACCGTCGGCCGCAGCTGAGTTGATAACGCCCGACGCCGAAGAACTGGCGTCGCAGTTGGTCCAGCTAACCGGACGCCTCGTCCAGACGGCACGCACCACGTTGGAACTGTACGACTATCGGCTGCGTTCGCTGCGCGCCCGCCTGACGAGTCCGAGTCATCGTTTGCAACAATTGATGCAGCGCGCCGATGCACTGGACGAACGGGTCAATCGAGCGATTCAGCATATCGTCGTGCACGCCCGATCGAGCCTCACTGCGCTCGTCAGGACGTTGGAGGCCGTCAGTCCGTTACAAACGCTAGGCCGTGGCTTCGCCATCGTCAGTCGTCCGGACGGAGCCACGCTGACCTCGAGCGGCGCGGTCGACATCGGTGACATCATCCATGCGCAACTCCAAGACGGCGTGTTAGTCGCGTCGATTCAAGAAAAATTACCCCTGCCGGAGCGTTTGCAATCGATTGCCGAAGACAGTTGATCGAATCCGCGTTGCGCGGCCTCGTCTTGATCGGCTGCCTGACAATTACTTTGTTGAGTCATGCCCAAGACGCTGAAGTCGTACCCGGGGGCGTCTATCGATTACGTTTGCCGGTAGACGTCGATGCCGTTCGTTTTCAAGGCAACCCCGTGCTCGTCTACCAGCGCCATGCAATCGTGGGCGTGCCAATCAGCACCGAACCCGGTAGCTACGAACTCATGCTGCAGTCCGGTGAAGCGGTCGAAACCCATGTTTTCAACGTGTCATCGAAGGCCTATCCCGAACAACACCTGACGATCGCCAACCCACGCATGGTCGATCCCCTTGATGCCGACCTCGTGCGCATTCGTCGCGAATCGGCGAAGCAACGCACTCAGTACGCTCGCTTTACCGACCGCCATTTGGCATTGGCGCCTTTTTTGCAGCCGGTCGACGGCGTGACGTCCAGTTCCTTCGGTCGGCGGCGTATCCTCAACGGTCAACCCCGCAGCCCTCACAGCGGACTCGATATCGCGGCCGAGACCGGCACGCCGATCAAGGCTCCGGCTCCAGGCGCCGTCGTCTTGACGGGTGATCTGTTCTTCAATGGCAACACCGTGTTTCTCGACCATGGACAAGGACTCATTACGATGTACTGTCACATGAGCCACATCGAAGTCCGCGAGGGTCAAGAGGTGCAACGTGGCGAACTGATCGGCCTGGTCGGTGCGACCGGTCGCGTGACCGGACCACACCTGCATTGGTCTGTCAGCCTGAACGGCAATCGCGTAGACCCAATCCAGGTCATGCAAGTCCTAGGGTCAGAGTAAAGTGCCAGAGTAAGTTTACTCTGGCACTTTACTCTGACCCCAGTTGTTATCGCCGCTTGCGGTGCCGCATGACTCTTTTTCGACTGACCCGCTGGCGGCGCGTCAACTCGTTGCGCTTGCCGGCATAGGGGTTGTCGCCGGTTTTCAAATCTACCCGCACCGGATTGCCGACCAGGTTGAGTGCCTTGCGAAATCCGTTCTCCAGGTAACGTAGGTAACTAGCTGGTAATGACCGGGTCTGGTTACCGTGCACGGCGATTCGTGGCGGGTGCTCCCCGGTTTTGTGGGCATAGCGCAACTTGATCCCGCGACCTCGCACCGAGGGCGGCGGATGCGCATCGACAAGGCCTGCCAAAATCCGATTCAACAACGAGGTGCCGACGTCGAATGCGCCCGCCTCGTATACCTTCTTCACCTCAGTTAAGAGGTTCCCGACGCCGGTACCGTGTAAAGCCGAAATAAATTTCAACGGTGCCCAAGGAACGAATTCGAGACGACGGTCCAACGTCGCCCTGCGCGCACGTTTGTCGTCCGCTGACAAACCATCCCACTTATTGACCGCGATGACCATTCCACATCCGGCCCGCGCCGCGTACTGCAATACGTGAAGATCCTGTTCAACCAAGCCTTCGCTACCATCCAACATGAGAATCACGACGTGGGCGTGTTCCATCGCGTCGAGACTCTTGACGACCGAGTACTTCTCGACAATCTCATCGACGCGACCTTTGCGCCGCACACCCGCAGTGTCGATGAGCAGGTAGTCGTCTCCGTCCGCGGCCAACGGTATCTCGATAGCGTCTCGCGTGGTGCCAGGCTGATCCAACACGACTTGGCGCTGTTCACCTAGCAATCGATTGATGAGCGTAGATTTGCCGACGTTGGGACGACCGATCACCGCGGTCCGAATGCATGCCCGTCCGTCGTCCGCCTCACGATCGGATTCCGATGCAACCGCCGGGAGACGCTCCGCGACGGCAGACGCCAGGCGCGTAAGACCCCGGTTGTGCGCCGCCGAGATGGGGAACGCATCCAAACCGAGCCGGGTAAACTCGAGTTCTGCTTGAGTCGCGTCCACGCCATCAATCTTGTTGATCAGCAGTAAGATCTCGGAGCCTTTGCGGCGCAAATAGTCGACAATCTCTTCGTCCAGCGCCGTCAAACCCTCGCGAGCATCAACGATGAACAGCACGAGTTCGGCTTCTTCAAGCGCCACATCTGCTTGGGCTCCGACAACCCCCGCAAACTCGTCTTCTCCGAACAATCCGCCCGTATCGATCAGCATGCAGGGTTTATCGTCGAGGGTGGTGCGCCCGTACCTACGATCACGCGTCAGCCCCGGCACGTCTGCGACCAGCGCATCACGTCGGCGGGTGAGCTTGTTGAACAGCGTCGACTTGCCAACATTGGGCCGGCCGACCAACGCGAGCCGAGGCAACATTCTCGCTACCTCACTTCGATCTCAATCGCTTGCAACGATCCAGAGTTGCCGAGAACATACAACGTCTTGCCGTCGCCGACGACCATAGCGGAGCGCAATCCGTCGCTGTCGAGTTTGCGCCGGCCGAGAAACCGTCCGTCGCTCTGAGCGAGCACGTGCAGGTAGCCTTCATCATCACCAACGATGAGATAGTTGCTGAACGCTACGGGACTCGTGAGCTTGCGTCGGTAGAGATTCGCCTGCGACCACGTTTCCTCTGCATTCTGCTGGTCTATAGCAATGATCAAATCGGTTTCGTCGACGACGTAGATTTGTCCGTAGCCTTCGCTGAGGTCGAGAAAACTCGAGTGTTTTCGCTGCCAGATCGGGCTGCCGTCCGAACGCCGCATGGCTTTGAGCATGCCGTGATAGGCAACCGCGTAGACCAGTGAGCCACTGAGCATTGGCGATCCATCGACGTCTACCATCCGATCGAGTTCCGAGCGGCCCTCCGGTAGCATTATGCGTTGCTCCCAAACAGGTTCGCCGGTATCGGTTTTCACCGCGCTCACCATCCCGTTGGCAAAACCTCCGTAGACCACGCCATCGTCATAGACTGGAGCACTGGTGCCGCGCAGCGTCAAAACGGGGACCTGATTGTCGAAGCTCCATCGCACACTGCCATCTTTCGTTTCAAGCGCCACTAGCCTGCCATCGATAGTCTGCACAAAGACCGCATCGTCTCCGACCGATGGACGTGCCAATACTTCGCTGCCGACAAACGTGCGCCAAACCTCGGCCCCATCAGCGGCGCTCAACGCCACGACGGTGCCGCTCGTCGTGCCGACTAGAACAAATCCGGCGCCGGCGCCGACGCCACCGCTGACAAAGCTGGGGTCTTTACGGTCGAAGAAGTTCAGGCTCGAAAAGAATCCGCCTTCAAGTTCTCCAACGCGCGCACGCCAGATTCGCTTGCCATCGAATCGGTTCCGAGCCTCGACTACGCCGTAGCCGTCCGCAGCAAAAATGCGATCCGCGAGGATGACCGGATTGAGGCGCAGGTATTTCTTGCCCAAGCCCTCGCCGATGGAAACTTTCCACAGCCGTTTGACCCTAATCTCGGCATCAAATTTGACGAGTTTGGCGGGCTCCATGGGGTCGGGACCTTCCGGGTCATCGACCCACGGCAACCATGTAAACCAACTACAGCCACTCGCCAACAGGCTGATGAACACGAGCGTGAGCCACTTATGATGCATTGGGGTTGGCCGTGTCTGCCACTTTCATGTCGAGTAGTGGTCTGTGTTCATTTTCGTCGAGTTCAGCAGACGCCGACGTGTAGGCCTCGTGGGCAAGCTCACGTTCGTCTCGAACCAAATGGATATCGCCTTTCAGTTCCAACACTTGAGCGCGAAAGCCAATGCCTCTGACGCCCGACAGGGCGCCCAACGCTGCCTCGGACTTGTCCTGCTGCTGTAGCAACCGAGCCAGTCGTATGCGCGCGACATCGCTCAGTAGATTAGCCGCATCGATGGCAATCGCCTCGTTGAGGTAGGCTTCTGCCGCTTCGATATCACCCTCGTTGGCAGCGTCTCGAGCCCGATAAAACAGAGAAAATATCTGATAGCTCGTACCCCCGATCTCATCGTCGATTTGAGTCGCCGCGGCGGTGCGCGCCTCGCCTTCAGTCGCAATGAAGGACGCATAGAGATCGGATGCGGCCTGTGCTGAGCTAGTACGCGCGCTATCGTACCAGCGCCATCCGACGACGACTGCGACCGCAAGCACCAGGCCCACGATGAGCGAGGTACCGTTTTGCTCCCACCAGTTTTTGAGCTTTTCTAGCTGCTCTTCATCGCTCAAGAAATCCGACATCAATTCTCCTTTGGCGTTAGATGCTGGACCAGCGCCTCAAGTTCCATCGCCACCTGATCACCCGGTTCTCGCAAGTGCTTGACCGCCACTCGATTGTGCTGCACTTCCTCTTCTCCGAAGAACAGCGCCCAGTCGGCGCCGCTTTGATCCGCACGTTTTAACTGGTTCTTCAACTTTCCGCCACCGGCGTGCACGCGCACCCGCAGTTCAGGCAACTCTTGCCTGAGTTGCTGAACGAAATCGAGTACCCAACCGTGCAACCGCGGTTCAAGCACGCAACAGTACACATCCACCGCAGCATTCAGCGTCTCGCCATGAACCTCTTGGTGCAGCTCTTCATGCAGTAGTAGCACTCGTTCGACGCCGATGGCAAATCCGGCTGCGGGCGTCGGCTTGCCGCCGATCACTTCGACCAATCCGTCATAGCGACCACCTGCACAGATGGTTCCTTGAGCGCCCAACGCTTGCGTCGTCCATTCGAATACCGTATCTGTGTAGTAGTCGAGTCCCCGAACCAACCTTGGATTCTCTACATACGCAATCTGTAGATCTTCGAGGAGGCTTTTCAAGCCCTCGTAGTGTTCGACGCTCGCTTGATCGAGGTAGTCGATCAGCAACGGTGCGTCGTTCAACAAACGTTGCGTTGCAGCCGACTTACTATCGAGTATGCGCATGGGGTTGGTGCTCAAACGACCCTGACTGTCATCGTCCAATTCATCCTTCTGCGGTGTCAGGTGGGCCACAAGGGCCTCACGATATGCGCCCCGGGCTGCTTGAGACCCAAGCGTGTTGAGCTCCAGCGTGACTGCGTCGTCTATCCCGAGAGAGCGCCACATCACGGTGCCCAGTTGAATTAGCTCCGCATCAATATCCGGGCCAGGCAGACCGAAAGCCTCAGCACCGATCTGATAAAATTGCCGATAGCGGCCTCTTTGCGGGCGTTCGTATCGAAACATCGGACCGCGATAGAACACCCGCTGAGTTTGGTTGTACAACAACCCGGCATCCGACAATACCCTCGCACAACCGGCGGTGCCTTCCGGACGCAAGGTAATGCTCTCCCCGTCCCTGTCGTTGAGGTTGTACATCTCTCGTTCGACGATGTCAGTTGCCTCGCCAACCCCACGCGCAAACAGATCCGTCGACTCGAGTAAAGGAATGTGTATTTCTTCGTAGGCAAAACCGTAGAGCTTCGCGAGCATTTCGTCCTCTACGCGTCGCCAGCGACGGGCTTCCTCCGGCAGTACGTCACGCATGCCTCTTACGGATTGCACGGCTATTGTCCCAACGCCTATTGTCCCAGTACCAGAGAGGCGACGTTGTTGCGCGTGTGGGCCATCAATGACACCGCTTCGCCGTTGTATTGCATCTGCACGCCGGGCGCATAGCCAAGGAGAATGCGGAACGGGCCCTGTCCGACAAGTCTTAAATCTTGTCCGGCACGAGATAAATCGCTGTAGAGGTTGGCGCCGTCCGTGTTCTTGATCTCCACCCAGCAATCTTCCGTAAACTGAAACCACATTTGGTCATCGCCAAGCTCAGTTATACGTCTGCCGTAACCGCGGTCGTCAGGCGCACCGGCAATCACAATCGGTTCGACTAACGTATCGTCGATGGTCGGCGGCCGCGTCTCTACGGCCGGTTCCGGCGTTGCCTTCGGGCTATCCACAGAGGTTGCATTCGCCAAGATTGCGACTGGCGATTCTTCCACTCGGTCAGTGACCGATTCGTAGGTATCCGACCACAGCCACATGATCAGTGAAACCAGAAGAGCCAACGCGACCAGCGCACCGCCAACAAGCATCATCAATTGCTTACGATCGAACACCGGTTTCACTACCTCGAAGCGGCCTTCAGGCACCGGTTTCGGTAACGGCTCGTCAAATTCGTAACCAAGGACAATGGGTTCGGGGTCGAGCTCCAACAACTTGGAGTAGGCGCGGATGTAGCCGCGGGTGAATACCGGGGCCGGCAGATTCTCGGCGTCGTAGTCCTCGATGGCTTCGACCACACGCACGGGCAGGTTCAACGCATCCGCGATCTCTCGCGCGGAAACGTTGATTGCCTTGCGTGCCGCTTTCAACGCAGCACCCGGATCGTGCTTGGATTCACTCACGAGGCAAGGTGCACTGACCCGCAGCCTGTGGGTACAGGTTTCTTAGCGCCATTCCATAGCTTGCTATTTGGTTGTCATCGCCGGCAACCTTGCCAAGCTTGATGCCCAGGCAGAGGCTGCGAGCGGTTTGTGGCGCCAGATTGAGATAACCCTGGTAGTAATCTTCGGCGGCCGTATAGTCGCCTTCGGCGTAATGGAGGTCCGCGAGTTCCAGACTACTCCGCGATTGCTCGAAGTTGAGGTTGAGCGACCGCAGAAACGCGGCCTTGGCCGCGTCCAAGTTGCCCACCCGCAACTCGGTGAGTCCGAGGTTCTCGAACGCTTGTGCTCTAAGATGGTACTCGGTGTCCTGCACCAGCCTCCGCAGTGGCACCAACGCGTCGTCATAACGAGCCCGTCCATATAGAAAGGTGCCGTAGTTGTTGAGTGCTTGAGAATCGTGTCGCTTGAGTTTGAGCGCCTGTCGATAGTACCGCTCGGCGACGATTGGTTCGTCCTCGTTTTCGTACAAAACGGCAAACAGTACATGGGTCTCAGCCGAGCGTGGATCGATCTCCAAGGCGGTCGTCAATGGCCCACGGGCTCGCCACCAATCGCGCTGCGCCAGATAGCCTCGAGCCAGGTCGAGCTGCGCCTTCACGCGGTCTTCGTCCGAAGCCGGCGGGGGCAGGCCGCCCGTGGTCTCGGTAATGCACCCGGCAACCCCAAAAGTGCAAAGAAGTACAGGCAACAAGAAGTGGCGCATCGTCAATTGCATCATGCAAGCTCCTCAGCTCTGACCCGCGCCAGATAACGCGTTTGTCGTTTCGTTCGATCTTGGACCTTACCGATGAGTTGACCGCACGCGGCGGAAATATCTTCGCCGCGCGTCGTCCGCAACATCGTGGCGAAACCGGCATTCAGTAAAACCGTTTGAAATCTTCGTACGGCTGAAACATCCGGTCGAACGTAGCCCGACGCAGGGAACGGGTTGAAAGGTATCAGATTGATCTTGCAACGAACGTGGCGCAACAGATCTGCAAGCTCGCGCGCATGTTCCAAGCCATCATTCACGCCTTTCATCAACGTGTACTCCATCGTCAACGTACGCTTTTCTCCAAGATTGCCAATGTAGTGGTTGCAAGCCGTGATGAGCTCGGCGATTCCGTACTTTCGGTTGATCGGCACCAGCTCGCTTCGTAGCGCATCGTTTGGCGCATGCAGTGAGATAGCGAGTGAGACATCGGTGACTTTGGCAAGTTCGTAAATGGCCGGTACGACGCCGGCGGTACTAATCGTTACGCGGCGTTTCGAGATGCCATAAGCAAGGTCATCCGTCATCAGATTTGTAGCACGCACGACCGCGTCAAAATTCAACAATGGTTCGCCCATGCCCATCAACACGACGTTGGTGACTGCCTCGCCTCGCGCTTTGAGCTCTGCGTTCGCGAGCAAAAGCTGGCCAATGATCTCAGCGGTCGACAGGTTGCCATTGAAGCCCTGCTTGCCTGTAGCGCAGAAGCTGCAGTCCAGCACGCATCCCACCTGTGACGACACGCATAGCGTGTTACGTCCTCGTTCCGGAATGAGTACGGTCTCAACGCTATTACCGTTACCGACACGTACCAGCCATTTGATCGTACCGTCGGTCGACTCGAACCGCTCGACAATCTCGGGCAATGCGAGGTTTGCGTCCTCGCGCAACCAGGCACGCAAGTCCCTGGACAGATCCGTCATGGCGTCGAAGTCGAGCTGGTTCCGATGAAAGATCCACTTCATGACCTGTCGTGCGCGAAACGGCTTGTGCCCAGCATCGACAAAGTATGCTTCCAGCCCTTCCCGGTCATAGTCGAATAGATTGGTCATCTAGGTGCGGGGGCAAAGATCCGTGGAGTCGAAGAAATAGGCAATTTCACGTTGGGCAGACTGTGCTGAATCCGACCCATGCACGGCGTTGGCATCGATCGACTCGGCAAAATCGGCTCGAATCGTACCGGCATCGGCATCACGCGGATTGGTTGCGCCCATGAGGTGCCGGTTGACGCTGACCGCATCGGCCCCTTCCAACACCTGGACGACCACCGGGCCGGAAGTCATGTACGCACACAGGTCCTCGTAGAAACTCTTACCCGCATGCTCGGCGTAGAACCCAGCCACCTGGCTGCGGTCGAGGTGCAGCATCTTCGCCGCGACTATCTGCAATCCATGTTTTTCGAATCGAGAGGTGATTTCTCCGATCACGTTCTTGGCGACCGCGTCCGGCTTCACGATCGACAACGTGCGCTCTACTGCCATAAAACTCTCCGGTAAACCCTGTCAATGCACCGTAGGTATTTGAATTCGAAAGAATTGGTGCGCTAGCAGGCGCCCGCTAGCGCTCTAGCGGGCGCGTATTATACGCGTTTGACTACGAGTGTCGTGTCCCGAAGCGAGCTTTTACGACGCGCGGTTCTCAGGCAGATTTGGTACGCAAACCGGTCACAACCTCGATGACCCGCCGCGCGGCGTAGTCGATCTCTTCTTCGGTCGTGAATCGACCTACGGTGAAACGTAAGCTCGCGTGAGCCAGTTCGTCCGGCACACCCAATGCCTGCAATACATAAGACGGTTCGACGCTCGCCGAGGTACACGCGGAACCGCTCGAGACGGCAACATCGTCCAGCGCCAGCAGCAGCGTCTCGCCATCGATGTCCGCAAACGCGACGTTCAGGTTGCCGGGCAAACGCAGATGTTCGTCGCCGTTCATCACCGTCGCGGGTATTTGCTTGAGATGCGACCACAGACGCTGCCGCAATGCCAAAATGCGAGCGTTTTCATCATCCATGTCGCAGCGCAATATTTCACAGGCTTCACCCATGCCTACAATCTGATGCGTTGGCAGGGTGCCCGACCGCATACCGAGTTCGTGGCCACCGCCATGAATCAACGGTTTGAGCCTGACCGGCGGTTCACGCCGCACGTACAACGCACCCATGCCCTTCGGCCCGTACATCTTATGTGACGAAAAGCTGATCAGGTCGATCGCCATAGACTGCACGTCAAGCGGCACCTTACCGGCGCTCTGCGCGGCATCGACGTGAAACAGTACCCCGGCAGAGCGACAAACCTGGCCGATAGCGGTCACGTCGTTGATTACGCCGATCTCGTTATTGACCTGCATCAACGACACCAACAACGTATTGGCCCGAATCGCCTCGCTGACCTGCTCCGGCGTGACAACGCCGTTTGACTGCGGTATCAGATAAGTCACCCTGAAGCCCTGGGTTTCCAGGTAGCGGCAGGTATCGAGTACCGCCTTGTGTTCGATGGCACTGGTGACGATGTGACGCCGGCTCGCACCCTCGGCAACGCCCTTGATAGCAAGATTGTCCGATTCGGTCGCGCCGGACGTCCAAACGATCTCACGCGGATCGGCGTTGATCAACCGTGCAACTTGAGTACGCGCTGCTTCGACGACTTCCTCGGCTTGCCAGCCGTAGTAGTGCGATCGCGAAGCCGGATTGCCGAAGTTGCCTTCGACCAGTAAGCAACGGCTCATTTTTTGCGCCACTCTCGGGTCGACGGGCGTCGTTGCCGAGTAGTCCAGGTACACCACCCTGTTCATGGGTCAAACGGGTTGTGTCGCGATGAGTCGTTCGCTTTCGCGTGCCTGTTGGTCCTGCCGAAACGCGACCGACTGTACCTCGCGGCGATCGACTAAGGCCGCCAGTGTGACGCCGCGCAGGAATGCGTCGATTTCCTGGGACAGGTCCGTCCACAAATCATGCGTCAAACAGATCACGCCATCCTGGCAATCGGCGGCGCCGTGACAGCGCGTGGCATCGACCCCTTCACCGACCGCGGCAATGATGTCGGACACGTTGATCGCGTCGGCTTCCCGACTGAGCTGGTAGCCGCCGCCAGGACCACGCACGCTCTGCAACAGCCCGGCCTTCTTCAGCTTGCCGAAAAGTTGTTCGAGGTATGACGACGAGATGCCTTGGCGATCGGCGATATCGACCACGCTCACCGGTCCACCGTGACGGTGCAGAGCAATGTCCAGCATAGCGGTAACCGCGTAACGGCCTTTGGTTGTCAGGCGCATTGTCATTTATCCCCGCGCACCACTGCCTAGAGGCGCCGCTGCCAGAGTGAGGGAGGCGAGTATGCAATACCCGACTAAAATGGTCCACTATTGCCCGGATCGGCCTAGCGGTGCCTTTTGAAGCTGCGTGAGCACGCCCCGCAACATCTGCACCTCGGTCGCATCCAGTTCGACTCGAGTCAACAATCGGCGTAGCCGCGTCATCGTCTGTCCGGGGTTCGCCGGATCCAAGAATTGCGTCTCCACCAACAGCCGCTCTAGGTGCTTCAGCAATGCCTCGACCGCGCCGACGGTCGCCGGCGGCCGATCCCATTGGGTGTTGACGACCGCGCCTGTGTTGAGATGGCGGTAGATCTCGTAGCACACCACCTGCACCGCCATCGCCAGGTTGAGCGACGGGTAGTCCGGAAACGCCGGAATCTGCAGGTGCATGTGACAGCGTTGCAACTCCTCGTTACTGAGCCCACTGGTTTCCCGCCCGAAGAGGACGGCCACCTCCCCGGCACCGGCCTGGCGCAGCACTTCCTGAGCAATCGTCGTCGCATCGGCAGAAGGCCAGGGAATCCGCCGTTGCCGGCTACTGGTACCGACCACCCAATGGCAGTCGTCAATGGCGGACTCGAGACAATCGCGAACCTGCACATTGGCCAACACGTCTTGCGCGCCCGCCGCGCGCCACTCCGCCTGGGGATCGGGATAACGTTTGGGGTTGACCACGACAAGGCGCGACAAACCCATCGTCTTCAAGGCCCGGGCGGCCCCACCAATATTGCCAGGGTGGCTTGGTTCTACCAATACAATGCGGATGTTCTGTAAGCTCATGGTGTTAGGTTATGCGAATTGTTCAGACAGGACACCTACGCCCATGCATGCAATGGCCAACATGGCACTTCGGGCCGCTCGACGGGCCGGAGATATTTTGCTCCATTCCATGGACCGCTTGGACGAACTCAAGATCGAAGAGAAAGCGCCCAACGATTTCGTTTCGAACGTCGACCGTGAATCGGAGGCAGCGATTATCGAGGTTCTGCACAAGGCCTACCCGGACCACGCCATCGTGGGCGAAGAGCACGGGTTGAGCGTCACCTCGGAATCGGACGAATTCACCTGGATCATCGATCCCCTCGACGGCACGCTCAACTATCTTCGCGGCATACCCCACTTCTGCGTCTCCATTGCGCTCAGGAAGGGTCGCCACATCGAGCACGGGGTGATCATCGACCCGGTCCGCAACGAAGAGTGGGTCGCCAGTCGCGGGTCCGGTGCGCATCTAAACGGCAAACGTATTCGCGTCAGCAAGACTCGGCGCCTGAGCGGAGCCGTCTTGAGTACCGGACTCCCGCCACGCGCCATGGACCGGTTCGACGTCCACATGGGCATCATGAAACACATGACGCGCGAGTGCCTGGCCATTCGCCGGCAAGGGTCTGCGGCCCTCGACCTCGCCTATACGGCCGCTGGACGGGTAGACGGGTTCTGGGAAATCGGCCTACAGAGGTGGGACATCGCCGCCGGCAGCCTGCTCGTGAAAGAGGCAGGTGGCTTCGTCAGCGATCTCCAGGGTGGCGATAAGTACCTCGACAGCGGTGATATCGTCGCTGCCAACCCCAAGTGTTTCAAAGCCATGGTCGCCGGGATACGGCCGCATCTTTAGAAGCTTTTAGGGATACGACTGGTCGGAGGCTTCTTTCTCGGGAATCACCAGGTCTTCGCGAGAGATGTTCATCACAATCAACACGTTCGAGGCGATGTAAATAGACGAGTAGGTGCCGACGAAGACGCCAATGATGAGCGCCAGAGCAAACCCGCGCATACCCTCTCCACCGGCAATCGCCAAGGCCATCAAGACGAACAACGTCGTCATCGACGTTACCAGCGTTCTTCCCAACGTCTGATTCAACGACGTGTTGATGATGTCGACGGACGTGCCTTTGCGAATCTTGCGAAAGTTCTCGCGTATCCGATCCGAGACGACGATCGTATCGTTCAACGAGTAGCCGATCACCGCCAACAACGCTGCGACCACCGGTAGGTCGAACGTCCATTGCAACACCGAGAAAACACCGAACACGATGACCACGTCGTGTACGAGCGCGGCCACTGCGCCCACGGAAAACTGCTTCGTGAAGCGAAACAGGATATACAGCATGATGACGCCGAGCGCTGCCAGAAGCGCCAGCCCCGCACTTTCGGCCAACTCTTCTCCAACCACCGGACCGACGAAGTTCGACTGACGCCTGTCCGCATTGGGGTGATGCTCGAGAATGCTCTCGAATATGCGGTCGCCCATCGTCGCCTGGTCGTCGCCGCGTTGCGGCGGCATACGAATGAGCAGGTCGCGGTCGGTGCCGAAGTGCTGCACCACGCCGTTGAAAAATCCCGATTGGGCAAGTTGGCCGCGCACCGTCTCCGGATCGACCGGTTCTTCGAAACCCACCTCGACCAACGTCCCGCCGGTGAAATCGAGGCCGAAATTGAGACCGCTGACCGCCAATGACAAGCATGACAGAACGAGCAACCCGATCGACGTATACCCCGCGACTTTGCGCTTACCCATGAAATCGATTATCGGCAGGTTCATATCCGCAGCTTCTCCAATGTGCGTCCGCCATACATGAGGTTGACGAGTGCGCGCGTACCCATGATGGCAGTGAACATCGATGTCACGATGCCGACGGCCAACGTCACGGCAAAACCTTTGACCGGCCCGCTGCCGATCGAGAGCAAGATGATCGCAACGAAGAAAGTCGTGATGTTGGCATCGAGAATGGTCAGTATGGCCCGATCGAATCCCGCTTGAATCGCCTGTTGGGGGGGATGCTCTTTGAGTTCTTCCTTGATACGCGAAAAGATCAGTACGTTGGCGTCGACGGCCATCCCGACGGTCAACACGATGCCCGCAATCCCGGGCAACGTGAGTGTCGCCCCCAATACCGACATCACGGCCATCAACAACATCAGGTTGGCGGTCAACGCGATATCGGCCGCCAAACCGAAACCCTTGTAGTAAAACACCATGAAGATCATCACCAGCACAAAACCGATGACGACCGATTGTTGGCCACGCTCGATGTTTTCTTCACCGAGACTGGCACCCACCGTGCGCTCTTCGACGATGTACATGGGTGCCGCCAGCGCGCCGGCGCGCAGCAACAACGCAAGATCGCGCGCCTCTCCGATCTGCAATCCGGTGATGCGGAAATTGAAGCCGAGAGCGCCCTGAATCGTCGCGACGCTGATGAGGCGTTTTTCTTCGACGGAAAACCGCTCCACGACCTCTTCGCCATCGACAATCGTCGTGCGGCTACGCGGTTTTTGCTCGATGAAAATGATGGCCATCGAATTGCCGATATTGTTTTTGGTGGCGTTGTTCATCTGAATGCCACCATCGTTGTCGAGCCGAATGTTGACTTGCGGCAGTCCTGTGTCCGGGTCGTAGCCTTGCGTGGCATTGGTCACCTGGTCGCCGGTGACGATGTTCTTGCGCATCAACGTGATCGGCGCGCCCTCGTATGGATAGGTCTCCGTCTGTGCAGCCCTTGCGTTCGGCAACGCCACCAACCTGAATTCCAGGTTCGCAAACTTGTTGATGATCCGCTTGGCCTCGGCAGGATCCTGGATGCCAGGTAAGTCCAGGACGATGCGTTCGCGGCCGAGGCGCTGCACCAGCGGTTCCGAGACGCCAAGCTCGTTCACACGATTGCGCAGACTCTGCAAATTCTGCGAGATGGCAGCATCTTCCAGTTCGCGCAAGAAATCTCCGATCATCGTGAACACAAGCACTGGACGACCATCGACGTCCGTGCTGTCGACGGTGAATCCATCGAACTGATCACTCAAGAGTTCGGCTGCTTGATCGCGCCCGGCGGGCGACTGAAACGGTATGGTCAGCCGATCGCCATCGACCCAATCTCGCCCAACGTAGCGAATCCGCGCGTCAACCAGCGCATCGCGAGCGGTTTCCTGATTGCTCACCATGCGATCTTGGATGAATTTAGCCATGTCGACCTGCAAGAGCAGATGCACGCCCCCTGAGAGGTCGAGACCGAGCGACATGGGGCGCGCGCCTATGTCCCGCAACCACTGCGGCGTCGTGGAGGCACGTGTCAGGGCAACGACGTACTGCTCGTCGATGCTGTTGAGCGCGCGAGTGACTACTTCGCGCCCGCGCAGCTGACTTTCATCGTCTTCGAGGCGCACGAACACCGATCCGTTGGAAATCTCAGACCCGGTCACGGTAACGCCGGCATCGGACAACGCACTCACGGCTCGATCCAGCAAGTCTTGACCGACCTCTAGCCTGGTATCTTCCGGTTTTATCTGCAGCGCCGGATCGGGCTGGAAGGCGTTGGGCGCCGCGTAGATCGCGCCGATGAGGACGACGATCAGGATGAATAGATAGCGGCCGGGGGAATGGGTGTTGGGCGCGCGCTGTTTAGGTTTGGGCAGGCCTAGCAGGCTTGCGCCCACCGAACCGCGGCCGTTGGCCACGGTTAGCTCTCATCCAACGATTTCAACGTGCCTTTTGGCAACGTCGCACCGATTGCGCTTTTTTGCACCCGTAATTCGATGTTGGGCGCCACCTGGAGCTTGACGAAATCGTCCTCTACCTTGTTGATCTGGCCAATGACGCCACCCGACGTGACGACCTCATCGCCTTTGGCAAGACCCGACATCAACGCCTGCTGCTCTTTGCGACGCTTGCTCTGAGGACGTATCAGCAGAAAGTAGAAGATGAGCACGAAGCCGCCAAGGAACAATATGTTTATGAGGCCGGAGTCACCACCCAGGCCGCCCTCTTCGGCTGCGTAGGCCGTAGTTTCAAACAGGTTCATTTTGTGAGGTCCAATCGTATTGCAGGGTCTCGATGAGGGTGCGAAATGTACCCGTTTCGATAGAACCGCGCAATCGTGCAACGAGTGCATGGTAGTAGTGAAGATTGTGCTGCGTCATCAATATCGGCCCCAACATCTCCCCGCAATGATCCAGATGATGCAAGTAGCCGCGTGAGAAATTGGCACACGTATAACAATCACACTGCGCATCAACGGGCTCATCCGAGTTTCTGTGTTGGGCATTGCGAATCTTCAAGGTGCCGGTGCTGGTGAAAAGATAACCGTTGCGCGCATTGCGCGTCGGCAGGACGCAGTCGAACATGTCTACGCCGAGTTCAATGCCACGCACCAGATCCTGGGGCGTACCCACACCCATGAGGTAGCGCGGGCGCTCGACCGGCATATTGGGCAAGAGCCCGCGCAGCACGGTATCCATCGCGCTCTTCGATTCGCCGACGGACAATCCGCCTATCGCGTAACCGTCGAAGTCCAACGCTTCCAGCCCAGCTAAGCTCAGCTTCCGCAATTCGTCGTACATGCCACCCTGCACGATGCCAAACAACATGCCGCTGCCGTTATGGGCCTCTTTGCACCTCCCTGCCCAACGCAGCGACAACTGCATGGACGCCTCGGCCGCCTCATACGTTGCCGGAAAGGACGTGCATTCGTCCAAGACCATGAGGATGTCGGCGCCCAGGTTCTGTTGTACCTGCATCGACCGTTCGGGCGTCAGTTCGACACGGTCGCCGTCGACGGGTGACCTGAACCGTACCCCGTCCTCCGAAATCTCCCGAAGATCGCCCAAGCTCCAAACCTGAAAGCCGCCACTGTCCGTCAAAATGGGGTGTGACCAATGCATGAACCCGTGAAGCCCACCCAAGTCGCGAATGACCGCATCTCCAGGGCGCAGCAGCAAATGAAACGTGTTGCCCAACAAGATTTGCGTACCGACCTCTTCGAGAGTCTTCGGCGTCATCGCCTTCACCGTACCGTAGGTACCGCACGGCATGAACACGGGCGTCTCGACGACGCCGTGAACAGTGGTCAGACGGCCGCGCCGCGCCGCACCATCGGTCGCAAGGAGTTCAAACATTTTTCGGATCGGCCGAGCGTTCGAGCAACATGGCGTCACCATAGCTGAAGAACCGGTAGCGTTCGCGGACGGCCGTCGCGTACGCACGCATCACTCGGCCATGACCAGCAAACGCACACACCAGCATCAAAAGGGTCGACTCCGGCAAGTGAAAATTTGTCAGCAACGCATCGACCACGTTGAACGCAAACCCCGGCGTGATGAACAGCCGAGTTTCTCCCGAACCAGGCCGCAGGCATCCGTATGCTTGAGCGATGCCTTCCAGCGTTCGTACGACCGTCGTACCCACCGCGACGATCCTGCCACCACGTTGTTGGCAGGCGCGAACTTTCTGCATCGCTGCATCGGCAAGGCAATACCGCTCAGCGTGCATGCGATGTTGGGACAGATCTTCCGTGCGCACGGGTTGAAACGTACCTGCCCCCACGTGCAGGGTCAGCTCTGCTATCTCGATGCCTTTTGTCTGCAAACGGTTCAGCACCGCTTCTGAAAAGTGCAGGCTAGCGGTCGGTGCGGCAACCGCGCCGGGTACCGAGCCGAACACAGACTGGTACCGGCTGGCATCGTCATCGTTCGGTTCACGCCGAATATAGGGTGGCAAGGGCACTTCACCGTGGGCAGCGAGAAAGTCGAATACGCCAGACGGAAAACGCAAGTGATAGAACTCGCCCGAGCGCTTGACGACGGCTATCTCGCACCCGGCCACCCATACGATGCGCCCGGCTTTGAGCGGCTTACTCGCACGCACCTGGCAAGTTGCCTCGGTCGTGTTCAAGACCCTCTCCACCAAGATCTCGACCCGACCGCCGCTGTCCTTGGTGCCATGCAAACGCGCCTTGACGACCTTGGTGTTGTTTACGACAAGCAGATCGTCCGCCCGGAGAAGATCCGGGAGATCTTGGAATAGGCGATGTTCGAACGCGTCCGCACCGACCCGCAACAATCGGCTTGCGTCGCGTGGTTCGGCAGGCACCTGCGCGATCAACGCTTGTGGCAACTCGTAAGAGAAGTCGGACTTGTACACTGGCTTTACCGACCAATGAAACGCCTTATGTTACCTGGCTTTGCACCGATCTTGCCAACGTGGTGCCAACATTACAGTGAGATTGTGCCCTCGACGGCCTCAGCCGCTGCCTCATCCATACCAGGAAGCAGGTGCCCGTAAGTGTCTAGTGTTGTCTTGATGTTCGCGTGCCCTACCCGTTTTTGAATGGTCTTGATGTTCACGTTCGCAGCGATGAGTTGTGATACATGGCAATGGCGCAATCCGTGAAACGTAAGATGGAAATCGGTTCCCTTCACTCCCTCGGAAAACATATGGGTGATCTGTGGAGGTTTGACTGGCTCCCCATTGTAGTGGGCAAAAACAAATCCCTGGTCTCGATACGAGTTGCCCGCGACAAGTTTTTCTTGTGCCTGCTTGGCTCGATGGCTAAGCAGCGCCTTCACCATCACCTTGGTTAGCGTGATCGTTCTGTAGCTCTCTTCGGTTTTCGGCTCGTCCCGCAGAATCAAGCCCTCCCTTGTCTGGGTCAGCGTGCGCTTGATCTCGAGCACACCATCTCCGACAGCATCCTACTTGAGACCGGCAATCTCGCCGCGCCTCATTCCCGTGGTGAGAGCGAGCGCGACGATCGTTTTCATCTCCCCACTGAATAGATCGACCAACCGCTGATTGTGCTCAGCGTCGAAAGCTTCAACTCTCTTGCGTCTGATTTTCGGCGCATCGACCAATTCAACAACGTTGCGCGTGACGAGCCCCTTTTTGATACCGTCTTTCATAGCGACCTTTGGCCGCTTCCAGCGAATTCGTCGGCAACGGTTCGCTTAGCTGACGCTCGATTAACCCGCACAATCGACGCTAACGGCCACAAGCGGAAGTTTGAGCGGCTTCCTCGGATACGAGGCTCTAACCAGGCTTTCTTCCAGTAAACATGTACTCGTTCGAACTGAAGAAATAGTCGCGGGTAGCACCGAGATTCTCGAGGTCTTCCTTCCAGGCACTCGCTTCTGATGCAGAAACACCCTGGGACTCAACGTATCCGACTACAAACTTCATCAGAACGCCACTGACACTACCAGGATCAAATTTAGTCTCCACTTGAACGATGGGCTCTACTTTGATATCGCTGAATCCTGCATCGCGGAGTTTGGGGGCGAGAATCTGAGGCAGATATGGATCTGCCAGGTGGCCATCAAACACTCCCATTACTCGCGCCATCCGCTGTGCATCAGAGGATCGCCATAGCAGCGCACCCCAATCAGTGTCGTGGATCAGCACTCGACCTCCTGGCCGGAGTACACGATATATCTCTTGCAGCCCGCCACCTACATTCTCTAGGTACTCGAAGACCTGGCTAGACATTACGGCATCGAAAGTTCCGTCCTCAAACGGCAGTTGTGCCACATCGCCAAGTTCGAAATGTACATTGGATAACCCTGAACAACGTCTGGAAGCAATCGCAATCGCACTTTCGGCTGGATCTAAACCTTGAACGCGGCCGGCAGGGCCGACAACCGAGGACATTTCGAATATTTGATTGCCAGGTCCGGAACCAACGTCAAGGATTGCTTCACCGGCTTGCAATGCTAACGCAGCAATAATCTTGCGACGCCTCTCTATCGCCCCTTGAGAGCTGTTGAACTCCTCTACTAAGCGGGAGGTTTCATCGTCAAATTCGAGATTGTCTTCCACTTGAGGGTCGCTCCTGCCAGATTTCCATCCATAGTTGCATCTAGGCTCAGTGTCTGCAAAGGGCACTTAGCGACGTTTGGCCGCTTTCAACGGCTTTGTCAGCAACGGTTCGCATAGCCGTCACTCGATTTACCTGCACAAACGACGCGAACGGCCATAACCGGTCATCGCTCCCTGTCTAGTGGGACCGCTCTTCTTTACCTCGTTTCTAGGATTACCGGGTCGGGCCGTGGAAACGCGCCACAGGGATTAGAACGGCGTCAAGAAGCTCAGGTTCGTGTTCGATTATTTCTGACATTTTCTATCTCCTCCATTAAGGCCTGGCGACGGTAGTGCTCACGCATACGTTCGCGCCGTGCGAGCTTTTTCTTTCGGTCGATGTCTCTTCTGCGATTAGACATGGTTAGTCTCCTTGGGTTAGGCGTAGCCCAGGCAAAGAAAACCCCCGCCGAAGCGAGGGTTAATTTAATGGAGTTAAGCACCCAGCCCGAATCGTAAGCCATTCTTCTTAAGGCGGGTTAGTCGGCCATTCGCGCGGGCTGCCTAAGTACACACCATATCCCGCTCAGTCGCAATACAGTTTGGTATCCTTCGGTACGCCAGCATTCAAAAGACTCGAACGTGAAACTACCCGTAGCCGTGTGCACCAAATGCGGAAAGTTCAACCGAAACGCCACTTCAATCAACCAGCAATGTAGCGAAAACATCGGTGGTAAACGGTGTGACGGCGTATTCGGAAGTGCCCTAGCAACTGACGACTGGGCGCAATGCTTGGACTGTGCTGGCGAGGGTTGTGCTTACTGCCGGCAGGAAGGCTGGTTCTTCGTTCGTAGTCAATGACAAAACGCCCAATAAACGCTTATGCGTATGGAGCAGAGCAGCTATCCAGAGCAGTATCTTATCTTGCAACGCAAGACGGTACGCCCGCTCAATGCCTTGAAAGCGTGGCAGTCGACAACTTGTGCCACATAACCCCGGAAAACGATCTGCCAGAAGAACTGAGACCCGAGTTCATCGAAATCATGGAGCGGTTAGACAAGGTGTGGGGGACATCTAAAGAAGAAGGAGCCCTGGTTCGAGGAGTGCGCACAATGAACGATTATGAGGTCCGCTCGACAATCCGTACTGTTGTCTATCTTTACGGCAGGGTCTGTGAAGAGATGGGGCGCGACAGAAAGCGGTAGAAAAGAAAACCCCGCCGAAGCGGGGCTGCCTTCTCGTTAGGCGGTGGTCTCAATGCCGGAGTCAGTCTGTAGGTGATTTCCTATTCAGTCGTGAGCAAGCGCTGTCCATTTGGTCCCTGGTGTACTCGCCGGGTTGGGCAAATCAAACGATTAACGGATTCTTTTTTGCCAACGGAATTGCCAACGAAACTGGTCGATACTGCCCAATATCAACGAATATAAACCAGTATCCATTCCAGCCTCTGAGCCACGTTTCCCAAGGCTACCGGGCATATTTCGATATAAACTAAGACGAGGCTTTTTGGCTTTACCGACCAATGATTGAGCGTGCGCATTCTAATGCGCTGGACGCTTTGTACAAGGGTGGTAACATGCGCCGCCTCCGCGCTCGTCGGGCGCGCGGGTGGCGAAATTGGCTGGTGAAGCGCCAGTTGAACCTCCCGGCACTAACAACGCCTGGGTGGCGAAATTGGTAGACGCGCCAGACTCAAAATCTGGTTTAGGTAACTAAGTGAGAGTTCGAGTCTCTCCCCAGGCACCATTTCTAGGGCATTTCAGACTACCTAACCTAACGACTTAACTACGTCGATCTCTGGTGCCCCGCCGGTGCCCCCTTTTACCCACGTAAA